>JBEVKE010000074.1:0-5313 GCA_040509835.1 Thermoleophilaceae bacterium
GCCTCCTGGCACACCGTGTGCAGCCCCTCGCTCTCGATCATGCCGCGCAGCTCGCGATACGCGGTGCCGCCCGGCGCGGGCCGCTTGAACCAGGCCGGCTTGCGCTCGCGGAACGGGCGCACCTCGCCCATCAGCTCGAGCACCTTCGCGCCGCCCGGGTTGGCGCGCGAGCGGGTGCTCACGCCGCCACCCGCGGGCGCTCCAGCACGCGGCGCTCCGACACGAGCCGCTGCCGCATCCCGAACGCCTCCGCGAACCGCCACGCCATCCGCTTGCGGAAACACGGGAGCGAGCGGCGGGTCCCGGTCTCCTTCGACACGGACGTGACCGTCACGTGGTCGATCCCGCACGGCACGATCCACCCGAACGGCTGAAGGTCGTTGTCCACATTGACCGCAAGCCCGTGGGTGGACACGCCGCCCGACACGCGCACGCCGATCGACGCGATCTTCAAGTCGCCCACCCACACGCCGGTGAACGGCGTGTCGCGCGGCTCTGCCTCGATCCCCTCGTCGCCGAGGGCCGCCACGATGGCCCCCTCCATCGTGTGGACGAAGTCGGCCACCCGCTCCACCTCCATGATCGGGTAGGCCACGAGCTGGCCGGGGCCGTGGTACGTCACGCGGCCGCCACGGTCGGTGTCGAGGACGTCGATGCCCTGCGCGCGGTACCAGTCCTCGCCCATCGGCAGGTCGCCCGGCTCCGAGCGCCTGCCCTTCGTGTACACGGGCGGGTGCTCCAGCACCAGCAGGACGTCCGGGATCTCGCCGGCCTGACGGCGCTCGCGGAGGGTCTCCTGCAGGTCCACGCCGTCCCGGTAGGGCACGGTTCCGAGCTGCGCCACCCATAGTTCGGCCACGGGACGAAGGCTACTCTGCGCTCCAGTGGTTCGAGACGAGCGCTTCTGGCCCGCCCGCATCCGCTGGCGGCTGCGTGGAGCGTGGATGTGGCCCACGTTCATCGCCGTCACGCTCGTCGACGCGCTGATCCTGCACGTGCTCCCGCCGATCGGTGAGGGGGTGAATTTCATCCCCGCCCTCCTGATCGCCACCTTCGGCAATCTGATCCTGGTCGGCGTGGCCGCGCCGTGGCTGGCGCGGAGCATGTGGAAGCGGCGCCCGGCCGCCGAGCCCGGGGCGCCGCCGCGCGCCCAACGCGAGGTGCTCACGGACCGGATCGGGACCGGGCTGCTCGTGGCGACCATCGTCGGCGTGACAGCGGCCGGCCTGGCCGCCCGCCCGCTGGTCGTGGCCGAGACCGAGGCGAAGGAGCGCGCGGCCAAGAAGCTCTACGCCTACGTGCAGGACCAGGGCTCCGACGAGCTCCGCCGCAACCTCGAGGCCTCGGACATGGACAAGTGGTTCGACGGCTACTTCCGCGCCTGTATCCCGTCCGACGACCGCAGGTCGTGGACCTGTTACCTGATCGACGTGCGGAGGAAGCAGGCGACGATCAAGCAGGACCCGAGCGGGGTGCGCAACCCGTTGCGCTAGCGCAGCTCGACGATCTGAAGCCGGTTGCGGCCCGGGCGGAGGGCGGTCTCGGGGAGCTGGAACGAGTAGTACTCGGGCACGCCGCGGTGGAAGTCGAAGCTCCGCGACGTCGCGCGGATCCGGCCGTTCACGGCGATCGCGAGATCGCGATGCTCGCCTGCCGGAACCCCCAGCAGCGAGCCGGTCACGCGGGTCGGAAGCACCTGTGCGTCTCTCGAGACGTGCTCGTAGAGCTCTCGGTTGGCGACCGTCGCCCGCGCAGACCGAGCCGCCGGGGCGCCGCTTGTCGCCAGCCGGCCCACCGCACGGCCGATCAGCTCGGGGTGCGGGCCTACCCGGTACGCGCTCGCCCACGGGTCGCCATAGAGGAGCGTGCTCTCCTTGCCCTCCCCGAGCTCCTCCGCGTGTTCGCGCCGGCGCGATTCCCGCCGCTCTTCCAGCTCCGGCAGCTCGATCCGCACCACGCCCGCGAAATCGCGGGTCCGCACGTCCACCTCGTGCCGGGCGCGCACCTCCCGCGAGAATGCCGAGCGCCCGTCCTGCTCGTAGAAGACGCGCGAACCGAGTAGGTCGGCAATGGTCGCGAGCATGTCGATGTTGCGCGCTGCCGCCCGGTTCACGTGGCGCTCCATCTGGCCCGGCGCCTTCACGAACAGCGGCACCGGCGCGATCTCCTCGACGTTGTCCTCGCTGATCAGGCGGCGGCTCTTCACGCCCACCCGGAACGAGTAGCCGTGATCGGCCGTGACGACCAGGAGCGCGCGCTCGAGGAGCCCGGTCCGCTCGAGCCGGCGCAGGAGCTCGCCGATGAGCCGGTCCGTATATCCGACCTGAAGCAGGTGGCGCAGGTGGTTCTGGTCGGTCAGCTCATCGTCGTCGAACCCCACGTCGTGGTTGAGGTCCGGGATCGGGTCCTCGCCCGCCGGCCTGCTCTGGCGCCCAGACGGCAGGTAGATCCACGGCTCGTGCGGCATCAGCGCGTGCTGGAAGTAGAACGCCGGTTGCGGGCGGTTCCGGATCGCGCCCAGCCATTTGTGGAAGCGCGCGGGCCGTCCGCCGCCGGCGAGCCGCGCCAGCACGCCCGGGCGCCGCGTGCGTGCACCCGGGCAGATGGACGGCGGGCAGACCGCCGAGGCCGACTCCACCTTGAACACCTCGTATCCGAGCCGGTCCAGCACATGGAAGATGCTCGGCTTGTGGCTCCGCACGTCCGTAGCCATCCGCGGCCGCGGCAGGCGCCCGTCCAGGATCGCCGGCACCGCGCCGAAGGTCGAGTCGAACACGGTGGTCGCGTTCGGGAACCAGGTGGAGATCGACGCCAGCCGGGCGAAGTTCGGGAACCGGTCCGCGTCGATGCTGCCGTCGGGCCGGAGCAGGTCGTCGGCCGGGAACTCGTCGAACACCACGAACACCACGGGCGGCCGCCTCTCGGCCGAGTGCGCCTGCTCCTCGGTGCCCGGCAGCGTGCAGCCCGCGAGCAGGACCGCTGCTGCCAGCTCAGCCGCGAGCCAGCATCGCCATGTCACCGTCGGGCTCCACCTGGAGCACCTCGACGGTGTTGCGGCCATCGCGGAGAGCATCCTCCGGGACCATGACCGAATAGCTCTCGACCTGTTCGCCACGCAGGTGGAAGCTTCGCCCAACCGCGGCGATTCGGCCATCCACCGCAATCGCGATGTCGCGCTCGGTCGTGGGACCCGACCCGCGGATCCGTCCCGCGATCTGGCACGGAACGACCCCACTCGAGCGCCGAACCCGTCTGAACGAGTGCGCCAGGGACAGCGTGGCGCGCACTCCGCTCGCCGCCCGGACGTCCGCGACCTGCTCGCCGATCAGCTCGCGGTGCGGCCCGAACGCCGTGAACATGCTCGGCCAGTCGCCCGAGCCGAGCTCTCGCAGCCGCCGCCGGACCACCGCGGCGCGGCGGGCGATCCACCGCTTCTTCGAGAGGCTCACCACCGAGCTGAAGTCGCGCTTGACGATCCGCACGGTTCGGCGGGCCGCGACCGTGCGCGAGAAGATCGAGCGCCCGTCGGGGCGGTAGCCGAGCCGCACGTTCAGCGCGTCGGCGATCGTCGGCGTCACGTCGAGCGTCTGCGCGAGCGCTCCGCTCACGCGGCCCGAGTGCTGACCCGGCCGCTTCACGATCATCGGCACGGATCCGAGCTCGTCCACGTTCGAGAGGCTCACGCTGCGGCGGGTGTCCACGCCCACTTTCCACGCGAAGCCGTGGTCCGCTGTCACGACGACCAGCGTGTCGTCGTAGATGCCCTCGCGCTTCAGGCGCGCGATCAGCCGCCCCAGCAGCCGGTCCGCGAACCCGAGCTGGAGCAGCTGGCGCTGTTCGTTGTGGTGGCGGAGGAAGTCGTCGTAGAAGCCGGGGATCGTCTGCATGCCCGGGAGGAGCTCCGCCCCAGGCGGCCGCGACATGCGGCCGTCCGGCAGATAGACCCACGGACCGTGCGGCAGCAGCGCGTGCTTCATCCAGAACGTCGGCCGGTCGCTCGCGCGGATCGACCGGATGAAGCGCTCGAAGCGCTCGCCCCGCCCGCCCTTGAGGTTCGGGATGATCGCCGGCTGCCGGGCCGGCTCGGAGCGGCAGTACCGCACGGGGCACATCGCGGTGGCCTCCTCGGACGGAACGATCCGGTAGCCCGCCCGTCCCAGCGCGGTGAAGATCGAGTGCGGGTGGTCGCGGACCGTCGGCGCTGTCTTCGGCCGCGGCGCGATCCCGTCGAGGATCAGCGGTACCGCCTTGGTGGTGGAGTCGTAGCGCGTCTGCGCGTTGCGGAACCAGGTGCCGTCGCGCGCGAGCGCGGCGAAGTGCGGGAAGCGGCCGGCATCGATCCTCCCGTCGGGCCCGAGCAGGATGTCGCCTCCGAACTCGTCGAAGACGACCAGGACGACGTTCGGGTCAACGTGGTTCGGGTGCCGGGCGCCCTGGGCGTCGTCGCCGGTGAACGAGCAGCCCGATACGCACACTCCCACGATCAACATCAGCCCCAGCACCCGCCGCACGGGCGCCACTCTAGGGACTCTAGGTCAGCCTGCTGCTAACAAGTTGCAACCGAGCCGCTGAGCGAGGCCCTCGCCGCCCCGGCGCATCACGACGTCGTGGTTGTAGGCGAAGAGCGGTCTGGCCACCGGGCCGATCACGTTCATCCACGCCTTCGTGGTGCGCACGTTCCACTCGTACGTCACCGCGGTGACGCCGTTCTGCTCGAACAGGCGCCAGTGCCCGTCCCCGGCGAGCGCCCCGCTCGCCTCGCCGCTCATCGACCGTGGCTCGTCCATATCTCGCACGGAGAACTCGAATTCGAGCTCGTACGGAATGGTGCTGCGCCACGCGATCCGGTAGCGCTCGTCGGGTTCGAGCACCGTCACGCGTTCCACGCCGCGCCACCACTCCGGCCAGTGCTCCGCGTCGCGGAGGGTCCACCAGACGGCCTGGCGCTCGGCGTCGAGCAACCAGGCCGTTAGGAACCTGTAGCTCCTAGCTTTCGAGGTTCACCATCACGTGCTTGACGATGGTGTAGTCCTCGAGCGCGTACTTCGACATGTCCTTGCCATAGCCGGACTGCTTGAAGCCGCCGTGGGGCATCTCCGTGGCCATCGTGATGTGGTCGTTGATCCAGACCGTGCCGAAGCGGATCGCGTTGGCAACCCGGTGCGCGCGGCCGACGTCGCGCGTCCACACGGACGCGGCCAGGCCGTAGCGGGTGCCGTTGGCCCACTCGATCGCCTTCGCCTCGTCGTCGAACCGCTGGACGGTCATGACGGGGCCGAAGATCTCGTTCTGGATCATCTCGTCGTCCTGCTG
>JBEVKE010000075.1:0-11144 GCA_040509835.1 Thermoleophilaceae bacterium
GGCGGCGCGTCTCGAACGGGATGCGCGAGCGGCCGCTCGCCATGTCGAGCGCGTCGGCCACGCGCACGATCCCCGCCTCGATCGTCATCGGGTCGCCGGCGCGGCGGTGCCCGATCACGGCGTGGAGGGCCTCAGAGATCACGACCGTCAGATCCGGGTCTTCGTAGATCCCCTCGAGCAGCAGCGGCATCCGGTCCGAAGCGAGGAACAGGCTGTACTGCTCGTGGTCCGTCCGGTGGATCGACATGCCGGTGTCGTGGAACAGGCACGCGGCCGCGATCACCACCTCGGCGTCGCGGACGTTCATCCCGTGTTGGGTGACCATCGCGGGCTCGACGCCGCCGCGGTTCAGCAGCCGGAACAGCCGCAGCGCGATGTTGACCACGATCTGGATGTGGACCCAGGAGTGGTCCGACATGTCGCGGCGGTCGGCGTTGACCTGCTGCATGTACCACCACGCGTGGAGGCGCCGGTCGGCGTTCGCGGCCTCGAACAGGCGCTCGAGCTTGCGGTTCCCGCGCGTGGGAGCACGAATATCGGTCATCGGCACGTCCACGCGGGGTACCCTTCCATACGGTGACCCTCGAACCGCTTGTGGACGGCCACGGCCGCGTGATCTCGGACCTCCGCGTGTCCGTGACGGACCGCTGCAACTTCCGCTGCCAGTACTGCATGCCGGCCGACGGCCTGCCCTGGCTCGACCGCGACGAGGTGCTGCGCTTCGAGGAGATCGAGCGGCTCGTATCCGTGATGGCGCCCATGGGCGTGACCGACATCCGGCTCACGGGGGGCGAGCCGCTGGTGCGGCGCGAGTTCCCGCGGCTCGTGTCGATGCTCGCCCGGGTGAACGGGATCGAGGATCTCTCGCTCACCACGAACGCCTACCTGCTCGAGCGTGACGCCGCCGCGCTCGTCGAGGCCGGCATCACGCGCGTGAACGTGTCGATCGACTCGCTCCAGCGGGACCGCTTCTTCCAGGTAACCCGGCGCGACTCGCTGCCGCAGGTGCTGCGCGGCCTCGAGGCGATCGGCGCCTTCCCGCAGGTGCGGCCGGTCAAGGTGAACGCCGTCGCCCTCCGCGACTTCACGGAGGAGGAGGCGATCCCGTTCGCCGAGTTCGCCCGCTCGACGGCGTACCAGGTGCGGTTCATCGAGTTCATGCCGCTGGACGGCGATCACGCGTGGTCGAAGGACCAGGTCCTCACGGGCGACGAGATCCGCGCGATCATCGACCGCGTGCACCCGCTCGAGGAGGTGCCGCGCGAGCCGCACGCGACCGCACGGGTGTTCCGCTTCCGCGACGGGGCCGGCGAGATCGGCTTCATCAACCCGGTGTCGGAGCCGTTCTGCGCGGACTGCAACCGGATCCGGCTGACGGCCGACGGGAGGCTCCGCACGTGCCTGTTCTCGATCCACGAGACGGACCTGCGCGCGCCGCTCCGCTCAGGCGCGAGCGACGCCGAGCTCGAGCAGATCATCCGCAATGCCGTCTGGCGCAAGGAGCTGAAGCACCGCGTGGGCGAGCCCGGCTTCCGCCAGCCCCCGCGGACGATGTCCGCGATCGGTGGCTAGGCGCTACACCGTCACCGTCCGGTCGCAGGGGACTCCCCACAAGCACCGCTTCGACGGGCTCGACGCCGCGCTCGCCGGTCTCGAGGGCGAGGCCCGTGAGCTCGCGCAGACCGCCGACCATCGCTCCTACGGGGGAAACCTCATCCGCCGTCTAGACCCAGCTCGGATCGTCGTGGCTCGGCTGGAGCTGTCGGGGCCTCGGCACCTGCGCGCGGGCGTGGACGTGCGCGGCGACGGCTCGAGCGAGGCGTTCACCGGGCGCGTCCGGCGCCGCGTGCTCGAGCAGCGCGACGGTGAGAGCGCGTTCGATGCGCTGAGGCGGGCACTCTCGTGAGCCGCTGGCGCGTGCCGCTCCCGCCCGGCGCCGAGGCGCCGATCCGGGTGTTCGTCAACGGCGTCCCGCAGGCCGAGGGCCGCGACTACCGGATCGCGGGCGACGAGCTCGTCTTCGACCGGCCGCTGGAGAAGGAGCGGCTCAGCAAGGGCAAGTGGGCGGCGATCTTCTTCGGCCTGTGGGGCTACTACGGGAAGAACGATTCCGTCGACGTCCACTATCGAAAGGGCGGCCGCGACATCGTCGCGACGGGCCTCGAGATCGTCCCACCGGATTAAGGGTCTGACCCTTAACAATCCAACCTTGACACGATCTTGTTAAGGTCTGTTCCATGCGGATCGCGGACCTCCTCGAGCGCCAGCGGCCGGTCTTCTCGTTCGAGTTTTTCCCCCCGAAGACCGACGAGGGCCAGCAGACCCTCAGGAACACGCTCGAGGTCCTGAAGGACGACGAGCCCGACTACGTCTCCGTGACCTACGGCGCCGGCGGCACGACGCGCAACCGCACCGTCGAGATCACCAAGACGATCAAGCGCGACCACGGCATCGAGGCGATGGCGCACCTGTCCTGCGTGGGTGAGCCGCGCGAGCGCCTTGTGGAGATCCTGGAGGAGATCCAAGCGGCCGGGATCCAAAACGTGCTGGCCCTCCGCGGCGACCCGCCGCGCGGCGAGGCCGCCTGGCGGCCCCACCCGGGCGGCCTGTCGTATTCGGTCGAGCTGATCCGGCTCATCAAGGAGAGCTTCGACTTCTGCGTGGGCGCGGCGGGCTTCCCCGAGGTGCACCTGGACGCGCCGGACCGGGCGAGCGACCTCCGCTACGCCAAAGAGAAGATCGACGCCGGAGCCGAGTTCCTCATCACCCAGCTCTTCTTCGACAACGACGCCTACTTCGACTACGTCGAGGCCGCGCGTGGCGTGGGCATCGAGGTGCCGATCATCCCCGGGATCATGCCGATCACGAACTACGGCCAGATCCACCGGTTCACCGACATGTGCGGCGCGACCATTCCGGAGGACCTGGAGCGGCAGCTGACCGGGCGCGCCGACGACCCGGAAGCGGTTGCAGAGCTCGGGGTCGCTTACGCGACCCTCCAGTGCTCCGATCTCCTGGCGCGGGGCGCGCCCGGGGTCCACTTCTACACGCTGAACCGCTCGCCGGCAACGCGGGCGATCCTCGCCGCGCTCCGCGCCGCGCATCCCTGGACGCGCGCGAAGGCCGCGGTCTAGCCAGTCCGGTCTGACCTCAGGCGGCGAGCCGCCAGCGCTCCGGCTCCTCGCCGTCGAGCCGCTCGACCTCGCCGCGGAGCTCCATGTGGTTCAGGTAACAGAGCGCCTCGGTCAGGCCCCAGCCGATCATCAGGGGCTTCGGGAGGTCCACGTCGGCCCACATGTCGGGCACCAGGTCGAAGGCCGTACGGGGGCCGTCCGCGAGTGACCTGCGCAGCCGGCCCATGCGCTCGTGGATGGTGCGGCGATTCGCCTCGGTGAGCCGGCGTGCCTCGCGTACCGGGCGGCCGTGGCCGGCGAGGATCAGCTGCACGTCGAGCTCGTCCACGACGTCGAGGCTGCTGAGGAACTCACCCGCCGGGTCCGGCGTGTGGCCGAAGTCGTAGTAGAGCGACACGCGGCCGAGCAGGTGGTCGCCGGACAGGAGGAGGCCGCGCTCGGGCTGGTGGAGGACCACGTGCGACGGCGCGTGACCGGGCGTCTCGTGGACCTGCCAACTGCCGAGGTCGGTGTCGACCTCCACCCCGGGGAGCAGCTCTCTGTCAGGCATGACGGTCTGGGCGATGCCGAACCTGTCACCGCTGCGCGCCTCCCGGTAGGCGGCGAGCGTCTCGGCCGGCACACCGGACTGGCGCGCGATCTCGAACCGGCGCTCGAAGGCGCGCTCGGGGTGCTCGGCGGCCTTCGTCATGTGCTCGTGGTTCGGATGCATCCAGAGCCGCGCGCCGCTTCGCTCCATGATCGGCGCGGCCTGGCCGTAGTGGTCGGAGTGCGCGTGCGTGCACACGACCAGGCGCACCAGCTCGAGGTTCAGGTTCGCCTGGTCGAGCGCCAGCTCGAGCTGGCGCAGGGAGCCGGGCTCGTGGAGGCCGGTGTCGACGAGCACGATGCCGTCACCCGCCGCGATCGCGTAGGCGTTGCCGTGCGGAACCCCCGGCCAGGGAAGCGGAAGCCGGAGCCGCCACAGTCCCGGCAGGACCCGGTCGGCGCGGGCCAGTTCGCGTCGGCGGGGCGGCATCGGGAGATCCTTTCAGGGATCGATCAGCACGCCGGGGTTCAGGATGCCGGCGGGATCCACCGCGGACTTCGCCGCCCGCAGCGCTTCGGCGAACGGGTCGGGGCGCTGGCGGTCGTACCAGGGGCGGTGGTCGCGGCCCACGGCGTGGTGGTGCGTGATCGTGCCGCCGCCCGCGAGGATCACCTCGGAGATCGCTGTCTTGACCTCGTCCCACTGAGCCAGCTCGTCGCCTCGGCGCGCGGGCGCGAGTGCGGTGAAGTAGGGCGCCGCGCCGTCCGGATACACGTGCGTGAGCCTGCATGTGACGAGTCCGTCACCTCCGAGTGCCTCGCGCGCCCGCTCCCTGACGGTGCGGACCAGGTCGTCCAGCCGGTCCCAGGTGACAGCGGTCTCGAACGTCTCGGCGAAGATGCCCGCCGCGATGAGCGTGTCCCTCAGGTAGGGCGCCTGCAGAAACGCGTCGCGCCAGGCACCTGTGGCGGAGCCGCCCGCGGCGCCTTCGGTGGCGCGGCCGCCGTGGTCCTCGCAGAGCCCCAGCGCTCTCTTCATCCACGGGCCCAGCTCGTGGTCGGCCGATTCGAAGCCGAGAACGAGGAGTGTTGGGCGATCGCTCCCCTCCGGCGGCAGCGCGCCGGTCAGGGCGGCCTCGTCGCCGTCCAGCAGGCGGCAGTTCGATGGGTGGAGGCCAGAATGTGACAGCGCGCGCACGGCCTCCGCGCCGGATTCGAACGAGTCGAAGGTCACGCCCGCCGACTCCCGGAACGTGGGCGCGTCCTGGATCCGCATCCACGCCTCGGTGATCACCCCGAGGATGCCCTCGGAGCCGATCAGGATGCGATCCGGGCTCGGGCCGGCGCCCGAGCCGGGCAGTCGCCGGCTCTCCCAGTCCCCGCGCGGCGTGACCGCGCGGACCGACTCGACCAGGTCGTCGATGTGCGTGTACAGCGTGGCGAAGTGGCCGCCCGCGCGGGTGGCTATCCACCCGCCGAGCTTGGAGTACTCGAACGACTGCGGGAAGTGGCGGAGCGTGTGGCCATGCTCGCGCAGCTGGTCCTCGAGCGCCGGGCCGAACACGCCGGCCTGGATGCGCGCGGCGCGCGAGACCTGGTCCACCTCGAGCACGCGGTCGAGCGCGCCGAGGTCGATCGACACAGCGGCGGGCTCGGCCGGAGGCTCGACGCCGCCTACCACGCTCGTCCCGCCGCCGAAGGGGATCGCCGCCGCGCCCTGCTCCTCGCACCAGGCGAGCAGGCGCTCGACGTCCGCCTCGTCGGCGGGGCGCGCGACGACGTCGGGCGGGTTGTCGAACCGGCCCCGCCGCGCGCGGATCAGGTCTCGATAGGCCTTCCCGTATGAATGTGTGACGCGCTCGTAGGGATCGGTGGCGCAGATGTGCGCGAGCGAGCCGGGAGGGCGGATGCGCGGCGCCGGAAGCTCGATCGCCTCGAGCGGCACGGGCGGCTCGACGTCGGCGGGCGGGAACCCGAGGTGCTCCCGCGCGCCGGCGGCCGCGGCGGCCACCTGATCGTCCGGCGGCTGCTGGTCCTCGAAGCCCCAGCCCCAGAACTTGAGCCGTCGCGCCATGCGGGAAAGCTTCCCATCCGCAACCGGGGGCCGGGCGCGCCGCTCGCGGGAGGGAGTGCGGCGGCGCGCCCGGCGGGGGGAGGGGTCAGGTCATGGAGTGGCGGTGAGTGGTCCGAGGCCGCGCGTATGTACCCGGTGTGCACCCGCAACGAGCACGGGCAGCGTCGAGATCGCGAGCATCGCCGTCAGCCAGCCGGCGCCTGCGTCGGTGCCGGAGCCCAGCGTGTGCGCGAGCCCGAGCACCCAGACGGCGAGCGTCCAGCGGTGCAGCCGGCGCCACGTTCTCACGCCGATCCAGCGGCGCACGTAGAAGCTCAAGGTGATGACGGCGGACATCCAGCCGGCGGTGACGCCGGCGGCGGTCCAGAGCGGGCGGTGCGACGCCACGAACGGAATCGCGATGCCCGCCAGGCCGGGCCGCAGGTAGGTATCCGGCAGGAGCAGCAGGCCGTGCAGCACGATCGCCAGCAGGCCGCTCAGGGCGAGCGCCTCGTGCGTCGCCCGCAGCCGCGACGCGACTCCCGGCCCGCGCACCAGCTTGCCGGACATCGCGAGCCCGAACGCCACGGACATCGACACCAGCACCATCGCCACCACTCCCATGGAGCGGCTCGCCAGCCACCAGACGTGCTGGCCGGGATCGATGCCGGTCGTCATGCGGCTTCCACCGCGCGAGCGCGGAGCGGTCCGGCGACCATCACGCGGCCGTCGTCCAGCACGAGCGCGCCCCCCGCGGGCTCGAGCACTCGCAGCCCTCGCTCCGGCCCCAGCAGCAGGGCCGTCTTGGCCAGCATCTCGGCCTCGACGCCGGTGGAGGCCACCGCCGTCGCCTGGATCACGCCTGTCCACGCCGGCCGGCCGGTCGCCGGGTCGAGCAGGTGGTGCCCGAAGCCCGACCCGGTCCGCCAGATCCGTGTGCCGAGGCCGCTCGTGGCCACCGCGCCGGCGGCCAGGTCGAACTCGATCGCGGGCCGCTCCTCGAGCGGGTGCGCGACCGTTACGCGCCGGGTCGTCGTGCCCGTGCCTCCCAGGACGATGTCGCCGCCGGCGTCCACCGCGAAGCTGCCCTGGCCCCCCAGCGGCACGGCCGCACGATCGGCTGCGAATCCCTTGGCGCTCCCGCCGAGGTCCAGCCGCACGTCGGGTGGCCGGCGCACCTCGCTCCCCGTGACGGAGAGCGTGCGCCACAGGGCGCCGTGCGATGGGGCCGCGGGGCGCCGCCAAGGTGCGGCCCGCAGCGCGTCACGCACCGGGGCCGGTGTGGCGTTCCGGCGCGACGCCGCGTAGCCCGCGGCCTCGAGCGCGCCGATCAGGGTGGGATCGACGAGGCCGCCGCTGCGCTCGGCCGCGCGGATCGCCGCCGACACGGCGCCCGCCATCAGCCGCGAGGTGCGCCGCGACGGCTCGGGATCGGCGTTGAGGCGGCTCAGCTCGCTGTCGGGGTCGAAGCGAGTCAGCTCCAGGTGGCAGGCCTGCAGCACGGCCTCGGCCGCCGCGATCGCGAGCTCGGCGGGCGGCGCGCCCTCGGCGGGCTCGCCGCCCACGAGGATGCGGACGGTCGTCCCGAACAGCTCAAAGCTGCGCTCGTGCTCGCGGGCGACCCGCTGCTGCTCGCGGATCACGACGCCCTCGTCACGACGCCGGAGTTCGAGCTCCCGGACTGGTCCTGGAACGATGGGGAGCTCGTCTGGGCGGCTCCGGTCGTCTGGGCGGCCCCGTTCGTCTGGGCGGCGCTCGTGCCCGTGCCAAGCGCCGGGTCGCGGCCGTGCGCCATCTGCACGGCCAGCCCGCCGAAGATGGCGCCGGCCGCCGCGAACGACGCCGCGATCATCCGCAGGCTGAGCGTGCGGGTCGAGAGCCTCGGTCTGCGCTGGGTGCTTCGGGCGGTGGTCATGTCGGAGACCCTCGCCGCCGTCCCTCAACGCCGCCTTAGAGGAGCGTTAGCTCTATATAAGAATCAGGGGCCGATCCGGAAGCGCTCGGCCTTGGCCGAGCCACCGTGAGCGTCGATCTCCACGAGGTCGGCCGCGGTCGGGTCGAAGCCGGGGTCGCGCGTGTAGGAGAGCAGCGCGAGCCCGAAGGGCTGGTTCTTCTCGAAGTTCCCGGTGCCACCGCCCCCGACCGTTCCGCCGTTGATCTCCGTGAAGTTCGTGGACGTGCGGAAGCTCGCGACGTGGGTGTGGCCCGTGAGCAGCACGAGCGGCCGGCTCGGCGGAATCCGGCGGAGCTCCTCGGCCGCGTCCGCGGCGAGCTGCGGCTCATGCACCATCACCACGTCCACGTGCCCGAGCAGCGGTCGCAGCCAGTCCCGGAACTCCTCCCGCTGGACAGCGTCGGGCGTCGGCTCGTTCGTGCCCTTGAACCGCTCGCTCGCCTTGCGCTCGAACGGATCGGCATAGCCCGCCACGCGCAGCCCGCGAACGCGCACCACCACCGGCCCGTAGCCGCCGTCCGCGCGCAGCCGCCCGCGCTGCGTCAGCACGATCCCGCCGGCGAGCGCCATCCGCCGCGTGAGCGCATCCGAGTCGTGGTTGCCGGAGACGAACACGAATGGATGCCCGATCCCCACCACCCGCCTCACGAGGTTGAACTCGAACGGCGAGCCGCTTGACGTGAGGTCGCCGACGAAGAAGAGCGGGCGCGAGCCGACCGCGCGGTCGAGCGCCGGCAGCGCCAGGAGGTTGTTGTGGAGGTCAGACGCGATCACCCCGCTCCGGAGCTCGCCGGGCGCCTGCCGGGACGACGATGCGGAGATCAGCTGCGCGAGCCCCACCAGCTGCTGGTTCAGCTCCTCGGAGATCGCCCTGGCCGATCCCTGCGCCCGCTCGATCGTCCGGAGCGCCACCGGGATGTCGGGGCCGTTCGCGTAGTACTCGGGGTCGGCGATCTCGCCGCGCGGAGGCAGGAGCAGGAACAGCGCCAGCACCCCCGCCAGCGCGGTGCCGCCCGCGGCGGCGAACAGCCAGCGCAGGCGCGGAGCGCCCCGGCCCCGAACGGCCAGCGCCACGACTAGGCCGGCGGCCAGGGCGCACAGGAACACGACCATCAGTAGCACCCGCAAATATGAAGCCACCGCGTCGCGCGCCTCGTGGCGGACAGCCTGCACGTCCGGCAACTCGCCGTTCGCCACCCGTTCGGCGGCGTCGCGGTCCACCGTCCGCACGTCGATCTTGAGACGGGCGGGCAGGCGCACCGCGGAGAAGCGGGCACCCCAGTCCACGAGCGGGACGTACAGGTCGAGCGCGCCCGCGTGAAACGGCTCGACGGACAGCTCGATGCGCCCCACGCTGAGGTCGCGCTCCGCGCTGTAGGTGGCGAGCGCCAGCAGTCCCCCGCCGAGTACCGCGATCACGACAAGGGCCACCGCGGCAGCGCTGCGGACGGTCCTCACCGCCCACAAGCTAGCGGTGAAACGCGGTCAGGCTAGAGTTGAGCATTGGGATGGCAACCCGCGCCACGAGCGTCCAGATCACCATGCCCCAGATGGGGGAGTCGGTCACCGAGGGCACGGTGCTGGGCTGGCTGAAAGAGGTGGGCGACCGGGTGGAGGCCGACGAGCCGCTCGTCGAGATAACGACCGACAAGGTCGACGCGGAAATTCCCGCCCCAACCGCCGGAACACTTGTAAAGATCATCGCGGAAGCCGATGAGACGGTTCAGGTGGGATCTGTGCTCGGCGAGATAGAGCCTGACGACGGAGACGGCGCCGGACCGGCGGCCGCGCAGGCGCCTGACGCGCCTGAGGCGCCTGAGGCACCCGACGCGCCCGACGCGCCCGAGACCTCCGACGCCGAGCCGGTCGACGTCACGTTCCCCGAGATGGGCGACTCGGTCGCCGAGGGGACCGTGCTCGACTGGCGGGTGAAGGTCGGCGACTTGGTCGCCGTCGACGATCTGCTCGTGGAGATCTCCACCGACAAGGTGGATGCCGAGGTTCCCTCACCGGTCGCCGGGACGATCAGCGAGATCCTGGTCGAGGCCGATCAGACCATTCCGGTGGGCTCGGTGCTGTGTCGGATCGCACCCGGAACAGGCCGCTCGAACGGCTCCGTCCAGCCGAAGGCGGAGACCACCGAGGTGAAGCCCGCCGCGGAAGCGTCCGCGTCGAACGGCGGAAACGTGACGCCCGTGGCTGCCCGTATCGCGAGTGCGCATGGGCTGGACGTGAGCGACATCTCCGGATCCGGCCCGCGCGGCCGGGTCACGAAGGAGGACGTCCTCGCCGCCGTCGAGGGCAATGGCGCGCCGTCCGGAGCCGCCGTCGAGCCCATCCGCGGTCCCGCCGCGACGCTCGTGAAGTTCATGAACGAGAGCCGCTCGATTCCGACGGCCACGAGCTTCCGCACCGTGCCGGTGGACACCCTCGACGCCCGCCGCAAGGCGCTCAAGGACGCCGGCAAGAAGCTTTCGTTCACGCACCTGATCGCCTGGGCGATCGTCCAGGCCGCACGCGACATGCCCGTCATGGGGCACGCGTACTCCGAGCAGGACGGCAAGCCGCAGCGCGTCACACCCGCGACGGTCAGCCTCGGCCTCGCTGTCGACGTGGAGCGCAAGGACGGCACCCGTTCGCTTGTCGTGCCGGTGTTGCGCGACGCGAGCGACCTGAGCTTCGGCGACTTCGTCGCTCGCTACGACGAGCTGGTGGTGGGCGCGCGCGACAACACGCTCCAGCCGGACGCCTATCAGGGCGCCAACATCACGCTCACCAATCCCGGCGGCATCGGCACCGTCGCCAGCGTGCCGCGGCTCATGCCGGGGCAGGGCACGATCGTCGCCACCGGCGCCATCGGCTACCCGCCCGGCCTGACGGCCGCCGACCCGGCCAAGCTCGCCGAGCTGGGCGTGCAGAAGGTCATGACGATGACCTCGACCTACGACCACCGCGTGATCCAGGGCGCCGAGTCGGGTGCCTTCCTGCGCCGCATAGACCAGCTGCTTCAGGGCGAGGACGGCTTCTACGACTCGGTATTCGGAGCGATGGGCGTGGAGGCACCGGCGGAGGCGCCGAGCGTGACCGCCGCTGAGCCCGTACCCGCGGCCACGACCCCCGCGGCCGCGCCCGTCGCGGACGCCGCCCTCCTCCAGGCGGTGCAGGCCGCCACCTCGCTGGTCAAGGCCCACCGCATGCACGGCCACCTCGCCGCCCGGCTCGACCCGCTCGGATCCGAGCCTGTCGGCGACCCTGCGCTCGAGCCGGCCACGGTCGGACTGGACGACGAGCTGATGCGGCGCATCCCGGCGTCGGTGCTGCGCGTGGCGGTCCCGGGCGACACCTTCGCCGACGCCCTCCCGCAGCTGCGCAAGACCTACACGGGCACGATCGCCTACGAGATCGAGCACATCTCCGACCACCAGCAGCGCATATGGCTGCGCCAGGCCATCGAGTCGGGCACCTACCGGCAGCC
>JBEVKE010000076.1:0-12199 GCA_040509835.1 Thermoleophilaceae bacterium
CGGAGTCGCCGGCCGCGTACGGCGTGGGCCCGCTGTAGATCGCCTCGTTGATCGCCACGTAGAGCGCGAGCGAGAACAGCGCGACCTCCACGGCTCCCACGGCGAGCGTCCGCCGCCGCGCCCGCCAGATCGCTCGCACCGCGAAGGCGCCCACCACCAGGCCGGCGGCCACGAACTTCGTGCCCAGCCACGGGAGCGCTCCGAGCAGGGCGAAGCACAGCGCGGCCTCCTGCCATCGCACCCGCGAGGACAACCGCACGGTCAGGAGCGCCGCGCCTGCGAGTGCGGCTGCCGCCGCGAGCTCGGGATAGACCGCCGTGCTGTAGGCCAACAGCGGCGGGCTGAGGCCGACGGCAAGCGCGGCGCCGAGCGCCCACGGGTCCGGCGCCACGCGCAGCGCCAGCCGGTAGGCGAGCACGATCGCCAGCGCCGCGATCGCCGCCAGGAACAGCTCCACGCCCCGCGCACCGCCCACGGCGTAGGCGGGCGCGATCAGGAGCGGGAAGCCGACCCCGTGCGGCTCGTTCAGGCGTCCCTCGGTCTCCCGTCCCTGCGGGTGGAGCCGGTGTGGGTAGAAGGCGGAGTAGGCGCGCGCCGCGTACTCGTCGCGCACGTCCACGTCGCCGTCGTGTACGACCGAGTGCGCCGCGAGCAGGTAGTGCGGCTCGTCGCCGCCGTAGTCGGAGCCGGCGAATGCGTCGAGCCCGATCGTCGCGGCGTAGACGCCGAAGAGGAGCAGCCAGAGGGCAAGGGTGCGGCCCACGGCGCCGCACCCTAGCCACGGACGCCTACGCGACGACCGCGATCTCCTCCTGGTAGATCGACATGGCGCGCCCGAGGCTCGCGCCCATCGCCGCGGGGATGATCCCGAGGTTCTCGATAATGAGCGACGCCCTCGTCATCAGGCGCTCGAACTCCTCGTCGCGCGGAACGGCGTCGATCTGCTCCTCGGTGCCGCGCAGAAGCGTGAACCCCTGGAGATCGCCACCGTGCGGATTGAGGAGCGCCACCTCGAAGCTCTCGATGCGTCCGTCGGACTGCATCTGCCCGTACAGCTCGATGGTCTCGTTGAAGACCTCGAGCGCGCGATCCTCCCGCCCGCGTACTACCTCGCCCCAGCCGATGAAAAGGCCAGCATCAGCCACGGTTCCTCCTTGGGTCGGGTGAGGGACGAACCTACCTCAACAGCCGAGCGCTCGCGCGATCACCATCTGCTGGACCTCGTCGGTCCCCTCGCCGATCGTGAGGATCTTGGCGTCGCGGTAGAAGCGGCACACGGGGTACTCCTCGATGTAGCCGTAGCCGCCGTGGATCTGCACCGCCTCCTCGGTGGCGCGCACGGCCAGCCGGCCGGTCTTCAGCTTGGCCTGCGCGGCCGTGAGCGAGAAGTTGCGACCGGCGTCCTTCTCGAGCGCCGCCTTGTAGGTCAACAGGCGCGCCGCCTCGATCTCGGTCGAGAGGTCGGCGATCTTCGCCTGGATCGCCTGGTACTTCGAGATCGGCTGCCCGAACGCGATCCGCTCCTTCGCGTAGGCGAGCGCCTCGTCCAGCGCGCCCTGGGCAAGGCCGACTCCCATCGCCGACACGCCGATCCGGCCTCCGTCGAGTGTCTGCAGGAACTGCTTGAGGCCCTGCCCGCGCGGGCCGATCAGGTTCTCCTCCGGCACGCGGCAGTCCTCGAACGCGAGTGGCCGCGTGTCGGAGGCGTTCCAGCCCATCTTCCGGTACGGCTCTCCGATCTCGTATCCGGGCGTGCCGTTCGGGACGAGGAGGTTCGAGATTTCGGCGTCGCCGGTCCGCGCCGTGATCGTGACGAAGCCGGAGATGTCGGTCCCGCTGTTGGTGATGAACTGCTTGGCGCCGTTGATCACCCAGTCATCGCCGTCGAGCTCCGCGCGGGTGCGCGTGTTGCCGGCGTCGGAGCCGGCCTCCGGCTCCGTGAGCCCGAACGCGCCCAGCAGCTCGCCGGAGCAGAGCCTCGGCATCCACTCGTGCCTCTGCTCGTTTGAGCCGAACGCGTACAGCGGCCAGGTGCCGAGCGACGTGTGCGCCGCCACGGTGATGGCCACGCTCGAGTCGACCCGCGCCAGCTCCTCGATGGCGATCGCGTAGCTGAGGTTGTCCGCACCGCCGCCGCCGTACTCCTCCGGGTACGGCATGCCCATCAGCCCGAGCTCGCCGAGCTTCGCGACGATCTCGTACGGGAAGCGCTTCTCGCGGTCGAGCTCCTCCGCCACCGGCCGCACCTCGCCGTCGGCGAAGTCGCGCACGAGGCGCCGGATCTGCTGCTGCTCCTCGGTGAGGTCGAACTGCATGCGGCGCGGGATGCTATTGCCCGCGCCGCGTGGGCCTGCTCAGTTGAAGGCGGACCCGCGCGCGAGGCAGACCATGTACGCGCGGAAGCCGTCGCCGGGGCTCACCTGCTGGAACGTCCAGCGGGCTCCGCCCGGGCCTGCGGGGCTCGCGGTGATCAGCTCGAAGGGATCCGCCGGGTCGAGCTGGATCCCCGCGGCGACGCTGAAGCGGTTGCCGCCGCAGCTCCCGGTGGACGCGCGCCGGGTGGGGCCGGCCTGGTACGCCCGCTGGAACGAGCGGCGGGTGACCCGGAGGCGGAGCTCCGCTGCGCGTCCACGGGCGCGGCGCGCGGCAATGCTCGTCCGGATGCAGCGCGCGCTCACGTGAACGCGGGCGGTGTCGGAGCCGGTGTTCTCCAGGGTGAAGCGCCAGTCGTGTGCGCCCGGGACGGCTCCAGCGAGCCGGACGGCATCCCCGCCGCCGCTGAGCGCGTAGCCGGTCGCGGTCCACGCGCGCCCGCAGCCGAGCCGCTCGGTCGCGGTGTCGCCCGGCGCGATGGCGATGCTCGGGCTGATGCGGGTGCGCACGTCCAGGCGAACGCCCGACAGACCCACCGGGACCTCGAGCCGGACGCACCGCAGCACCGCGCTGACCGACCGTGACCCGGCGCCGCTCGCCGCGGCTCGGAAGGTCCAGCTGTGGGCGTCCCGTCCGGGGCTCGAGCCGAGGATCGCGACGCCCGCGCCCCGGCGCGTGACGGCGCCGTTCAGCGCGACGGCGGTGGGCGGACAGTGGAGCCGGATCGTGCTCGGGCTGCCGCTCGGGACGACGAGGTTGCCCGTTACCGAGGAGGTGCGGATGGTGTTCGCGCCGAGCGCGTCGGCCGGCACGGCGAGAAGGGCGAGCAGGATGGGGAGGCGGACGGCGGTCGTAAAGCGCATCACGCACGCTAACACGCTTTTGCGCGGTTCTATGCTGGCCGTTCGATGGTGTTGCTCACTCTTCTCCTCGCCCAGGCGGGCTCCGGGAGCGGCGGCTTCGGCGGCGGCGGAGGCGGTGGGGGCTTCGGCGGCGGCGGAGGCGGCTTCGGCGGCGGAGGCGGCTCTGGCTCCGGCCAGGGGGATCCGCTGGTCGCTGTCGTGGTGATCGGGGCGTTCGGGATCCTGGTCCTGTACCTCGTCCTCCGCTCGGGGCTGTACCACCGCAAGGTGCGCAAGCGCGACATGCGCGTGCGGACCGCGTCGGCCGAGGCGGCCGAGGACGACGCTTACTTTGCGGCGGACGAGCTGGAGCGCCACGCCGCCGCGCTCTTCAGGGCGGCGCAGATGGCGTGGGATGCTCGCGACCGTCAGGCGCTCGCGAAGATGGTCGGCCCCGACCTGCTCGTCGAGTGGAACCGCCGGCTCGACGACTTCGACAGGAAGCACTGGCACAACCGCGTGGAGGTGCTCGCGGAGCCGGACGTCCGGTACGTGGGGATCACGAACCGAGAGGACGACTCGGAGGACCGTGCCGTCGTGCGCATCACGGCGAACCTGCGCTCCTACATCGAGGACGGCAACGGCCGGCACATCATGCGCAGGGGCGACCAGGACGAGAGCATGAGGCTCGAGGAGTACTGGACGCTCGCCCGCGGCGACGGACAGTGGATGGTGCTGTCGATCGAGCAGCGTGCGGAGGGCGACCACCAGCTCGACGAGCCGATCGTCGTGGCGCCATGGTCCGACGACCAGCGACTCGAGGACGAGTCGGTGACCGAGCTGGCGGTGGCCGATGCCCTCCCCGACGGCTTCACGACCTCGGACCTCGCCGAGGTGGACTTCGCCGGCGACGCGCGCGCCCGCGCTCTCGACCTGTCGGTGGCCGACGGCCGATTCGCTCCGGACGTGCTCGAGGCGGCCTCCCGGCGAGCCGTGTCGGCCTGGGCCGAGGCGGTGGACGGCGACGACGCCGCGCTCGAGGCGGTGGCCTCGCCCGATGCGGTCGGCGAGCTCCTCTACGGGGGTGACGCGACGCGGAAGACCCGGCTGGTGGTCCGCGGCCCGCGCGTGAAGCGGATCCGGATCGAGGGCGTTCAGGTCGAGCGGGTGCCCGCGACAATGACCGTCGAGGTCGAGCTGGGCGGCAGCCGGTACGTCGAGGACCGCGACACGACCACGGTCGTGAGCGGCTCGAAGGACCGCGCCATCACCTTCACGGAGCGCTGGACGCTGGCGCTCGACGGGGCGCCGGACGCCCCCTGGCGAATCGTTACGGCCGTGTAACAGACGTTCCGTCCGAGGGACGAGGCAGGCTCGGCCCGTGCCCGACATTTCCGTCGCCGCCACCGCGCCGTCCGCTCGCTTCGCGCTCCCGTCGGACAGGCAGTACCTCGCGGGCCGGCACGTGTGGGCGCAGATCGAGGACGGCATCGTGACCGTGGGCGTGACGGCGCCGCTCGGCGAGGTGCTCTGGTACACGCCCGATGTCGAGTTCTGGGCGGTCGACCGCGTGGACGTGGGCGAGACGCTGGCGACCGTGCAGGGCCGCTCGGGCCGGACGGTGGCGGTGGGCTCGCCGGTTCGCGGGACGCTCGTCGAGCTGAACCCACTGCTCCGGCGCGCGCCGCACGCGCTGCTCGCGCAGCCGTACGGGCGCGGCTGGGTCGCCCGCATCTCGGCCGACCGCTGGGAGCGGGACGAGGTGGCGATGGTGCCCGCGCGCGCCTACCGCAAGCTCCTCGACTCGGACCTCGCGCTCGGGCGCGAGTTCTGCTTCGGCGGCGCGCTGCTGGCGCCGCGGCCGTCCGAGCCCGACGAGCCGGCCGAGGCCGCGGCCTAGGCGCGCTCGACGCGCGCGCTCACGACCTGGTCCTGGTCGTTGAAGCGGTACACCCAGCGCGACTGCGTGTCCGCGAGCCGGCCCTCGTCGATCGTTCGCACCCAGCCGCTGACGATCACGGAGTCGCCCTCCTCGCTGATCGAGTAGACGCCCGCGCGGAGCTGAAGGCCCTCGTCCTCGAACCGCGACCAGAACCGGCGCAGCTCCTCGTGCCCGCGGATCTCCTCTCCGTGAGCGGCGTGCGGTTCGAAGACGACGTCCTCGGCGGAATGCTCGATGAGCTCCTCAGTCGCGCGTTGGAGGTCGTTCTTCTCGATGTATTCGAAGAGTCTTCGGATCAGCGCTACGCGAGGCGAGTCCAATCGCCACCTCCAGGGCCGATGCCAATTCTAAACCGCGGCCGTGGCCGGCTCGCGCGGCCGCACGGTCGCGGCCGCGACGCCCGCGATCACCACCGCCACCCCGAGCAGCTGCACGGGCGAGGGCGACTCCGAGAGGAGGATCGCGCCGAGGAACACCGTGCACACCGGCTGGAGCATCAGCACTATCGAGGTGAGCACGGCCGGCAGCCGCGGCAGCGAGACCGAGATCAGGAGCCAGCCGAGCACCTGCGACGACAGGGCGAGGAGCACGAGCCAGGCCTGCGACTCGAGGCCGGGCGTCCAGTCGATGTCTCCCACGGCGATGCCCCCGAGGGCCGAGAAGAGGGCGCCGCTGAGGGTCGCGTCGAACAGGGGGCCGGCCGGACGGCGGTCGTCGGCATTGCCCTGGCGCAGGATCAGGATGAAGAGGGCGTACGTGATCGCGGTGAGCACGCCGTACACGACGCCGAGCACGGGGTCGTCTCCGTACGCGCCGCTCCCGATCACGCCCGAGATCAGGACGACGCCGCTGAACACGATCGGGATCGCAACCAGGGTGCGATTCTCGGGGCGCTCGCCGAGAAACAGCCACGCGAGCAGCGCCACCAGGACGACCTGGATGTTTCCGAGCACGGTCGCGAGGCCGGCACCCACCGCCTCGATCGAGTGGTGCCAGAAGGTCAGGTCCGCCGCGAACATCACGCCCGCGCCCCACAGCGGGAGGCGCTCGCGGAGGGTGCGCTGCCCGTAGCGGCGCTGCTCGCGCCGGTCGAGGAACCACAGCACGGGAAGCGCCCAGAAGCACCTGAAGAAGGCCGCGGTGGAGGGCGAGACCTCCGACAGGCGCACGAGGATCGCCGAGAAGGCGATCACGAAGGCGCCGAGCATTCCGGCTAGAACGGGCCGGTCAGACACTCGTCCCGAGACTACCCGCGGCTATGGTCCCGGCCGGTGGACCGGAACACGATGCTGTGGACGCTCGTGGTGTTCTTCGGCGCCTCGGTCATGTTCGCCGCCATCGCGAACGCGACGAGCGGCGAGAGCGCCGGCCTGCGGCTGGCCCTGCAGCTCGGGGCCGGGCTGCTGCTCGTGGGCGGGATCGTGCTGTTCCTCCGCCGGCGGCGATGAGTCGCTTGATCGTCGACGGCATGAACGTGATCGGATTCCGTCCGACCGGCTGGTGGCGCGACCGCCCGGGCGCGATGCGCGGGTTGGTACGGGAGCTGGACGACTTCGCCGCGCGCGAGGGACACGACGTGACCGTCGTGTTCGACGGGCGGCCGTTCGAGCTGGAGGGCGACAGCGTCCGCGTCATGTTCGCCACCCGGCGCGGGCCGAACGCGGCCGACGACGACATCGCGGCGCTCGTGGAGCGTGACCCCGCGCCCGGTGAGCTGTCAGTCGTGACGTCCGACGGCGATCTGGCCCGGCGCGTCCGCGACGCCGGCGCGACCGTCCTGGGCGCCGGCGAGTTCCGCCGCCGACTCGAGGGATAGCCGTTCGACGATCGCGCGAGCGCCCCGGCCGGGCACGACGGTCACGTGCCGGATCACCCCGCGCTCCGGCCGCTGCGCGGGCGCGCGGAGGCGCACCCGCCTCAGCACCTCGCGCAGCACAATCCGCATCTCGAGCTGCGCGAACGACGCGCCGATGCAGCGCCGGACGCCACCCCCGAACGGGATCCAGGCGTAGGACTCCGTGGTTCCGTCGAGGAACCGCTCGGGGCGGAACTCCTCGGGCGACTCGTACAGGTCCGGCCGCCTGTGCAGGAGCGCGATCGCCGGGAGCACGAGCGTGCCCGCGGGCAGCCGCCAGCCGGCCACGACCGTCTCGCGGGTCAGCTTGCGCGCCACGTCGACGACGACCGGCCGCACCCGGAGGGTCTCCTTCACCACCGCGTCGAGGTAGTCGTCATCGTCCAGCGAGCCAGTGAGCCGCTCCAGCACGCGCGGGCTGCGCAGGAGGCGCTCGAACGCCCAGGCCAGGCCGGTGGCGGTGGTCTCGTGGCCGGCCGTGAGGAGCGTCATCAGCTCGTCGCGCAGCTCGGTGTCGGTCATGGCGGAGCCGTCCTCGTGACGGGCGCGGAGCAGGAGCGACAGGACGTCGTCCCTGTCCTCGCCATCCTCGCCATCGTCGCCCGCCGCGCGCCTGTCCGCGATCTCGGCGTAGATCAGCTCGTCCACTGCCGCGAGCGCCCGCCGGAATCTCGCGGCCGGCGTGATCCCGCCGAGCTCGCGGTCCATGAAGGGCAGCCAGTTGAGGACGCTGGTCATCTCGCCGAGCGGCGGAATGCGCTCGCGGAACAGGTCCATGCGCTCGCCGTCGCGCACGCCGAACACCGCGCGCAGGATCACCTCGAGCGTGATCGCCTGCATCCGCGGCCGGAGCTGGATCTCCTTGCCCACCGGCCAGCGCTCGACCTCGCGCGCGGTGGCCTCCACCATCACCTCCACGTACCGGCGCACGCTCTCGCCGTGGAACGGAGGCAGGAGCAGCTTGCGCTGGCTCATGTGCCGCTGCTCGTCGAGCGTGAGCAGCGAGTGCTCGCCGAGCGCGTCGCCGAGTGCGAGCGCGTTGGCCTCGCCGGCGTGGAACGTGGCCGGGTCGCCGGTGAAGACCTCCTTGACCAGCTGCGGATCGGCCACGTAGACGACCCGGCCGAAGATCGGAAAGCGCGACGTGAACACGTCGCCGTAGCGTCGCCAGCGCCGGACCATCCAGCCGTACGGCGATACGGTCACGAGCCCCGCCTGAAGCAGGCTCGGCATGCGCGGGCCGGGCGGGAGTTGCACGCCTACAACTGTGCCAGGAACTTCCGGATGGCCGCGTTCGTCTCACGTGGGCGCTCCACCTGCGGCACGTGCCCGCAGTTGAGCTCCACGTGCTTCGCCCGCGGCAGCGCGCGTTCCACGTGCTTCATGAACCCGATCGGCACCAGCATGTCGTGCTGGCCCCACACGAACAGCGAATCCGACTCGAGCGACTCGAGCCGCGTCCAGAATCCGTCGTCGCCGTGCGGCTCATCCAGGTAGATGTTGCGCGCCGCGGCGTAGAAGGCCGCCCGCCCGCTCCGGGTCAGGTATGAGCGCAGGAACTCGTCCACGCCGGCGGCCGACCACCCACCGTTCGCGGACGGCACGAGCCGGCGCACCATCGCCTCGACGATCGGCCGCGGCGCCGGCTGGATCAGCCCCAGCTCCGGTCGTAGCGCGCGGATCACCGGCGCCCAGCGGCGCGGGCGCAGCCACGCGAGCGCGGGACTGAGCAGCAGAAGCCCGCCGATGCGGTCCCGGTCGGTCAGCCCGGCTTCGATGGCCACGCGGCCGCCCATGCTGTTGCCGGCCACGTGTGCGCGCTCGATTCCGAGCGCATCCATGGCCGCGAACACCGATCGAGCAAACCAGGCCGCGTCGTACGGGGCCCCGAGCGGCTTGTCCGACTCGCCGAAGCCCGGCAGGTCCATCGCCACCACGCGGTAGTCGTCCGCGAGGCCGTTCACGGTCGGAAGGAAGGAGGCCTTCGTCCCACCGAGGCCATGCACGCACAGGATGGTCTCGGGGCCGGTGCCTGCCGACAGTACGGAAATTGCGCCAAAGCCGAGCGTCCTGAGCGTCTCGAACTCGAGCCGGCCGGGCTCCTCCGCGCCGCTCGTAGCCGCCAGGAAGCCGGCGCCGACGTGCAGGCTGCCGCGGATCCCCAGGCGTCCGGCGCGGAACGCCTCCATGCCGCCGCGGTAGTCCGCCGCGATGCGCGCCCAGGTGGCCGGGTCGGCACTGAGGACGGCATCCGGCTCGGCGCTCTCGTCGGCGGCGCGAAGCCGCATGCGACGCCCAGCGATAACGGCGTCGTAGGTGGTCGCGGGGCCAGCCTCGAGCCGGACTCGCGCGCGGCCGCGGCGCAGGTCGAGCACGTCGGGGTCGTAGCGCTCGGCCAGCGTGGCGAGCGCTTCAGCGGGCGCTGTCCTGTGAGAGGTGGCCGTTGCCATCACCTAACCCAATACCACCGATACGGTGGCCCACGCATCGGTCGGCATCCGTCGGATCGGTCGAATCCGAACAAATTAACGTCAAATTCACACAAACTTCGTCCGACGCCTTGACAAACCCAGGCTGGGGAGGGGAGGATCGCCCGGATGGAGGACGAGCCGGGCTCCGCCCCGTCGCTGCGCGCGTCCAACCGGCTGCGCGTCATCCAGGCACTTCAGCTCTTGGGAGTCACCAGCAGAGCCGACCTCGCGCGGCGCACCAGCCTGTCGCGCTCGACCGTGTCCACGATCGTCGCCGGCCTCCAGGCTGAGGGCATCGTCGTCGACCGCGACGCCGACGGGCGTCCCGCCGGCGGCGGCCGCCCGCCCACGCTGATCGCGCTCGATCCCTCGGCGGGCTTCGCGATCGGGATCGACTTCGGCAAGCGCCACCTGGCCGTCGCGCTCGCGGACCTCTCGCACCACCTGCTCGTGGAGGAGTGGCGGGAGATGAGAGACGACTACGACGCCGAGGCCGGCATCGAGGAGGCCGCGGAGCTCGTGGAGACGGTGCTCGAGGCGGTCGGGGCGGACGCGGGCCGGCTGCTCGGGGTGGGCATGGGCCTCCCCGGGCCGGTGCACCGAAGCGGCGTGGTCGGCTCCTCGGCGATCCTTCCCGGCTGGGCGGGGACGCTCGCGGCCGAGCGCATGGCCGAGCGGCTCTCCATGGAGGTGTGGCTCGGCAACGACGCGAACCTGGGCGCGCTCGCCGAGGCCACCTGGGGCGCCGGGCGCGACGCCAGCGGGCTGGTCTACCTCAAGCTCGCCACCGGCATCGGGGCCGGCATCGTGATCGACGGTCGACTGTTCGACGGCGCCGGGGGCACCGCGGGCGAGATCGGGCACACCTCGCTCGACGAGACCGGCGACGTGTGCCGGTGCGGGAGCCGCGGTTGCCTCGAGACTTATGCAAGCGGGAGTGCGATCGCCGCGCTGCTCAGTCGCAGCCTCGGCGAATCGCTCAGCATCGACGACGTGGTGGCGCGCGCCGTCGAGGGCGACACCGGCTGCCGGCGCGCGCTCGCCGACGCCGGACGTCACATCGGCGCGTCGGTCGCCGATCTCTGCAACCTCATCAACCCCGAGCGGATCGTTGTCGGGGGCAGCATGGCCGTCGCCGGAGACGTGCTGCTCGATCCACTCAGAGAAGCGGTTGGACTACGGGCCATCCCGAGTGCGGCCGAGGACGTGCAGATCGTCCTCGGTGAGCTCGGGGGGCGTGCCGAGTTGCTCGGCGCGGTCGCGCTCGTGCTCCACGAGGCCGGTCCCGCATGGAGCGGTCCGGCGCCGGCGGTCAAACAGTCAATGGCAGCAAAGTAGGAGGAGGAGTACAGATGAGCAGGTTCAGGTTCATCGCCGTCGCCGCGGCCCTCGTGGGCGTGTTCGCGCTCGCACTCGCGGCGTGTGGCGGCGACGACGACAGCGGAGGCAGCAGCACCAGCGGTGGTAGTTCGAGCGGTGGTGGCGGAGGCGGCGGCTCGATTGCGCTGCTCCTGCCGGAGTCGAAGACCGCGCGCTACGAGTCGCAGGACAGGCCCCACTTCGAGAAGAAGGTGAAGGAGCTCTGCTCCGACTGTCCCATCATCTACTCGAACGCGGACCAGGACGCGGCGAAGCAGCAGCAGCAGGCTGAGGCCGCCATCACCAAGGGCGCCAAGGTGCTCGTGCTCGACCCGGTGGACGCCGCGTCGGCCGGCGCGATCGTGAATCGCGCGAAGCAGTCCAAGATCCCGGTGGTCAGCTACGACCGGCTCATCACTGACGCCGACATCGACTACTACATCTCGTTCGACAACGAGAAGGTGGGCAAGCTCCAGGGCGAGAGCCTCACGAAGAAGCTCAAGGACGACGGGGCCAAGGGCTCGATCATCATGATCAACGGCGCCCCGACGGACAACAACGCCAAGCTGTTCAAGGAGGGCGCGCACAGCGTGATCGACGGAAGCGGCTACAAGGTCGCTAAGGAGTACGACACGCCCGACTGGAGCCCGGACAAGGCCCAGCAGGAGATGGAGCAGGCGATCACGGCCGTCGGTAAGGACGGCTTCGTGGGCGTCTACGCGGCCAACGACGGAACCGCCGGCGGCGCCATCGCCGCTATGAAGGGCAACGGGGTCGACCCGAAGAAGATCCCGACGACGGGTCAGGACGCCGAGCTTGCGGCGATTCAGCGGATCCTCATCGGCGAGCAGTACATGACCGTCTACAAGGCGATCAAGCCCGAGGCAGAGCAGGCGGCGACGCTGGCCGTCGCGTTGGCCAAGGGCGAGCAGCCGCCGACGGCGGCGGACAAGGTCAACAACGGCACGGAGGACGTGCCGTCGATCCTGCTCGAGCCTGTCGCGGTCACGAAGGACAACGTCAACGACACGATCGTGGCGGACGGGTTCTGGTCGGCAGACGAGATCTGCACCGGCAAGTACGCGTCGGCCTGCAAGTCGGCTGGCATCCAGTAGGGCCTGTGGGGGAGAATGGGGGCGTCCCGTCTCGGGGCGCCCCCAGCCCCACCGAAAGGAGTCTTGGCTTTGAACGGCAACGGGAGCACACCGGTGCTGAGCCTGAAGGGAGTCAGCAAGAGCTTCGGGCCGGTTCAGGCGCTCAGCGATGTGGACTTCGACGTCCAGCCCGGCGAGGTCGTGGCGCTGGTGGGTGACAACGGCGCGGGCAAGTCCACGCTGGTCAAGACGATCGCCGGGAT
>JBEVKE010000077.1:0-29098 GCA_040509835.1 Thermoleophilaceae bacterium
CATCGGCGGGCCCTGCCGAGGGTTACACTTCGCGATCGCTCCGATGACCCGCCCCCAGCCGCACCCACCAGCGGCAGCGAGCGCAACCGCAGTTGCCGCGGACATCCCCAAGCGCGAGATCCTCGGCGTCCCCGTCGCGATGATCGATTACGACGGTGCCGTGGAGGCGCTCGACGCCATGGTCGACAGCCGCGAGCGCGGCTACGTGTGTGCCGTGTCGGTCCACTCGCTCACGAGCGCCCTCGACGATGCCGAGATGACCGGCGTCTTCCGAGGGGCGAGGCTCGTCCTGCCCGACGGAATGCCGGTCGTGTGGGCGGCGAACATGCTCGGGGCGAAGCTGAAGGGACGCGTCTACGGCCCCGAGCTGATGATCCGCTTCAGCGAGCGCTGTGCCGAGCGCGGCCATCGCGTCTGGCTCTACGGCGGCCGTGATCAGGGCTCGCTCGCGCAGCTCGCACTCAACCTTCGGCGGCGGCTGCCCGGCATCAACATCGTCGGGGGCTACTCGCCTCCGTTCCGGCCGATGACCGCCGAGGAGGAGGACGCGCTCGTTGACCAGATCAACGACGCCCGGCCGGACGTCCTCTGGGTGGGGATCGGCGCACCCAAGCAGGAGAAGTGGATGGCCCGCATGCGCGACCGGCTCGAGGTGCCGGTGATGTCCGCGGTCGGCGCCGCCTTCGACTTCCACGCGGGCCGCATCTCGCAGGCCCCGGTCTGGATGCAGCAGCGCGGGCTCGAGTGGATCTATCGCCTCGCCCAGGAGCCGCGCCGGCTGTTCCCCCGGTACGTGTACTCCAATCCGCGCTTCGTGCTCGCGTTCGCTCGTCAGTATCTCGACGAGCGCACACGCTCGTAGACGTCGAGGAGCCGCCGCGTGTAGCGCTGCTGCGGGTGGTTCCGGCGCGCGCTCTCGAGCAGCTCCTCGCCGTCGGCCGTCCGCCGGTCCGGGTCGGTCCAGAGGTTGCGCATCCGCGCGGCGAGCGCGTGCTCGTCGTTCGCCGCCACGCAGCGCTCCGGGCCGATCAGCTCAGGCAGCCCGCCGAGGTTCGAGGCCACGACGGGCACCCCGGCCGCCATCGCCTCCAGCGCCGAGTAGGGGGCGAACTCGTGGTAGCGCGACGGCATCACGACCATCGCGGCGCCCGCCAGCTCGCGCTCGATCCCGGCTCGGTCCTGGCGTCCGATGAAATCCACGTGGCCGCCGATCAGGGTCGCCTGTTCCACGAGCTGGGCGGCGGCCGGCCCCTCGCCCGCCACCCTCAGCGGGATGTCGGCGAGCGCGGCGGCCTTGATCGCCGTGTCGATGCCCTTCTCCGACGCCAGGCGGGCCGCCACGAGCGCGTAGCGACCGTCGCCGGCCCTGCTGCGCTCGGCGAAGGCCTCCGCGGGCAGGTAGTGAGGGAGCACGTCGATCCGGTCGCCCGGCACCCCCAGCCGCGTCGACTGCTCGCGCGCGTACTCGCTCGGCACCACGAACCGGTCCACGTTCTCGAACACCGCCGGCTGGTGCCGTGCGAGCGCGGTCGCGTACACCAGCGCCTCGGGGACGGACCCGCGGCAGTTGAGCACGAGGCCCGGCAGCGTGTTCCGGTGATGGCAGCGAAAGCAGGGGCCTCCGTCGCGCGCCGCCACGCCGATGGCGCAGAAGAGCCGAAGGTTGTGGAGGTGGAGCACCACGGCGGCGCCCGCGGCCCGGGCGGCTGCCAGCGAGCGGGGGCCGAAGACGGGGAGCATGTTGTGCACGTGCACGACGTCGGCCTCGAGCTCGCGCGCGGCGGCCTCCACGTCGTCCTCGTCGCTCCCGCCGCGCAGCAGCGCGAGCGCGGCACGCGGGCGCGACACCGTTGCCGAGCTCCGCTCGAGGACGGCGTGCGTCACGTCCGCGCCGCGGAGGGCGGCGGCCTGCAGCTCGACAGAGCGCTCCTCGCCTCCCTCGAAGCGATAGCGGTTGTGCACCATGAGTACGCGCATTCGGCGGGGCTACGCTATCCAGCCGATGGACGTGACCGTCGTGGTGCCCACGAGCGGGCGCGCTGGGTATCTCGAGGTGACGCTCGAGTCCCTGCGCGGCCAGAGCACCGCCATTCCTCACGAGCTGCTGGTGGTCGACGACGGTTCGAGCGACGCCACAGGCGAGGTGGCGGGGCGCTTCGGCGTGCGCGCGATCCGGCACGAGGACCGTCGCGGGCTGAACGCGGCGCGGAACGCCGGGCTCCGTGAGGCGCGTGCCGATCTGATCGCCTTCGTCGACGACGACGTGTTCGTACCCCCGGGCTGGGTCGACGCACTCGTTGAGGGAGCGCGTCGCCATCCGGAGGCGGACGCGTTCGGAGGTCCGATCCGCGCGCGCTTCGAGGGGCATGCGCCGCGCGCCTGCGGTCGCGAGGACCCGCCGATAACGACGCTCGACCTGGGAGCGGAGGACGTGGAGGCCGAGATGGTGTGGGGAGCGAACTTCGCCGTGAGGCGCTCCGCGGTTGAGCGGGTCGGGGAGTTCGACGAGTCGTTCGACCGGGGGCACGGCGACGAGGAGGAGTGGTTTCTGCGGCTCCGCGCCACGGGTGGCCGAATCGTGTATCTCGCCGATGCCGGTCTCGACCATCGCCGCGCGGCGGGCGACTCCGGCCTCGGCTCCCTCGCCCGGGCCGCCTACCACCGCGGCCGCGGCGCCCGCTCGAGCGATCGGCATCACGGCAAGGCGCCCGGCGTGGGGCGCGAGCTGCGCGACCTGGCGGGTGCCGGCTGGCACACCGTGCGCCGGGCGTGCCCGCAGGGAGTGATCATGGGCGCCCATGCAGCCGGCCGCCTCGTGGAGGCGCTGCGCCCGCGGTGACGCGCCCGGACCCCAACTCGTTCCTCTCGGGGGACGGCGGCGACGTCACGGATCCGTGGCGGCGTGCCAAGCGGACCGCGGGCGAGCTCGCGTTCGGCGCGATCGACGCGGTGACCGGCACCCGCCTCCGGGCCGGCCGGCTCGCTCGCAAGACCCGGGCGCCGCTCGACGTGCTCGTCGTCGGCGTGTACCGCGACGACTCCATGCTCGCGGGGTCCCTTCCCGCGCTGGAATCCAGTCGTCACAACGTGCGTATCGCGCTGGGCGCAATGGGAGCGGCGGACGACCGTCTGCGCGAACACACCGTCACCGACCACCTCACAGGGGGGAAATTCCAGAACCTGAACCTTCTGCTGGGGGAGGGAGAGCCCGACTGGACGATCGTCGTCGACGACGATGTCGAGCTCCCGCACGCGTTTCTCGACCGCTTCCTCGGCGTCTGCGAGGCGTTCGAGCTCGATTTGGCGCAGCCGGCCCAGACGCTGCGCAGCCATTCGGCCTGGAAGGTCACGCGGCGGCGGCCCGCGTCGCTGGTCCGTGTGACTCGCTTCGTCGAGATCGGCCCGGTGACCGGGTTCGGCCGGCGCGCGGCCGCCGAGCTTCTGCCGTTCCCCGAGCTTCGCTTCGGGTGGGGGCTCGACCTGCACTGGGCCGCCCTCGCCGGCCGGCACGGCTGGCGGCTCGGCGTGGTCGACGCACTCCCCGTCCGCCACGAGTCCGCGCTTGTCGGCTCGACCTATTCGCGTGACGACGCCGTGCAGGAGGCCGCGCGCTTCCTCACCGATCGCCCCTACCTCCCGAGCACCCGTGCGGGCGAGGTGCTCGCCACCCACCGGCGAGCGCGCGGCTGACGTGCGGCTCCTCTTCGTCTGCCCCGACATGCGCTTCGGTGGCGCGGAGCGCCACTGGGCCACGCTGATCGTCGCCCTCGCCGAGCGCGGAGTCGAGCCGAAGCTCCTCGCGCTCGCGGAGAAGGGGGCGTTCTTCGACGATGTCGCCCGCCACGGGATCCCGGCCGAGTGCATGGACCTGCGTGGCCGCATCGACCCCCGCGGACTGCGCCGCGCCCTCGCCGCGGCGGCCAAGTTCGGCCCGGCCGCCGTGGTCACGCGTGGCGTGAGCGCCCAGCTCGTGGGCGAGGCGATCGCGCGGCGCGCGAAGGCCGTCCACGTCTACAACGAGCACACGCCGCTCACGCCCACGGGGCTGCTGCTTCCGCCTCGTCCGCACCAGCGCGCCCTCACGCGACTGGTGGCACGCACGATCGACGAGGTGGTGGCGGTCACCTCCCGCCAGGTCCCGCCGCTCGAGCGGATCGGCTATCCACGGGGCCGGATCGAGGTCGTGCACAACGGGGTGTTCGAGAAGGACGTCGAGGGAGTGGATCCGTCGCCTGAGCTCGGCGGAGACGGCTTCCCGGTCCTGTGCGTGGCCGGCCTGCGACCCGAGAAGCGCGTGGACCTCTTCATCGAGGCCATCGGCGCCGCGCGGCGCGAGAACCCCGCCGTTCGCGGCTGCGTGGCGGGCGAGGGGCGTGAGCGCGAGCGGCTCGAGGCGCCGGCGCGCGCGAACGGCGTCGCGCTGCTCGGCGCGCGACACGACGTGCTCCAGCTGATCGCCGCGGCGGGCGCCGTGTGCCTGCCGAGCGAGGCCGAGGCGATGCCGATGAGCCTGCTCGAGGCGATGGCGCTCGGGCGCCCGGTGATCGCCATGGACGTGGGCGGCAATGCCGAGCTCGTGCAGCACGGCGAGACCGGTTACCTGCTTACGCCCGGAGACGGCGGCGCGGTGACCCGCGCTATCGTCGAGCTCGCCGCCGACACCCCGCGGGCGAACGAGATGGGCGCCGCCGGCCGCCGGGTCCAGCGCGAGCGCTTCACCGGCGAGCAGATGGTGGACGGATACCTGAACGCATTCAAGTGGGCGATCGAGCGTGGCCAGGCCTGACGTTCTGCTCGTGTCGCTCGGCACCACGCTCGGCTGGCGTATCGCCGACCGGATGCTGGTCGCGCAGCTCCAGCGCGCCGGCGCCACGACCGAGGCGGTCTCGATCGGCCGTGGCGCCGCGGACCGGCTTCGACGCGGCTACCCGCTCAACGACCTCGTCGAGATGTACGCCGCCCGGCGCACCGTGCGCGAGGCCGTCGAGCGGCTCGAGCCACGCGCCCTGATCGTCTCCTCAACCACCGCGGCGATGCTCCTCCCGAAGCTGCCGGTGCCGTACGCGATCCGCTTCGACGCCCCGGCCCGCCTCAACCGGCCCGGCGCGCGGAACGCGTTCCTCCCTCCGCTCGAGCGGCGGGCGATGCGCCGCGCGCGGGTGACCATTCCATACAGCGTCGCGGGCGCGGAGGCACTGCCGCACGGCGCCGCGCGCCCGATCGTCGTGTCGTTTCCGATCGAACCCTCTTCGGACTCGCCTTCAGCAGATCGCGAGCAGCTTGCCGTGGCGTACGTGCCGGACCCCAAGGCGAAGGGACTCGAGATCCTCGTGGGCGGCTGGGGCGAAGCCGCCGTCGAGGGCGCACGGCTCGTCGTGTACGGGCTCGACCCAGACTCGGCGCGCGCCCACCTCCACCGGACGGGCACACCCGAGCCGGACTCGGTCGAGCTGCCCGGCATGGTGCCCGCCGCGGAGTTTCGCGCCGCGCTGCGGCGCGCCCGCGTGTTCGTCCACGGCGCGCGCTGGGAGGACTGGGGCCAGGCGCAGCTCGAGGCGCTCGCCGACGGCGCCCTGCTCGCCACCGTGCCCTCGGGCGGGGTGTACGAGGGGCTGCGGCTCGCGCGCCGGCTCGACGACCGGCTGGTGGCCGAGCGGATCGATCCGGCCGCGCTCGCGCCGGCGATCCGCGCGGCCTTCGACATGCCGGACGAGAGCGCCCGCGCCTACCGCGAACGCGCGACCGGGCTCCTTCGCCCATACCGGTCCGAGACCGCACAGGAGACCGTGGAGCGGGAGCTCCTACCCGCGCTTATTCCCGACCTGTGCAGGTAACCTCGGGACCGTGAGCGACCTGACCCTCGTAACAGGCGCGGGCGGCTTCATCGGCGGCCATCTCGTCAAGGACCTGCTGGCGAGCGGCGTCTCCGTGCGCGCGGTCGATATCAAGCCTGAGTCCGAGTGGCACCAGGTGTTCGCGGATGCCGACAATCGCACCGCCGATCTCCGCGACCCGGACGCCTGCATTCAGGCCGTGGCCGGCGCGGGACGCGTCTACAACCTCGCCTCGGACATGGGCGGCATGGGCTTCATCGAGAGCCACAAGGCCGCGTGCATGCTGTCGGTGCTCATCAACACGCATCTCCTTCAGGCCGCCGCCGCGGCCGACGTCGAGCGGTTCTTTTTCGGGTCGTCGGCGTGCGTGTACGCCGCGGAGCATCAGACGTCGCCGGACGTGATCCCGCTTCGGGAAGAGGACGCGTATCCGGCCATGCCGGAGGACGGGTACGGCTGGGAGAAGCTGTTCAGCGAGAGGATGTGCCGCCACTTCACGGAGGACTTCGGCCTCGACACCCGCGTCGCTCGCTACCACAACGTGTACGGCCCCTTCGGGACGTTCGACGGGGGCCGGGAGAAGGCTCCCGCCGCGATCTGCCGCAAGGTTGCCGAGGCCGAGATCCTCGGCCGGCGCGAGATCGAGATCTGGGGCGACGGCAAGCAGACGCGCAGCTTCACCTACATCGACGACTGCGTCTTCGGCACCAAGGGGATCATGGACTCAGACGTAGCGGAGCCGCTCAACCTCGGCAGCGCGACGCTGGTGACCATCGACGATCTCGTCACCATCGTGGAGGAGATCGCGGGTGTGAGCCTCGAGCGGCGCTACATGCCGGACGCGCCGACGGGCGTGCGGGGACGCAACAGCGACAACAGCAACCTCGAGGGCGCGCTCGGATGGGAGCCGAGCACGTCGCTGCGCGACGGTCTCGCGGTCACATATGCCTGGGTTAGAGACCAGGTCCGCGCGCGCCGCCCGCTTGCCGTGAGCTGACCGCGCGCAGGATCGCGCGCTCCCACGCCTCCGCGTCGGCCTCGGGCGGATGCCGCTCGGTCACGGCCCGGCTGCCCGCCGCGAGCCGCTCCCGCAGCTCGGGCTCGCGGACGATCCGGCGGAACGCGTCCACCAGGCCCATGCGATCGTCCGGGTCGACCACCAGCGCGTTCTCGCCCTCGACGGCCACGTCGCCCACCGCGCCGGCGCGGCGCGACGCGATCAGCGGCAGACCTGCAGCGGCCCCCTCCCGCAGAGTCACGCCAAACGGCTCGTACGTGCTCACGAGCGCCAGGGCGTGAGCGGAGGCGTACACGTCGCCGAGCTCCTGCGGGGTGGCCGCGCCCGGGAACAGGGCCGGCACGCCGAGCCGGTCCGCGAGCGCGCCGAGCTCGCCGGCGAGCGGGCCGATGCCCCGCAGCTCGAGCTCCGCCTCGCCGTCGTCGAAGCCCGCCTCGGCAAAGGCCCGGATCAACCCGTCGAGGTTCTTCGCCGGCACGAGGCGGCCCACCGACAGGATGCGAACGGGCCGGGCGCCCGCAGCGGGCGTGGCGGGCCGTATCGAGTCGAGGTCCGCGTTCTGGAGCGCCACCTCGGCGCGGTCCGGGTCGACACCCATCCCCCGCAACCGCTCGCGGCCCTGTGAGGACGCCACGATGAACCCCGCCGCTCGCGGTGCGAGCGCACCGTGCAGGCGCAGCTGCAGCCCGGGCAGCCCGGCGTCGCTCCACGGGGTGAGCTCGCTGAAGATCACGAGCGGCACCCCATGGCGCCGCGCCCACGCGAGGGCGCGCACCGTGGCCGGCCCGTACTCCCAGCTCACAACGCAGTCCGGCTGCGCCCGAGCAAGCGCCTTCCCGATGCCGCGCGGAACCGTGATCGGTGTGCGACCCGGCCGCGAGTGCTGCCAGGACTCGAGGACATCGCTACGGTAACCCTCTGCGTCGGCGAACCAGCTCTCGGGCTGGTCCCAACCGGGTTGGCGCGCGGCGAGGTACACCACATGGGGGACCACGTGGCCCCGGTCGGTAAGCGCACGGAACAGCGGCTCCCGGTAGGGAACCGGGACCGGAGGCAGGATCGCGACGCGGGGCGGCACCGCCGCAACTTTGCCTTATGGCAGTGGTCACAAACGTTTAGCCGCGCCCGAACCAGGCACAATGTCCTGTTCGGGAGGAGAACCCCGAGGCAGTTCCTGATGAATCGAATAGCCCGACATCTCCTCGTCACCTGCGCGCTTGCGCTGGTTGCTCTGCCGGCGCCCGCGTTCGCGAGCGCCGACCAGGTCGTGCGCGACTGCGTGTACGACGGCAAGCTGGACCACCACTACTCGAACGCGGAGCTGAGGCGGGCCCGCGACCACCTCCCCTCGGACGCCGACGAATACTCCGACTGCCGCGACGTGATCGCGGCGGCCATCAAGGGCGGGTCCGACCGGAGCGGCGGTGCGCCCAGCCCCGGCCTCGCCGCTACCAATCCGGCGGCCGAGGTGGCCGCCCAGGCCACCGACCAGTCCGACCTCGCGTCGATCGCGAGCAGCGACGATACCCCCAAGCTCGACGTCGGCGGCCAGAACCTCAAGCCCGACAACAGCGGGTACTTCAACCTGGGCGGGGCGGCCAACGAGGTTCCGGTTCCCCTGCTGATCGCCCTCCTCCTCCTGTGCGCCATGGCGCTCGCCACCGGATTCGGCTCGGTCCGAGAGCGCGTACCGGCGCTTGCGCGGATCCCGTTCCTGTCAAAGATCCCCACGCTGCGTGTTCCGTTCATCGGTCGTCGCGGCTAAAGCGTTCCCGCTGATACTCGGCGGCGCCATGGTGGCGGTCGCGTTCGGAGCCCGGGGCGGGACCGAGCTCACGCGCACCAGCGTCACCGAGGTGGCCCTGATCCTGGTTGGCGCGGTCGTGCTCGCCGTCACCTTCCTGTGGGGCCGTCCCGGCCGGCCGCATGGGCGGACCACCGTCCTCCTGTTCGCGCTGCTCGCGCTGCTCACGGCGCTGTCGGTGCTCTGGTCGATCTCGCCGGAGCTGACCTACGTCGAGGTCGGCCGGACGTTCGCCTACCTGGCGGTCTTCACCGCCGCCGTGGCCGGGGCGCGGCTGTTCCCGCGCGCCGCCCCGCAGGTGCTGGTGGGCCTCCTGATCGGCGCCGTGATCCCGGTCGGATACTCGCTCGCGTCGCGAGTTTGGCCGGGCACGCTCGCCGAGAACGAGGTGTCGAACCGGCTGGGCCAGCCGTTCGACTACTGGAACGCGGTGGGCTCCGTCGCGGCGATGGCGGTGCCCATCCTGCTGTGGCTCGGCTCGCGGAAGGGAGGCAGCTCGACCGCGCGCACGCTCGCCTATCCGCTCATGGGCGCCTGTCTCCTGGCCATCGCTCTCACGCAGTCGCGTGGTGCGGCGGCGGCCGCGGTGGTCGGGGCGGTCGTGTGGTTCGCGCTCGTGCCGCTGCGGCTGCGAAGCCTCCCGGTGCTCCTGTTCCCGACGGCGGCGGCGGTGGCCGTGGCCGCCTGGGCGCTGTCGAAGGACCCATTCACCAAGGCGCTGCAGCCGCTGTCGGCGAAGGAGGCCGTGGCGGGCGACTTCGGCACGCTCGTGCTCCTGATGCTCGTCCTCCTGATGCTGGTCGGCGCCGCGGTGGAGGCGGGCTCCGCGCGGCGCGTGCCCTCGGCGCGGATGCGGCGCAGGGTCGGCGTCGCCGCGGTCGCGGTGGCGTGCCTGATCCCGCTTGCGGCGTTCACGTCGGTGGCGTTCAGCGACCGCGGCATCGGCGACCGCCTGTCGGAGCTCACGAGCGAGACGAAAGTGTCGCCCCAGCAGGGCGGCGGACGCGTGTTCGCCGCATCCTCGTCGCGCGGCAAGTACTGGCGCGAGGCGTGGAAGGTCTTCGAGGCGCGGCCCGTGGAGGGGGTCGGCGCGGGCGGGTTCGCGCTCGGCAGGCTTCGCTACCGCAACGACACCTCGGTCACCCGTCACGCCCACGGGTGGTTCGCTCAGACGCTGGCCGACTTCGGCCTGATCGGCCTTGCGCTCACGACGCTCCTATTCCTCACGTGGGCGGTCGCGGCGCTCAGCGCCACCGGACTCCTGCCACGCCGGCTCCTGCGGGGCGCGGACGAGGAGCGCACGCCGTTGCGCAGGGATTGGGACGCCCCGCGCATCGCGCTCGTGACTGTCCTGTCGGTACCGCTCGTGTTCGGGGTGCAGTCGCTGCTCGACTGGACGTGGTTCATCCCGGCGCCCGCGGTCATGGCGCTGACAGCGGCGGGCTACGTGGCCGGGCGTGGGCCGCTCGGCTCGAAGGAGGAAGAGGAGGCCGCCCGCGAGACGCCGTTCAGCCGGCCTCCTACCTGGGGGCGCATCATCGTCGCAGTAACGGCAATCGGGACCGCGGCGCTGATCGCCTGGGCCGCCTGGCAGCCGGAGGCGTCGGACAGGGCGACGACCGACGCGCTGGCGCTCGCCGACGAGAAGAAGTTCGACGCGGCCATCCAGCGGACGAAGGACGCCGAGCACATTAACCCGCTCACGCCCGACCCGCTGCTCGTGCGGGCGTCGATCGACACGCAGGCCAACCGCGTGCGCGACGCGGAGCACTCGCTCCAGCAGGCCGTGATCTCCTTCCCCGGCGATCCGCAGACCTGGTACCGGCTCGCCGCCTTCCAGCTCGGGACGCTCGACGCGCCGGAGGTGGCGATCAAGACGATCCGCGGCGCGCTCTACCTGGACCCCCACTCCCAGCCCGCGAGCGCTCTCTTCCTGAACGCCCGGGCCCGGCTGCGCGAGAAGACGGGCCAGGCGAATCCGCCGGTACCCGGCTAGCGCGTCGCCCGCGCGAGGAGCGACCCGCCGCGACGCTCGAGCGACGGCACGTCGAAGCCGAGCTCGTCCAAGAGCCGTGCGAGCGACCGGCGCGTGAAGAAGCGCAGGTGCGGCGACAGCGGGTCGGGCGCGCGCATCACCGGCCTGGTGGCCGGGGTGGTGACCGCCAGCGTGCCTCCGGGCCGGAGCACGCGGCGCGCCTCGGACAGGAGCAACTGGACGTCGCGCACGTGCTCGAGCGTCTCGGCGAGCAGGACGAGGTCGAACTCGCCGTCACCGAACGGGAGCGGCGCGTCCGGCTCCAGCTCGACCAGCCGCGCCTCCGGCATCCGCCGCCGTGCCCGCCCGAGCGCGACCGGCGACACGTCCGCGCCGGTGAGCTCGGCCGCCTGGAGGTCAGCGGTCAGGCGGCCGTCGCCGCAGCCGAGGTCGAGCGCGCGGTCCACGCGCCCCAGCGACCGGACGAACTCGCGCAGGTGCCCGGGGGGCGGCCCGGGGTCGTCCGGCACGAGCTCCCAGAGCTCGTCGTCGTACCGGCTCACGTGGACGCCGGCTCCGCCGAGCGCAGCGGCGGGAACTCCGACGGCAGGTCCAGCGCCTCCGCCTGGAAGATCGCGATCGGCTCCGGTAGCCCCCTGAACCGCCACGAGCCGAGGCTCCTGGCCGCGGAGGGGTCCGGCAGCGACGAGTGGACTGCGGCCGACATGATCGTCTGGCCGCCGTGAGCCGCGAAGCAGATCCGCGCCGCGGCGTGGACCGACAGGCCCACGTAGCCCACGTCGGTCAGCTGGGGACGGCCGCGGTGCAGGCCGATGCGCAGGCGCACGTCGCGCCCGCCCGGCCAGCTCGCGTCGCGCATCCCGCGCTGGATCGCGAACGCGGCCTCCAAGGCGCTCGCCGGCTCCTCGAACGCGGCGAACACGTCGTCGCCGCGGGCGGACACCTCGTGCCCGCCCGGGTCCTGGACCGCGGCGCGCACCAGCCGCCTGATGCCGTCCAGCAGGCCGGCGTACTCGTCATCCAGCGACGCGAGCAGCCCGGTCGAGCCCTCGATGTCCGTGAGCAGGAACGTGACGTCGCCGGTCGGCAGCCGCTTGCGCTGCCCAAGCTGTGAGCTGATGAAGCCGATCGGCATGATGCCGTGCTTCTTGGCCGCGCGGAGCAGGCGGTTGCGGGCGCGGTCGCGGGCGGCCTCGTCCTCGAACGTGACCTGGCCGAAGCGCGCCAGCGCGTTCCGCACGTGCGAGGCGTCGTGGATCGGCAGCCGCCGCTTGCCCTTCGTATCTATGTAGGCGAAGGCGCTGTCCGGCAGCTGTGCGCGCTCACGGGCACTGAGCGTGGGCATTGCCTCATGTTGCCATCCGCGCGATCAGCATCAGCGTTTGGCCGAACGGCGCCAGCCGTGGCCGTGAGCCCGCGCCGTCCAGCGCGTGAATGGCGCGCTGCGCGACCGGAGGGAGCCGGCGCCAGCTGTAGGTAACGGCGTGCAGCTCCGGCTCGAGCCCGGCGGCGCGCGCCTCGCGCGTGAGCGTGAGGGGTGACAGCGGGATGTCGTCCGGCGTTCCGTGCACCGCGGGCCCGAGCCCGATGCGGTTGGCGAGCGCGAGTCCCGCTCCGACCGGGTGCCACAGGCCCGGCTCGACGGCCACGAGCGCGCCGCCCGGCCGCAGCAGCCGCACGGCCTCGCGGAAGACCGGCCCGAGCGGCCGCTGGTAGATCACGTGGTGAAGCACCTGCCGGTACAGCACGACGTCGAACGACCCCGGCTCGTACGGAAGCTCGCCGGCCCGGCCGGCCACGCCATCGTCGATCTCGCCGCTCGCGCGCAGCAGCGCGATCATGTCCGCGTCGAGGTCCACGCCGGTCATGCGCCACGCCGGCGACGGGAACAGGTGCCGCCCCGGGTGCCAGCCGCAGCCGACCGACAGGACGTCGCCGCCGCTCAGCCCGAGCCGGCGGTCGAGGATCGTGCGCTCGCGGCGCCTCTGGTGGTCGTAGTGGACCTGTCGCGTGGCGTCGTCGCCGACGCGGTCCAGCAGGTTGTCCGCCCGGTAGGGCTCGCTCACCAAGCGCCCCGGGCGCGAACGACCGCCGGGATCGTCTTGAGCAGGATCGTCAGGTCGAGGAAGACCGACCAGCGCTCGAGGTAGAGGAAGTCGAGCCGTACGAGCTCATCGAAGTCGAGCTCGGAGCGGCCGGACACCTGCCACAAGCCGGTCATGCCGGGCAGCACGAGGTAGCGCTTGCGGTGCCAGTCCTCGAGCCGGTCGTAGTCGCGCTGCGGCAGCGGCCGCGGGCCCACGAGCGACATCTCGCCGCGTAGCACGTTGAAGAGCTGCGGCAGCTCGTCGAGCGACCAGCGGCGCAGGAAGCGCCCGACCGGCGTCACGCGCGGGTCCTCGCGCATCTTGAAGAGCGCCCCACCCACCTCGTTGTGCTCCTCGAGCCGGTCCTGCAGGCCCTCGGCGCCGGCGACCATGGTGCGGAACTTCAGGCACGGGAATATCCTGCCGCCGGTGCCCGGTCGATACGAGCGATAGAAGACCGGACCGCGCGACGTGAGCTTGATAGCGAGGGCGGAGACGAGCATCACAGGGGAGAGGAACAGCACCAGCAGCACCGCGCCGACCAGGTCGAAGGTGCGCTTGAGCGCGAAGTCCACGCCCTCGAACACCGGGGGCTTCAGCTCGAACAGCGGGAGCGCCTGACCGGGCACGTACTCCACCCGCTCCATCAGGATCTCCATGGTCGACGGCGCGACCCGGACGCGCACCCCCTGCTTGTGGCAGCGGTCCACCAGCTCGACCGCCTCCTCCTCCGGGAAGTCGGCGTCCGCGATCAGCACCTCGTCGATGGCGTCGAAGTGGCGCTCGAGCTGCTCCAGCGAGCGGAAGTCGCGCAGCCCGTCCATGACGCCGACGGGGGTGCGCGCGACGAACCCGAACGGCTCGATCTCGCCGCTGTCGCGGAGCGCGTGGGAGACGGCCTGGATGTTCGCGCCCGAGCCGACCAGCACGGCACGGCGCCTGTAGCCGGCCGCCCGCAGGATGATCCCGCTCAGCTGCTCGAAGGCCCAGCGGAAGGCGGAGACGTAGATCAGCGCGAAGACGAGCGAGCCGTAGAAGACGTAGTAGGACTGGAAGTTCTCGCCCTCGAGAAGGGCATACAGCAGGACCACCACCGTGGTCTGGAAGAGCGACGCGATGACGCGCGGCAGCCCGGGCCGCTGCCCCCGTTCCCGGTAGAGGCCCGAGCGCGCGAAGAGAAGCAGCATCACGAGGCCGCCGAGCGGGAGGTAGTCGAGCGCCTGGCTCCACATGTGCGGGATCGCGTCCGGGTTGCGGACCGCGCTCTTGACCACGAGCGCCGTGTAGATGGCCAGCTGGAGCCCGAGGAGGTCGAGCGCGCCGAGGGTGGCGACCCGCAGCGCACCGCGGGCGAGGTCGAACTTCAGAAGGTTCCCGAGCACGGGCTTGCCCGCTCGGACGTCGCGCTCAGGCAACGCTACGGGCTCGACCTCCTGAAGCTCTTTGAGAAGTCCGTTGGCCACGGTGCTCTGCGTCGGCAGTAGTGAAACAGTTGCAACCGGCGAATGTAGCGCCGTTCGCCGCGAGAAGACGGGTACGCGAGAAATCTCTCGCATGTTGCGAAGGTGAAGTTGTGTGGATGGGATCCGGCCTGCCCACGGTTAGACTCGGCGACTCGAGATGGCCGTGTTTCCGCGCAGGCTCCAGCTCGGGGCATTCGACCAAGTCCACCACGGCTGGCTTAGCACCGACATCACACCGCACCTGTTCGTCGCCCGCGTGCCGGGACTGCCCTGGTTGCTTCACAGGTTGGGTGTGATGAACGCTGATCGATACGCCAAGCACCGGTCGGGGGCGTTCCGCTCCGTCCGCTATCTCGACGTGTCACGGCGGTTCCGGTTTCCGGATGCGACGTTTGAGTGTGTGTACAGCGGTCATATGCTCGAGCACCTGGACCGTGACGCGGCCGAGCGATGCCTGCACGAGGTGCATCGCGTCCTGATGGACGGTGGAATCCTCCGCCTCGCGGTGCCTGACCTCGACAGCGAGGTCGCCGCGTACGACCCGGCGGATCCGGACCGTTTCCTGCGTGGCATCTACGAAGGGATCAGCGAGCGGCGGACCCGCGCCTCCGGACACCGCTGGCAGTACAACGCCACCTCCCTGGAACGGCTGCTGGATCAGGTGGGCTTTCGGCAGATCGAGGTGTGCGAGTACCAGGTCGGTCGCTGCCCCGATCTCGAGAAGATCGAGTTCCGGGTCGGCTCTTTGTTCGTTGAAGCCGTGAAGTAAGGCCCCCGGCCCTAGATCCGCGAGGAATTGTCGATCGGGGACGAGAAAAACTCTCGCATTTTGCGAACGCAAAGTTGTGCGCCGGGGGGCGAGTCTGCGCAGGATCGACCTGAACGTCGTGCCGATGAGCGAACGGGGCATCAGGCCGGAGCGCGCCGAGATCGATGCGGCGGCCCTGGAGCTGCTCGCCAGGCACGGGTCGCAGATCCTCGCGACCGCGCGGCGCTACGCCGCCACGCCCGAGGACGCGGAGGACGCCTGCCAGCGCGGGCTCGAGATCCTGCTGACGAAGGCGCCCAGCACGAGCGAGGAGGATCTCATCCCCTGGCTCAAAACGGTGGTCAAGCACGAGGCGTTCGCGCTCCGCCGTCAGCGCGAACGGCACTCTCCCGTCACCGACGACGGAGAGCTGCGCGACCGGCCGGCCATCGCCGGGGTCACGCACGAGCAGGCCGAGCGGCTCGAGCGGCTTCGCCAGGGCGCGGAGGCGCTCGGCCACCTGAAGCCGCACGAGGTCAGGGCGCTTGTGCTGAAGGCGGAGGGCTTCTCCTACCGCGAAATCTGCGCGATGACCGGGTGGTCGTACACGAAGGTGAACCGGCTGCTCACCGAGGGCCGTCGGGCGTTCCTGCGGCGGGTGTCGGGAATCGAGCGCGGGGCCGACTGCGCTCAGTACGAGCCGCTGCTCTCCGCTCTGGCCGACGGGGAGGCGAGCGCGGAGGACCTCGCCGCGCTCCGGCCGCACATGAGGACCTGCCTCAGCTGCCGAGCCGCCCTGCGCGAGTTCCGCGCCACGCCCGGCCGGGTGGCGAGCGTGGTGCCGGCGGCGGTGCTGGCCACGGGTGACCACGGCAGTCCGATTCGCGGGTTCATGGAATCGCTGGTGGGCGCGGCGCAGCACAAGACCGCGGCCCTGGGCGATCGGTTGCATGCGGCGACGGAGCTCGCCATCGGGCAGAAGGTGGCGGTGGTGGCGGCATCCGCGGCCGCCCTCGCCGGCGGCGGCACGGCGCTCGACGAATTCGCGAACCACGACCTCGCCGCACGCGCGGCGCAGGTCGCGCAGGACCCGCCACCGGAACCGCCGGCGGACGCGCCTGGAGACCCGTCCGTTCCGCTTCCGGCACCACCCGACACCACATCCGAGACACCGGCTGCGCCAGACCCGGCGCCGGCCCCACCGGCTGAACCGGCACCCGCACCGCCGCCCCCACCGCCGAGCCCGGCCGACGAGTTCGACCCCACCGGATCCGCCGCCCCGCCGCCCGCCGAGCCGGCGTCGGCCTCGCCTGCTCCGGCGGCCGCCGGCGGCGCCGAGTTCTCGCCCTGACAACCGAACGAGCGGACCGGCCCCCGCCCTGCCGTCGGGGGCCGGTCTGCTCCGGCTACGCGGGCTCCCGGCGCGCGCGGAGCGTGCTGCGCCCGCCGCGCATCCCGGTGACGATGAGGACGACCACGAGCGCGACTCCCGCGCCGATCGCGGCGTCGCCCCACTCGAAGCCCGAGTCGCTTGCCACGGCCGTGTCCGGCTTCGGCGCCACGGCGGGCGCGAAGTCGCCGCCGGCGGAGTTCATGCTGTAGTCGACGGCCGCCTGAGCCACCGGTGTTAGCGCCATGACGAGCAGTGCAACCAGTACGAGCGCACTACGCCTTGCTGACTTCATGCGAGCCTCCTTGCGGTTGACGTTCCTCCGCTAACTCGGACCTCGCCGGGAGTTGTGACCGTGCTCGCGCAAACCCGCCAAATGCGAGAGAGTTGTCACAAAACGCGCCCTATCCACGAGGGAAGGGGCAGTGGTTCTGACTCAGTCGTGGAGCGACGATGAGCTGTTGACGGACGGAGGAGCGAACGGCTTCTCAATCTTCTATCGACGGCACGTCGAGGCGATCTTGCACTACCTCGCTCGCTCGACCGGTAACGCCGAGGTAGCCGCGGATCTCACCGCCGAGACCTTCGCCGCCGCGCTTCAGGCGAAGCATCGCTTCAAGCCCGGAGGCCCGCCGGCGCGCGCGTGGCTGTTCGGACTCGCGGTGAAGAAGCTCGCCGACTACCGCCGCAAGGGATACGCCGAGGACCGCGTGCGGCGCCGGCTCGGGATGGAGCGAATCGAGCCCACGGACGCCGATCTGCGCCGCATCGATTCGCTGGCGGGTGACGTGGCGGTCACGTCGCTCGTCGAGGAGCTGCCGGAGGATCAGCGTCGCGCCGTGACGGCGCGCGTGCTGCACGAGCGCGACTACGAGGACATCGCGGACGAGCTCCATCTTTCGACGGCGGGGGTGCGCAAGCGCGTAAGCCGAGGCCTCGCCACGCTCAGGGCCTCGTTCAAGGAGACGCCATGACTGACTTCGTGACACGACTCGAGTCCGAGCTCCATGCTGCGGCGCTCCGCCAGGAGCGACGCGGCCGCGTGCGCGGGACGGCTCTGCCGCGTCTGCGGATCTCGATGGGGAACCTGCCGACGGCCGCCCTCGCGACCGTGCTCCTCGGCCTGGCCGTCGCCGTCTCCGCACTGCTGCTGTCGGTCGCACCGCGCCAGGGCGCGGCCGGCGAGCTGCCGGAGACCCTGCGCGGCGTGTGGCGCGCACCGCCCACCGAGCTGCGTCTGTACGACGCAGGCGCCACCCGCTGCGTCAACCTCGGGCTCGGGTCCTCGGCGCCCTGCTACACGCTCGGCGACGCCGCGAGCCGCGTCGCGACCGACTGGGGCGGCGTGTCGCTGGCGGGGGACAAGCTCAGTCTCCGGAGCCGACAGGGCGCCGGAACCGGCATATACACGTGGCGGTTGGATCGCGGCAGGCTGCGGCTCACCAAGGTCATGGATCGAAACCGAGGCCGCGTGAGGGCGCTCGTGGCGATGCCGCTGGCGTTCGCTCCGAGCCCGGACAAGCATCCGAGCGTGCCCGCCGGATGGGTGGCGCGGCCGCTGACGTCGCCGCGCTTCGGCTACTCGGTGCGGACTCCCCACTACTGGTCGATGGACACGCGCGGCCCGGCCGACCGGATCTCCGGAGATGAAAGCCGCCACGCGCTCCCCGAGGTGTCGGTGACGGTCCAGAAACTGCGCGCCGGCACGTCGGCCGCGCGCTGGGGAGTGATCGTCGACAGCATCAGCGAGTCAAGCGACTGCGCCCCGCACGACTTCCGGCGCTTCTTCGTGGGTGGAATGAAGGTGAGGGTGTCTGTGTACCGGAATTGCGGCGCGCCGGACCTCGAGTCGGCCAGCTTCGTGCACAACGGACGCGGCTACCGGGTGACCTGGCGTGGCAAGGCCAGCCGGCCGGAGCGCGACTATGCGCGCTTCGACGCGCTCCTGAAGACGTTCACGTTCTCGCGCTAGTAGTCGATGTCGAGCGGTGGCGCCACGCCGGTCAGGCGACGGGCGGAGGGCGTGCTCGGCTCGACGTGGAGCGTGCCCATGTCCGGGTCGGGCTCGGGTGGACCCATGCGGGCTGCTCTGATCGGCTCGAGCGCCTCGCGCAGCGCGGTCTCGGTGTTGCGCCGGCGCACCCTCTGCACGACGTCCTTGATCCGGGTCAGCACGCGGAGGCGCGCCCCGGCGAGCAGAAGGCCGGCGCCCAGGGCGAAGTAGAGGAGCGCGTCCCAGCCGGTGCGAGGCAGCTGTCCGGTGGTGGTGGGCTGCTCTCCGCCGGTGGGCGTCGTGGTGGTGGGCGTCGTGTCCGTGCCTGTGGGCGGCTGCGGCTCGCCGCCCGGCGGCGGCGGCTCCTGTGCGAAGGCCGACGCGGCGAGGGCCAGCGACAGCGGCAGGGACAGCGCGACGACGGTCATCGCGACGATGACGGCGACCGAGGGAGCACGTCGCATGGCGAGAGGAGGGGTACGGCGCATGAGCGCGGTTTCGCTCCCGCCTGGCACGCCCCTCCCGGCTGCAAGCGATCCTGCGCGCTCAGCACGGGTATCGACCATCGGTCAACAGCGCGGTACATTTCGCCCGGTGGCCGAACCCGCATACACACGGCTCCACGTCGACGAGCGGCGGCGGCAGCTGCTGGAGGAGGGCGCGCGGCTATTCGCCACGCACTCGTACGCCGACCTCTCGATGGCCAGGATCGCACGCGAGGCGGGCATTTCGAAGGCGCTTCTGTACCACTACTTCCCCAGCAAGCAGGACTTCTTCGTCGCGACACTCCAGCAGGGCGCCGAGGAGATCGCGCGGCGGACCGAGCCCGACCCCGGCCTGCCTCCGTTCGACGCGCTGGCCGGCAGCCTCGAGGGCTATCTCGGGTGGGTGGACGACAACGAGGCCGCCTACCGCCGGCTGATGGAGGGCGCAGGCAGCGTGCCGGAGGTGAAGGTCCTTGTGGACGGCATCCGCGACGCCACCTCGGCGCGGATCCTGGCCGGCATCGGCGCCGGCGATCCGCCGCCGCCACGGCTGCGCGCGGCCACCCGCGCCTGGCTGTGGTTCATGGATGGCGCGATCCTCGACTGGCTCGAGCACCGTGACATGACGCGCGCCGAGCTGCGTGACCTCCTGCTCGGCTCGCTCCAGGGCTCGCTCAGCGCGGCCGAGTCCCCTTGACCCAGCGCTCGTCGCCGCCCTCGATCTCCTTCTTCCAGATCGGCGCCTCCGCCTTGACGCGGTCGATGATCTCGCGCGCGCCGGCGAACGCCTCGCCGCGATGCGGCGCCGACACCGCCACGATCACGCTCGGCTCGGAGAGGGGCACGTCGCCCACCCGGTGCTCCACGGCCGCCGCGCACAGCCCGTGCGCGGCCACCGCCTCCTCGGCGATCCCCCGCATCCGCTCCTCGGCCATCTCGGCGTAGGCCTCGTACTCCAGCCGCTCGAGCTCGCGGGTGACACCCGAGAAGGTCACGACGGCACCGGCGCGCGGGTCGCGCACGCGCTCGGCCAGCGCGTCGAGCGACAGCGGCTCCGCGCTCACCCGCACCCACGGCGCCGCGGCCGTGGAGCCACCGCTCACCGGCGGGATCAGCGCCAGCTCGTCGCCGGGATCGAGCACGTGCTCCGCGTTCGCGTACTCGCGGTTCACGGCCATCACGAGCGGGATGCCGTCGGCGAGCGGCGCCAGCGCCTCGCTCGCGAGCGCGTCGCCGACCCGAGCACCGTCGGGGAGCTCGAGCGTGAGCGAGTCGGCTCCGGCGCGCTCACGCAGCATCGCGAACAGTCGGACGGTGACCTCCATATCCCGGATGGTATGCCCCGTATCCTTCGGCCCTCATGGCCACGACGCCCGAGCAGAAGCCGACCATCGCGCCGATCGTCGGCCCCGACGACGAGCGCCTGTTCACCGACTCCGGCATCGAGGTGAAGCACGTCTACCGCGACGAGGACGTGGAGCCGAACCTGGAGGAGCGCCTCGGCGAGCCGGGCGACTATCCGTTCACCCGCGGAATCCACCCGGACATGTACCGCGGCCGCACGTGGACGATGCGCCAGTACGCGGGCTACGCCACAGCGGCCGAGACGAACGAGCGGTTCCGATACCTGATCGAGCACGGGTCCACAGGGCTCTCGATGGCCTTCGACCTCCCCACGCAGCTCGGCCGCGACTCCGACGACCCGCTGTGCGCCGGTGAGGTGGGCCGCACCGGCGTGGCCATCGACACCATCGACGACATGCGGCGGGTGTTCGACGGCATCCCGCTGGCCGACGTGTCCACCTCCATGACGATCAACGCGCCGGCCGCCGTGCTGCTGCTCCTCTACGAGCTCGTCGGCGAGGAGCAGGACGTGCCGGCCGTGGAGCTCCGCGGCACCACCCAGAACGATGTCTTGAAGGAGTACATCGCCCGCGGCAACTTCATCTACCCGCCCGGCCCGGCGATGCGGCTCACCACCGACCTGTTCGCCTACTGCCGTGAACGGATCCCGAAGTGGAACACGATCTCGATCTCCGGCTACCACATGCGCGAGAAGGGCTGCTCCGCCGTCCAGGAGGTGGGCTTCACGCTCGCCAACGCGATCGCATACGTGCAGGCGGCGATCGACGCCGGCCTGGCCGTGGACGAGTTCGGGCCGCGCCTTGCCTTCTTCTTCAACTGCCACAACAACGTCTTCCAAGAGGTGGCCAAGTTCCGCGCCGCCCGCCGGATGTGGGCGCGGATCATGCGCGAGCGCTTCGGTGCAAAGGACGAGCGCTCGACCAAGATCCGCTTCCACACGCAGACCGGCGGCGTCACGCTCGCCGCCCAGCAGCCGCACAACAACATCGTGCGCGTGGCCCTGCAGGGCTTCGCCGCCGTCTGTGGCGGGACGCAGTCGCTGCACACCAACGGCTTCGACGAGGCGCTTGCGCTGCCGAGCGAGACCGCGGCGCGGATCGCCCTTCGCACCCAGCAGATCCTCGCCCACGAGACGGGCGCCACGGACACCGCCGACCCGTTCGCCGGCTCGTACTTCGTCGAGGCGCTGACCGACGAGATCGAGGAATCGGCGCAGGCGCTGATCGACAAGGTCGAGGAGCTGGGCGGATCGGTGCAGTGCATCCCGTTCATCCGCGCCGAGGTGGAGGAATCGGCCTGGGGCTACGAGGAGCGCTACAACCAAAAGCAGGACATCGTGGTCGGCGTCAACCAGTACGTGACCGACTCGATCGACGAGGTCGAGATCCTGCGCGTGGATCCCGAGTCCGAGCGCCAGCAGCTCGAACGCCTCGAGGCCTTCAAGCAAGATCGCGACCAGGCGGCCGTCAAGGAACGCCTGGAGGAGCTGCGCTCGGCCTGCGGCGGCAGCGAGAACCTGCTCATCCCGATGCGCGCTGCGCTCAAGGAGCGGGCAAGCATCGGCGAGGTCTGCGGCGTGATGAGAGACGAGTTCGGGGAGTACTCCGAGGCCTGACCTGCAAGCCGGCGCCCCGCCGGGAGGAGTCGGTAGGGCGTGGGCGAACCGAGATGCGATGCCTGCCCTCACCGCCAAGCGCACGCTGGTCAAGTCACCGCCCGAGCTCTGGAGCGAGCTGAGCGAGGCCGACCGGCTGGCGAAGCACCTCGAGGCCTTCGGCGAGATCAAGATCACGAAGCTGGATCCGGAGCACACGGTCGCCTGGGAGGGCGAGAGCGCAAGCGGAACCGTGTCGATCGAGCCATCGGGCTGGGGAACGAAGGTCACGCTGACCGCGCATGTGGAGGAGCCGCCGGCGACGGCGGTGGACGAGCCGGAACCCGAGCCCGATCCCGAACCCGAGCTGGATGCGCAGCCCGAGCCCGAGGTGGAGCCCGAGCCCGAGCTGGATGCGCAGCCCGAGCCCGAGGTGGAAGCCGAGCCAGAGCCCGCGACCAAGCCCGGGTTCTTCGCCCGGCTCTTCGGCCGCGCCGCCAAGCGGCAGTCCGCGCCGGTCGCCCCGGAGCCGGAACCGGAGCCCGTTGCCCTCGAGCCGGAGCCCGAGCCCGAACCCGCGGCGCAGCACCCCGTAGCCGCCGAGCCGGAGCCCGATCCCGTGCCGGAGCCCGATCCCGATCCCGTGCCGGAGCCCGAGCCAAGCAGCGCGCAGGCCGTCCTCGAGGATGCCCTCGAGGCGCTCGGCTCGGCGCATCACCGCCCGTTCTCGCGCGGCTGAACGGCGCGCCCGCATAGACGCGGCGCCGCGCGCGGCGGAGAATCGCTCCATGGATCTCACTCGCCGCCGCTTCCTCGAGGTCGCCGGGACGGGCACGGTCGCGGCCTCGATCGACCCGAGCCGCCTGGCTCGCCGACCCGACGGCCCGAACGTGGTGGTGTTGATCGTTGACACGCTGCGCGCCGATCACGTCGGCGCCTATGGGGGCCGCACACGCACTCCGGCCATGGATGCGCTCGCCCGCGATGCCCTCCGCTTCGCGCGCTTCTACCCCGAGGCGATGGCCACCGTCCCAGCCCGTCGGTCGATCCTCACCGGTCGGCGCGTATTCCCGTTTCGCCACTGGCATCACTGGCGCGAGCTGAAGTTCACGCCCGGCTGGGCTCCGATCGCAGATCCGGCCATCACCTTCACCAGCGCCCTGCGGCGCGCGGGCTGGTGGACCTCATACGTGACCGACAACCCGTTCCTTGGCTTCGCCTCTCTCTATGGGCCCTTCCGGCGCAGCTTCGACCACTTCACGGGAATCGGCGGTCAGCTCGGCCGCACCGCGCCCTTGTCGACCGTGTCGAGCCGCGACGTTCGCCATTGGCTCGTGCCTGAGCTGCGCGAGCCGCACATCGAAAAGCGCGTGCGGCGGTTCCTGGCGTCCGGCGGGCGCTATTGGGAGGACGAGACCCGCTCCTGGGCGGCGCGCCTGTACACGGCCGGCGCCGCCACGCTCGAGGTCGCCGCGCAGACGCGGCCGTTCGCGCTCGTGGTCGACACCTTCGAGCCGCACGAGCCGTGGACTCCTCCGCGCTCCTACATCGACCTGTACGGCGACCCCGCCTACCAGGGATCCGAGCCCTGTATGGGCCGCTACCGGCGCGTGCGCGACTACATCAAGCCGGCCCGCCGCGACGAGGTCCTCGGGCGCATGCGCGACCTGTACGCCGCGGAGGTGACGATGACCGACCGCTGGCTCGGCGTCTTTCTCGACCGGCTGCACGCGCTGGGTCTGGCCGACGACACGGTCATCGTGCTGGTGTCCGACCACGGCTATCTGCTGGGTGAGCACGGGTGGACGGGGAAGATCGCCTCGATGCTGCACCCGGAGCTGGTTCATGTGCCCTTCCTGATCGTCGACCCAGGCGGGCGCAGGGCCGGCGGCAGCACCCACTGGTTTGCCCAGACCCACGACATCGGGCCCACACTGCTCGACATGACCGACGTCAAGGCACCCAAGACGATGAACGGCACGAGCCTCGCACCCCTGCTTCGCGGCAAGCTTCCGCGCGAGCGCCGTTCGATGGCCTACGGCGGCTATGCGGACTGGCACTACGCCCGCACCGAGCGCTGGGCCTACATCGCCGCCAACACCGGGAAGGGGCGGCGCCTTTACGACCTCCGCCGTGACCCCGGCGAGCGCCGCAACGTCGCGCGCAGGCATCCGAAGCTGATCGACGAGCTCGAGCGCAGGGTGCGCCGCGAGGCCGGCGGCCGCCTCCCGGTGTACGACTAGTCAGTGGCTCCCCGCTCCCGCCGCAGCTTTATGCAGGCGTCCGCCGCGGCGGCCGCGAGCGCCGCGCTGGGCGAGGCCGGCGCGTTCGCTCGACGCCCCGACCGTCCCAACGTGCTGCTCGTGATCGTCGACTCGCTGCGCGCGGACGCCGTCTACGAGCGCGGCGTGCGGACCCCCAACATGGACGCCCTCGCGCGCCAGGGGCTGCGTTTCACCAACGCCTTTCCCGAAGCGATGCCGACCGTCCCCGCGCGCAACTCGATCCTCAGCGGGCGGCGCATGTTCCCGTTTCGCGGCTGGCACGACCACCGCGGCCTGATCGCCGCGCCCGGATGGTCGCCGCTGCGAAACGTCGACCAGGCGCTGCCCGCGGTGCTGCGCCGCGCCGGCTACTGGACCGCGTATGTCACCGACAACCCGTTCCTCGGCTTCTCAGCCCCCTACGCCCCGCTGCGGCGAAGCGTGCACCGCTTCGTGCGCACGGGCGGGCAGATCGGTGGGGGGAAGCCGGTCTCGAGCGTGCCGCAGCGGGTCCTCGATCACTGGCTGCACCCCTCGCTCCGCGGAAACCCGCGAAATCGGCAGCGCATCGGCCTCTACCTGGCCAACAGCCGCTCCTGGGAGAACCCTGCCAAGGCCTACGCCGGGCGCGTCTTCGGCGACGCGCTCGATGTGCTCGGCACAGCGGCGCGGCGGCGGCCCTTCGCCATGATCGTCGATACCTACGAGCCGCACGAGCCGTGGACGCCGCCGGATCGCTGGCTCAAGCTCTACGGGCTCGGCTGGCGCGGCCCGGAGCCCGGGACGCTGAGCTACGGGCGGGCGAGCAACTGGCTGAGCGCCTCCGAACGCGGCCCGGTCCTCGGGCGCCTGCGCGACCTCTACTCGGCCGAGGTCACGATGACCGACCGCTGGCTCGGGCGCCTGATCGACCGCCTGCACGACCTCGACCTCGAGCGCGAGACCGTGATCATGCTCGTCGCCGACCACGGGGTTCTGCTGGGCGAACACGGCTGGACGGGGAAGATCCAGACCGCGCTCTACCCGTCGCTCATCCGAGTGCCGTTCATCCTCGTGCACCCGGGGCGGCGCCGGGCCGGTCGCGCGAGCGACTTCTTCGCGTCCACCCACGACGTCGCCCCGACGCTCCTCTCGATGGCGGACGTACGGGTGCCCGAGGCGATGACCGGGGTCGACCTCTCGCGCCCATTCCGCGGGCGCCGGATCCGGGGGCGCGACTTTGCCTACGGCGGCTACTCCGACTCCTTCTATGTCCGCACCGAGGACTGGGCACTGTGGGCATACAACAAGCCTGCCAACTTCAAGCTCTTCAACCTGAAGCGCGACCCCGGCCAGTACGAGAACGTGGCTCACCGGCGCCCGGGGGTGGTGCGCGATCTCTACGGGCGGGTCCTGGCACACACCGGCGGGTCGCTGCCTTGGTACGGCGGCCGCTGACGCGCGTCAGCGCTTTACCGGCTCCACCGCCTCGCCCTCGTAGTAGGGCGGCAGGTCGCCGATCTTCTCGAGCAGGCGCGCGTGCAGCTCCTCGTGGACGTCCGGGTTCTCGCCGGCGACGTCGTTGAGCTCGGCCGGGTCCAGCGTCAGGTCGTAGAGCTTGCGATTGCCGCCGCGGTTGTCGGCGAGGTAGGCCCACCCGTCGGTGCGCATGTAGAAGTGGTTGAAGTAGCCGCCGTACGCGAAGGGCCGCTGCGGCAGCTCCTCGCCGTCGAAGAGCAACGACAGGTCCTGGCCGTCCTCGCCCGCCGGGTCGACACCCGCCAGCGACAGCAGCGTCGGGGCGACGTCGTGCGTGGAGGCAAACCAGGCGCTCGTGCTGCCCGCCGCCTTGCCCTCGGGGTGGACGATGACGCACGGCACCTGGATGAGCTCCGGGTGGAGCTCCTGCGCGATCTTGCCCGTCCAGCCGCGATCACCGAGCAGGATGCCGTGGTCGCTCAGGAAGACGATCGCGGTGTTCTCCTGCAGGCCGAGCTCCCGAAAGCGGTCGAGGAACTCACCCAGCCAGCGGTCGGCATTGGTCAGCGAGGCCGCGTAGACGGCGTTCATCTGGCGCAGCTCGTCCGGTTCGAGGTAGGTCTCGGCGCGCGTGTAGCGCGCCGTCCCGGGGTTTGGCCCGCGGTAGGACGGGTCGGCGTACATGTCGATGAGCTCGTCCGTCGGGCTCCAGGGCTCATGAGGGTCGAAGGAGTCGACGACCAGGGCGAAGGGCTGCTTCTCGGCCGCCTCCTCCATCAGCTTGGTCGCCTCCCCGAAGACGCGAGCTGCATTGGACTCCGACGCGTCCCTGGCGTAGCCCGTGTTGGCGAGGTACTTGCGCATCCCCTCCACGTAGCGGTCGTCTTCGCGCAGGCCCTCGGGGAGCCAATGCTCGAGCTGGCGATCGGTCACGGTCGACGGGTCGTTGCGAAAGCCGCTGTGCCCCTCGACCGACACGTAGCGGTCGAAGCTGAGCCGGAACGGGCGAAACGACTTCGTGAACCCCAGGAAGGGGTTGTCGCTCGCCGAAGCAGTCCAGTACCCCGCCCGCTTGAGCCGGCTGGTGAATACCCGGCTCACGTCCTCGATCGGCGCCGCCCCAGGACCGCGGCCGAGGTCCGGGGCGCGCTCCCAGCCCCTAAAGGGGAACACCCGGCGCCCGGTCATGATCGTGCGCCGGGCCGGCACGGTCGGCATCGCCTCGGGAAAGAAGCGCGTGAAGCGGATCCCGTCGGCGGCGAGCGCGTCGATGCTCGGCGTCCGCACGCGCGGCGCCCCATAGGCGGCCACGAAGTCGCTGCGGACCGAGTCGAGGATCACGAGCAGCACGTTGAGCCGCTCGGACGAGTCCTCGGAGCCGGTGCTGCAAGCGCCCGAACCGAGCATGGCGACCCCCGCGGCAGAGGCCCCTGCCGCGCCGATGAACCGCCGGCGGGTCAGGCCGTCACTGAGTCTGGGAGCTGCCATCAGGGCGGGGGAGCACAGTAGCGGGCTGAGACAATCGTCCGATGTCGAGGACGAGGCGCCAGTTCTTGGCCGGCGGAGCGGCGGCCGGAGCCGCGCTCTACCTCGGTTGCGCCGACCGGCGCCCGGCGGCGGATGGGCCGAACATCGTGCTCATCGTGGTCGACAGCCTGCGCGCCGACCACGCGCTCGGGCCTCGGGCGTCGACACCGAACATCGATGCTCTTGCGGCCCAGGGCATGACCTTCAACCGCGTATTTCCCGAGGGCATGCCGACGGTCCCGGTGCGCAACGCGATCCTGTCCGGCAGGCGCACTTTCCCGTTCCGCGACTGGAGCGACTATCCGGGCCTGCTGGCCAAGCCGGGCTGGGAGCCGCTGGACGACCTCGACAGCGCCTTCACGACCGTGCTGTGGCGAGCCGGCTGGTGGACCGGTTACGTGACCGACAACCCGTTCTTGGGCTTCTCGTCTCCGTACGAGCCGCTGCGGCGGAGCTTCGATCTGTTCATCAGGCACGGCGGTCAGATCGGAGGCCGCGACGGGCCCGTCCCCGCGGCGGCCCTCGAGCGCTGGCTGCACCCCGCGGTCACGAGGGCGGGGATGACCGAGCGCGTGCGCCGCTACATCGCGAACGCCAATTACGCCCGGGACGAGCGGCGGTCGTTTGCGGCGACGGTGTTCAACTCGGCCGTGGAGGCCCTGGAGGCCGGCGCCCGCCGGCGCCCATTCGCGCTGATCGTCGACGCCTACGAACCGCACGAGCCATGGACTCCGCCGCGCGCCTATACCTCGGCTTACGGCGACCCCGACTATCGCGGCCCGGAGCCGGCGATGCCGCGCTACGGGCGGGTCGAGAACTGGCTGAGCCCCGAGGAGGCCGGCCCGGTGCTCGAGCGGCTGCGCGTGGTCTACGCCGCCGAGGTGACGATGACCGACCGCTGGCTCGGGGAGCTGCTGAACCGCCTTCACGAGCTCTCCCTCGAGCGCGAGACGATCGTTGTCTTGGTCAGCGACCACGGCGTCCAGCTCGGCGAGCGTGGCTGGGTGGGCAAGATCTCGACCGCCCTGCATCCCGAGCTGATCCGGGTGCCGCTGATCGTGGTCGACGCCGAGCGCCGCGCGGCCGGCAGCCAGTCGGCCTACCTGGCTTCCACGCACGATCTCGCTCGAACGATCCTCTCGCTGGCCGGCGTCCAGGAGCCGCCGGAAATGGCCGGCAGCAACCTCGCGGCGTTGCTCTCCGGGAGGGAGCCGCCCGCTCGCGCCTACGCCTACGGCGGCTATTCGGACAGCCACTTCCTGCGCTCCGAGCGCTGGGCCTACATGGCCGACAACCGCCTGAGGGCACCGCAGCTGTTCGACCTGAGCAGCGACCCGGGCGAGATCAGCAACCTCGCGGCCGAGCGCCCCGACGTCGTGGCGGAGCTCCACGAGACGGTGCGCGAGCGGGCGGGGGGCGACCTGCCCCACTACGGATAACCTGCCGACCAATGCGCCAGAAGTCCCCAGAGACCTACGAGGAGAAGCTCGCGCACCTGCAGGAGCTGCGCGAGCAGGCTATCCACACCAACCCGCAGGCGGAGGAAAAGCAGCACTCGAAGGGCAAGCTGACCGCCCGCGACCGGATCGAGAAGCTGCTCGACCCGGGCTCCTTCGAGGAGCTCGACACCTTCGTGCGCCACCGCACAGCCGATTTCGACATGCTCAAGCACCGGCCTTGGGGCGACGCCGTGGTCACCGGCCACGGGACGATCGACGGCCGCCCGGTCTGCGTGTTCTCGCAGGACTTCACCGTGTTCGGCGGCTCGCTCGGCGAGGTGATGGGCGAGAAGATCGTGAAGGTGATGGACCTGGCGGCGAAGATCGGCTGCCCGGTCATCGGTATCAACGACTCGGGCGGTGCGCGCATCCAGGAGGGCGTCGTCTCGCTGGGCGCCTACGGCGACGTCTTCGCCCGCAACGTCCAGTCCTCCGGCGTGATCCCGCAGATCAGCCTGATCATGGGCCCGTGCGCGGGCGGCGCCGTCTACTCCCCCGCCATGACGGACTTCATCCTCATGGTCAAGGAGACCTCGCACATGTTCATCACGGGCCCCGACGTGATCAAGACGG
>JBEVKE010000078.1:0-11325 GCA_040509835.1 Thermoleophilaceae bacterium
GCCACCCAGACGATCTGGCCGCCGGCCTCGACCACCGGAAGCGTGCGCCGCAGGGCGCGCGGGACCTTGCGGTCGGTGAACAGGTCCTGGAGCGACTTCGAGCCGCCGAGGCCCGCCGGGCGCATCCGGTCGCCGTCGCGCCACGCCCGCACCGTCACCGCCGGGCCGAGGTCGGTTACGGCCACGTCGCCGGGGCCCTCCAGCCGGGCCTCGAGCTCCCAGTCTCCGAACCGGGCGCGGCCGGGAACGGCGAGCTCGACGGGCGCGGGCGGCCCGGCATCCGCGGCGCGCGTGAAGCGGACCGTGCCGTACTCGGCCACCGCCCGAAGGCCGCCGCCGAGGTCCACCGTCTTCGTTCCCTGTGGGCCGACCGACAGAAGCTGCTCAAGTTCACTGCGAGACAGGGTGCGCCCTGCGAGTGAGCGTAGGACCAGCCGCTGGAGCGCGGGCGGGTGCTCCCGGAGCGCGTCGAGCGAGATGGCCGGGCCGGCGAGCTCGGCCAGTGCGTCGGCCACCACCGCGTCCAGCACCTCGGCCTCGTCGCGCAGCTGACGCGCGGTCTCCGCGATGTTGCGCTCCGCCGCCGGCGACAGCTCGCCGAGCGCGTCGAGCACGTCGTGCCTGACGCGAGCGCGAGCGAAGCGGCGGTCGGCGTTCGATGGGTCCTCGCGCCACTCGAGCCCGCGGCCGCTGAGGTAGTCGCGCACGTCGTCGCGGGTCACCTCGAGCAGCGGCCGGACGAGCCGGCCGCGACGCGGCACCATGCCGTGGAGCGCGCGCGACCCGGGCGAGACCGCGAGCCGGTACAGCACCGTCTCCGCCTGGTCCGACGCGGTGTGCGCGGCGGCGTAGTAACCGTCCGCCAACTGTTCGGCGAGCGAGTAGCGCGCGTCGCGGGCGAGCTCCTGGAGGTTCCCCTCGGGGGGAAGCGTCACGTGATGGACGTTCAGCGGCACGTCCATGCGACCGGCGAGCTCCCGAACGAGCGCCTCGTCGGCCGCCGCGCCATCGCGCAGCCCGTAGTTCACGTGCAGGGCGGTCACCGACGAGCCGAGCCGGTGGGCGATGTCGAGCAGAGCCACCGAGTCCCCGCCCCCGGACACCATCACGAGCAGCGGCTCCGCCGCGCGCACGAGCCCGCTGTCGCGAGCGGCGTCGAGGGCCCGCTCGCTCATTCCTCTCGCCGCACCGCGCGGCACAGCACGCGCGGCTCCGCGAAGCCCTTCAGCTTCACCTGGCCGATCTCCTCGAAGGTCAGGTGCCGCGCGTCGCGGAGCGAATCCACCACCGCGTCGCTCACCAGCACCTCGCCTCCACGCGCACGGGCCACCACGCGCGCGGTCAGGTTCACGTCGCGTCCGAAGTAGTCGCCGTCGCGGTACAGGGTCGTCCCGTAGTGCACGCCGATCCGCGGCTCGGGGCGCTCGTCGAACAGCGACGTGAACCCGACCGCCCAGTCCACGAGCGCACCCACGTCCTGAGCCACGACCATCACCTCGTCGCCGATCGTCTTCACCACGCGCGCGTCCTCCGGCAGCGTGTTCGTGACCCCCTCGACGAAGCGCTCCACGGACGACAGCGCCTCCTCCTCGCCCTCCTCCTCGGTGAAGCGCGTGTAGCCGGCCAGGTCCGCGAACGCGATCGCCACCCGGATCCGCCCGAGGTCCACGTCCTCGTCCTCGAGCTCCGACTCCATGTGCCCAACCACGTCCTGCTCCACGAAGTGCTGGAGGAAGCGCTGGTGGACGTAGTCCATCATCGGAGAGGCAAGCGGCAGGAGGTCGCGGGCGAGGCCCTCCATCTCCTCCGCCATCTGGAGGCCCGGCACGCCCTCGCGGATCAGCGGCTCGTGCACGTACAGGTGGAACAGCCGCACCTCGGCATCGGCGATCTGCGACAGCGCCTGGCCGTACACGCGGCACAGCTGGAGGAGGGCCACGAGCGGGAACCCGGAATCGAGGATCGCCGACACATACATGAGCGCCTCGACGTCCTCTTCGGTGAGCTCGTCGAGGGCGGAGGCCGGCAGGCCCAGGCTGGTCCAGAACCGCTCGATCAGCGCGGGCTCGAGGCCAGTCCGCTCCGCCGCGTCGTCGATCGACAGCGTCGCGGCCCGGTCGCCGTCGAACATGTCCTCGATGTAGCTGTAGGCGAGCCTGCCCCTGTCCCCTGCCTCCTTGATCTGCTCGAGGCTGTGGCCGCGCTCGCGCAGCCGCGCGACGATCCGCGCGTGCGCGACCGCCGCGGTCGTCCACTCGCCGGTGCCGTCCACCTCGGGGATCAGCCCGTCGCGCGCCCACCGGCGCAGAGTGTCGGCCGAGACGCCGACCCGCTCGGCGGCCTCCTTCAAAGAGAGAGTGTCTGCCACGACACCGGGAATTGTTACGAGCATCTGTGAGCAACGGCGGAGTGGAAGGGTTCACTCCGCCGTTGCGTGCGGGCACACGGCCCGCCTCGTAGGCCGGTGACGGCGACGCGTCAGCCGGTCTCTACAGACCTTGTCCGAAGTGTTGCGCGCCCCGCCCCACGAGTCAACATAGACTCCCGGCCCACACATCTTGGGAGGATCCGTGAACTACTTCGTCACCGGCGCGACCGGCTTCATCGGCAGGCACCTAGTGGCCGAGCTGTTGAAGCGCGAGGGCACCGTCTACGCGCTCGTGAGGGAGGGCTCCCGCGGCAAGCTCGACTCCCTGATCCAGCGGCTCGGCGCCGAGGACGGCCGGATCGTGCCCGTGACCGGGGACCTGGCAAAGCCTGGCCTGGGCGTCGAGGGCTTCGACGAGAAGATCGACCACCTCTTCCACCTGGCGGCCATGTACGACGTCGAGGCCGACGAGGAGGCCTCCGAGCGCGCCAACGTGGAGGGCACGAAGCACGTGATCGAGTTCGCGAGCTCGCACGAGGTCGGCCGGTTCCACCACACGAGCTCGATCGCCGTCGCGGGCGACTACAAGGGCGTCTTCCAGGAGGACATGTTCGACGAGGGGCAGACGCTGCCCCACCACTACCACCGCACGAAGTACGAGTCGGAGCGGCTCGTGCGCGAGGGCGTCGAGACCAAGCTGCTCGTGTACCGGCCCGGGATCGTGGTCGGCCACTCGGAGACCGGCGAGATGGACAAGATCGACGGTCCCTACTACTTCTTCAAGCTGCTCCAGAAGCTGCGGCACGCGCTGCCGGAGTGGTTCCCGCTCGCCGGCCCCGAGGGCGGCCAGACCAACCTGGTCCCGGTGGACTTCGTCGCGCACGCGATGGACCACATCGGCCACGTGCCGGACGACGACCTGCCGAGCGACACCTTCCACCTGGTGGACCCCGAGCCCATGACGGTCGGGCAGACGCTGAACGAGTTCGCCAAGGCGGCGCACGCTCCCCAGTTCGTCATGCGGATCGACCCGCACATGACGAACGCGATCCCGAAGCAGGTGCGCGCCGGCCTCAAGGCGCTGCCGACCATCAAGCGGATCCGCCACCAGCTCTTTCGCGACCTCAGCATCCCGCCAGCCGCCATCGAGAACCGCGACTTCAACTGCACCTTCGACGCGCGCGACGCTCAGCGCGCGCTGAGCGGCACCGGTATCGCGGTGCCGCCGCTCTCCACGTACGCGCCGCGCCTGTGGGACTACTGGGAGCGGAACCTCGACCCCGACCTGTTCCGCGACCGCTCGCTCGCCGGGACGATCAAGGGCAAGCGGGTGCTGATCACGGGCGCCTCGAGCGGGATCGGGCTCGAGACTGCGCTGAAGGTCGGCGAGGCCGGAGGCGAGGTCCTGCTGGTGTCGCGGACGCGCGAGAAGCTCGAGGAGGTGGCGGAGAAGGTCCGCGAGTCGGGCGGCACGGCGCACGTGCACCCCGCCGACCTGTCCGACCTCGCGGACGTCGACCGGCTCGCCCAGGAGGTGCTCGAGGAGCACGGCGGCGTCGACGTGCTGATCAACAACGCCGGCCGCTCGATCCGGCGCTCGGTCGCGGCGTCGTACGACCGCTTCCACGACTACGAGAGAACGATGCAGTTGAACTACTTCGGCGCGCTCAAGCTCATCCTCGCCTTCCTGCCGGGGATGCGTGAGCGGAAGTCGGGCCACATCATCAACGTCAGCTCGATCGGCGTGCAGACGAACACGCCGCGCTTCTCCGCGTATGTCGCGTCGAAGTCGGCGCTCGACGCGTTTGCGCGCTGCACGGCGCCGGAGGTGGTCGGCGACAACGTGAAGTTCACGACGGTCTACATGCCGCTCGTGCGCACACCGATGATCGCGCCCACCGACATCTACAACGCCTTCCCCACGCTCACGCCGGAGGAGGCGGCGCAGATGCTGTGCGACGCGATGATCGACAAGCCGAAGCGGATCGCCTCGCGGCTCGGCACCTTCGGCGAGGTGCTGTACGCGGTCTCCCCGAAGACCGTCGACATCGTCCTCAACACCGCCTACAACCTGTTCCCGGACTCGAAGGCCGCCAAGAAGAAGAGGGACGACGGCAAGGACGGGGACAAGAAGGCGCTGCCCGCCGACCAGAAGAAGAACGACGGCGAGATGTCCACGGAGGCGGTGGCCATGGCCTACCTGCTCCGGGGCGTGCACTTCTAGTGGAGGCGGTGGAGGCGGGGCTCGACGCCGTGCGAGCGTCGCCGGCCGACAACGGCCGTGTCGAGTTGATCGCGCGCCGGCCGGAGGTGGATGCGCGCGAGCTCGTGGACGAGGCGATGCTCGACACGGAGGTCGGGCTCGTGGGCGACAACTGGGCGATCAAGGCGAGCCTCAACACCGGGGCGCCGAACCCCCAGGCTCAGCTCACGGTCATGAACGCGCGCGCGGCCGCGCTCGTGGCCGGGCAGGACAGGGGCCGGTGGGCCCAGGCCGGGGACCAGCTGTACGTCGATCTGGACCTCAGCTATCGCAACATTCCGCCAGGAACGCAGCTGCGTGTGGGCGAGGCCGTCATCGAGGTCACCGAGGAGCCCCACCGCGGCTGCGGCAAGTTCTCCGCCCGTTTCGGCGTGGAGGCGCTGAAGCTCGTGAACTCGGCGGTCGGGCGCGAGCTCAACATGCGCGGCATCAACACGAAGGTGATCACCGGCGGCGCGGTCCGCAGCGGCGACTCGATCGTGAAGCTCTCGCCCTAACGGCGACGGCGCCGCAGCTTCTTCGCCGCGGCGGCCGAGACCTTCAGCCTCACCGTCGTCGAGCGGTTGCCCACCGCGTCCACGGCCACGGCCTCGGCGCGGTAGCGCACGCGCTTGGATTTCTTCGTCGCCGCCTGTGCCCGAGCATTCGGCCGCAGCCGGTTCTTGCCGGCCACGCCGTCCTGCTGAAGGGTCCGCACGGCGCGCCAGCGCCTGCCGGCCTTCCGCTGCAGCCGGATCGTCACACGCGCGGCCTCGCTGAGGCGGTACGTGATCGAGGCGCCTCGGATGCGCAGCTGGCTGAGCACCGGCCGCACCCCGTCGACGCGCACGAGCGTTCCGGCGACGGCGGTGGCGCCGTGCGGATCGCTCACGCGCACGCGCGCGGTGAGCGTGGTCGAGCCCGAGTAGGCCTTCGTCACCGTCGGGCTCGTGCCGCCGGCGGTCTCGAAGCTCCCGTTGCCGTCGAGGTCCCAGTCGTAGCGGAGCCCGAGGCCCTCCGGGTCGCTCGAGGCGGAGGCGTCGAAGGTCACCGCCCGGCGCGGGGCCACCACCGCCGGCGACGCCGACACCGCCGCCACGGGGGCGCGGTTCGGCACGACCGCCACCCCGAGCGGGTTGTTGAAGAGCTGCTTGTCCTGGCGCAGGATGCTCTGCGCGCCGTCGGGGAGGTCTACGGAGACGAGCCCTCCCTCCTGGTCGTCGAGCGCGAAGTCGGTCAGCACCACGTCGCCGTCCGGAGTCACCGCCGGGCGCTGAGGGACGACCACGCGGTCGGTCGCGGTGTTCGGGGTCTCGGCGTCCTGGACCCCGGTCTCGCGATCGACCGCCACGAGCGCCGTGCCGCCGTTCTGGTTCACGACCAGGATGCGCCCGCCCGGCTCGACCGTGACGCCGAGCGGGTTGCGGAACAGGTTGCCCCACTGGGCGGCGTTCCTCGACACGATCGACTGGGCGTGGGTGCCCGCCTCGATGCGGATCAGCGCGCCGAAGTCGTACACGCAGTTGATCACGGTGCTGCCGTCCGAGAAGTCGCCGTAGTTCGTGACGAGCAGCGAGCCGTCCGCCTCGGCGGCGATGCCGAACGGGTAGCAGAGCTGGCCGCCCTGGGTCACGAGCGTCTGCGCGCCCGTGGCCGGGTTCACGCTGATCACGCTCGGCGTGCCGAGCGTGCCCACGTTCTCGATGACGTAGATCAGCCCGTCTGGGGCGATCGTCAGGCCCGCGGGATCCACCAGCAGGTTGCCGGAGCTCACGATCGTCTGCTGCCCCGTGACCGGGTCGACGCGGATGATGCGGCCGTCGGCGGAGTGGTCGGTGCTGGTGGCGAACGCGCCCATGTCCGCCACGAGCAGGCTGCCGTCGCTCGCGACGACGATGTCGTACGGGTGGCGGAAGAGATCGCCCTGCGCGCCGTTGCGGGAGATCTCCGTCAGGCCCCCGGTCGCGGGGTCCGCTCTGAGGATCACCGGAGCCGCAGCCGACTGCTTCGTGACCACCGAGTTTGCGACGTAGGCAACCCAGGGGTCACCGGGAGCGGCGAATGCCGTTCCTGAAACGAGAGACAGCGCGGCGGCCGCCAACAGCGCGGCTATGTAACGCATCACCTCAGATATCGGCCAAAACGGGCCGTTATATGAAGGCGGGGCCCCGAATTACCAGGTTCGCGTACAGCGCCTGCTGGATCCGGTCGCGCACACGCTCGGAGAGCTCGAGCACCAGCGCGCGGTCGTCGGCGCCCTCAGGACCGTACGAGGCGGTCTCGACCGGGTCGAGGAACTCGATCCGCCACTTCGACGGCAGCGGCACGATCCCGAGCGGGCCGAGCAGCGGGAAGGTGGGCGTGACCGGGAAGTAGGGCGCCCCGATCAGGCGCGCCACGGCCGGCAGGTCGGCGAGCTTCGGGTAGATCTCCTCGCTGCCCACGACCGCCACCGGCACGATCGGCGCGCCCGTTCGGAGCGCGATCTCGACGAAGCCGCCGCGGCCGAAGCGCTGGAGCCGGTAGCGGTCCGAGTACGGCTTGCCCGCCCCCTTGACGCCCTCGGGGAAGACGGCCACGAGTTGGTCCTGCTCGAGCAGCCGCATCGCGTTGAACGGCGAGGCCACCACCCCGCCGACCTTGCGCATCCCGGCCGAGATCCAGGGCAGGTCGAACGCCCAGTTGAGGACGAGGAAGCGCGGGTAGCGCGGGAGCGGATGCTCGCGCAGCAGCGCCATCGAGATCATCGTCGCGTCCCAGGGAAGGATCCCCGCGTGGTTCGCGGTGAGGAGCGCGCGGCCGTGTGCCGGCACGCGCTCGGCGCCGGTTACCTGCACTCGCCACCACGTCTCGTAGAGGAAGGCGAAGGCGGGCTCGACGAGCTCGGTGAAGCCCTCGTCGAAGCCCCATTCGTCCTCGGCGTAGTCGCCGTCGAGCCGGTCGAGGATCCGGCTGACCGTCTCGCGCGCGTCGCGCGGGAGCGCGGCCGCGCCGCGGGTGATGGCCTCCGGCAGCTCGAGGCCGGAGTCGAGCCCGGCACGCAGGCGGCGCATGAAGTCGATCGCGGTCGCGGTATTCACGCGGCCGCCACCGTCCTCGCGCTCGCCGCCCAGGCCTCGACCGCCCCCACGGTCGACTGGCGCGGTTCGTAGCCCACCTCGTCGGTGAGCCGCCTGATGTCCACGCCGCGCCCGTAGTGGAGCAGCCGCTGGAAGTCCTCCGACTGGGTGTCGAGCCCGAGCCGCTGGCCCGCCGAGGTGACCGCGCCGAACAGCGGCGCGGCGATCGGCAGCGCGCGCCGGCCGGCCAGCCGGATCATGCGGGAGAGCCCGATCGTCCCTGGCCCGGCGACGTTCACGGCGCCGGACACCGGGTTGCGCACCGCGGCCACGATCGCCTCGAGCGCGTCGTCGATCCCGACGAGCTGGATGCGCGGGTCGAAGCCCATGTACGTCGGGCACACCGGCTGGGACAGGTACCGGGTGATCTGGGTCCGGAGCCCCGGGCCGATCGCCGGCTGGTAGCGCAGCATCGTGCAGCTCACGCCCGGGTGGCGGCGGGCGTAGGTGTCGAAGTAGTTCTCGATCTCCGCGACGTCGCGCTGGAACCGGGTCCGCAGTGGGAACAGCCGAGCCATCTCCTCCCTGAAGAACTGGGGGGCATGCGGCTCGGCGCCGTACACGCCGGCCGAGCCGCGGACGACGATCGTGCTGAGCGTGGAGACGCGCTCGCACACGGCGAGCAGCTGGAGCGTCCCGATCACGTTGATGTCATGCATCGCTCGCGACGACATGCCCGGTCCCCGCTGGCGGACGATCTGCTCGTGGACGATGGTGTCGACGCCGGTCGGGCGGATCAGCCGTGCGATCTCCGGGTCGCGGATGTCGGCCTCGATGAACTCGGTGCGCTCGAGGGCGAGCTTGGGGCGGCGGGTGTCCAGGCCGGTCACGTGCTCCACCTCGGGATCGCGCTCGAGCCGCTGCGCGAGGAGACTCCCCACGTGGCTTCCCACGCCGGTGATCAGCACCCGGCGGCCGGCCACTAGGACTTGGTGCCGCGCTTCGACGAGCCGCCGCCGCGCTTCTTCGGCAGGCTCTCTTCGATCCTGTCGAGGCGGCGTCCGATCGCCCGGAGCTCCTTCTGGAGCTCCTTGATGTCCTCGTGGGTGGCCGGGCGGCGGCCCTCGATCGCATCGGTCATCGAGCGGCGCCCCTTGGTGAGCCGCTCCTCGGCGCCGCGGATGGTGGCGTCGACGGTGCGCTCGACGGCGTCGCGGAGGTTGTCTGCAGGCCCGGCCATTTCCCGGCAGGTTACCCAGGGCGGGCATCCCGCCCGCCCTTGGATGGCAGCGGCGCCATCCAGGCGCTGTAATCGCGCCCACTACGCTCCGCCGCACCCGTGGCCCTCCAGCACGAGATCCGCCCGAATCACATTCGCCCGGTGGCCGAGCTGGCGGAGCGGGTCCTGTTGCCGGGCGATCCCGGGCGGGCGCTGGCGGTCGCGCAGGCGCTGCTCGAGCAGCCGCCTCGGATGTTCAATCACGCGCGCGGACTATGGGGCTACACCGGGACCGCGCCGGACGGAGAGCTCCTGACCGTGCAGGCCACCGGCATGGGCGGGCCGAGCACGGCGATCGTGTGTGAGGAGCTGATCGCACTCGGCGCGAGGCGGCTGGTGCGGATCGGGACCTGCGGAGCACTCGATCCGTCGATCGAGCTGGGCGCGCTGCTCGCCGCCGAGACGGTGCTGCCCGCCGACGGCACGAGCGCCGCGCTCGGAGCGAACGGGGCGCTCGAGCCGGACCCCGGACTCCTGGCGAGGCTGGTTGATGCCGGCGCGCGGCCCGCGACGGTGGCGACTAGCGACCTCTTCTACGACCCGCGCGAGGAGGCGGCCGCGGCGTGGATGGAGCGCGGCGCCGTGGCGGTGGAGATGGAGGCCGCCACTGTCCTCCAGGTGGCCGCCCGCCGCGGCGTGGCGGCGGCTTGTGTCCTCGGCGTGAGCGACGTGCCGGGCGCCGCCGGCGCCCGACGGATGACGGACGACGAGCTTGCCGGGCTGGGCGTCCGCGTGGGCGAGGCCGGCTACGCCGCCGTGGCGCGACCGTGACGGGGCGCGCGTGCGCGGCCGGCGGTCAGCCGTCGGTTACGGTGAGGCGTTCCTGCGCTCGCGGCACCGGATCACGTCCGGGCGCGAGGAGCTCGGCGAGTGCGGCGATGTCGTGCGTGATCTCGTCGAGCCGGCCCTCGATGCGGCCGAGCCTGTCGTCGGTGGGCGAGCCGGTCGCGCCCGCCACGCGCTCCTCGAGCCTGTCGATGGCGTCCTCGATTCCCTCCAGCCGCTGGGAGAGGGAGCGCAGCCTGCGCGTGACCCGCTCGATGTCTGCGGCCGAGGGTAGGTTGAGCGCGCCCATGGCCGCCTCCTGCGCCTGGACCGCCTTCTCGCGCGCTTCGAATGCACGCGCGATCGCCCCGTTGATCACCGGGTTCGAGATGAGCTCCTCGGCGATCTTGCCGAGCGCCTCCTCTCCCTGCCGGGACAGGCGGTCGACGAAGCTCGGGGACTGCTCGGGGGCCGCCACTGCGCGGCAGGGTACATCAAGCCATTCCGCAGGAGCCTCAAGGCATTCCGCAGAAGACCGCGTGGACCGTGAAAAACACGACCCTAACCCTCGAGTCGAGCCTTATGCACGTTTGATCTGTCGTCTTGAAGGAACACTCACGTCACTTGGACGGCGCATGAGGTGCTTGAGGGGTGTCCAGTCCGCGGGAGGGCGATGTTGAAGTTATATGCAGGGGCGGTCGATACAAGGTGCGAGCAAGCGGCTCGTCCCGACCCCACGGTTCCCCGTTGCAGAGCACAAAGCCCTCAAGTAGCGTTCATGCCGGAGCAGGTAGCGATTCCATGCGCGCGTTGGGGCGCGGCAGCTTGCAGCACCCAGAGGGAGGGCAAGAGAGAGCAAGGATGAAGAAGCGCGTTTTCACGCTCCTGCTTGCAGCAGGCCTTCTTGCCGTGGCCGCTCTCACCGCGTTGACCTTCCCTGCGCTTGCTCAGACGCAAACCGTCTACGTGCGGCTCGCCACGGGCGAGGTCGTGCCGGTCACGGTCGACGTGCCGCCGGGCGCCTCGCTCGACGACATCCAGCTGCCGGGCACACCGGTCCAGGCCCCGGCCGTGCCCGACACGCCGACCGTCCCCACCACGCCCACGGTCCCGAGCACGCCATAGCCGCCTCCCACGACCGCACCGGCTCCCTCCCCCGGCGGCGGCGACGACAGCCCGAGCTCCGGCGGCGGATCGGCCCAGGAGCGCTCGAGCTCCGGCCGGCGCGTCCAGAACAACTCGGACACGAACCGCGACCTAGCCGGCGACGTAAAGGCTCGAGCCAAGCATGAGCTTTCGAAGGCCAAGCGCCGCGGCCGCCGCTCGCCGCTCCGCAACGCCGACGGAACTCCCACGACGTCGAATCCGAACTTCACCGACGTGCTCCCCGGGCCCTCCACCGCCACCGGGGTGCCCAACTTCATCATCCGCAAGTTCCGCGTGCCGCCCTTCCTGCTCTCCATCTACCAGGCCGCGGGCATCGAGTACGGGGTCCGCTGGGAGGTCCTGGCCGCGATCAACGAGATCGAGACCGACTACGGCCGCAACCTCAACGTGTCCTCCGCGGGCGCGCTCGGGTGGATGCAGTTCATGCCGTCCACCTGGAAGATGT
>JBEVKE010000079.1:0-7863 GCA_040509835.1 Thermoleophilaceae bacterium
GTCGGGGCCCAACGCCTCGGGGCGGGGACCCCGGGGGCCCCCCCCCCCCGGGGGGGGGCCGGGGCGGCTTCGCCCACACCGGGCCCCCCCCCCCCGCCACCTCATCTTCCTCGGCTTCGAGCAGCCCCGAGACGATTAGCGTCTCGGGCTGCTCGGGCATGAGCGGTGCCACATCGAGCAGGAGCGGCCGCACCAGGTTGGCCACCGTGACGGCGGCCACCGGCGCCGGCTCCGTGCGCAGGTCGTGACGTTCCACGCGGTCGAGCGTCACACCGTTCGCGCTCGCGTTCGCGAGCGTGGCCTTGATCGCCGCCACCTCGTTGTCGCAGGCGCCGACCGGCGAGAAGCCCAGCTTCGCGGCTGCGATCGCCAGCACGCCGGATCCGCAGCCGAGGTCGGCCAGCGGGCCGCGGGCGGGCAGCTCGAGCAGCAGCTCGAGGCACATCCGGGTGGTCGGGTGCGCACCCGTGCCGAAGGCCTGGCCCGGGTCGATGACGATGTCGATGGCCTCGCCCGGCTCATGCCACGGAGCCCGCAGCTGGAGCTCGCCCACCTGCACCGGCTGGTGGAATTCGCGCCAGCGCGTCGCCCAGTCGTCGCCAACCTCCTCCCCCGACACCTCCACCGCCACGCCGCCGAGCTCGGCGCGGCCGCGCGGCAGCTCGGGCAGCTCGCCGGGGGCGCCGTACACGGCGAACTCCACGAAGCGCTCGCCGTCGATCTGCTCGAAGCCCTCCGGGGCGATCTCCGTGAGCTCCGCGAGTACGAGCTCGGCGTGTTCGGCGGACGCCCGGATCGACAGGCGGATCAGCGCAGCGCTCGCTTCACCTTCGAGAGCAGCGATTCGTCGGCCTGCTCCCTCAGGTTGTCCGGCGTCAGCGAATCGCGCAGCTCCTGAAGCAGCTCCTTCTGGCGTGCGTTCAGCTTGCGGGGCACCACCACGTTCAGCACCACCTGCTGGTCGCCGCGACGGCCGCGCCCGACCTGGGGCATCCCGCGGCCGCGCAGGGTCACGACCGTGCCCGGCTGGGTCCCGGCCGCCACCTCGATCTCCTCGTCGCCGTCGAGCGTCGGCACGGTGACCTTCGTGCCGAGCGCCGCAGCGGGCGCGGGCACGTCCACGACCGTGACCAGGTTGTTGCCGTCGCGCAGGAAGCGCTCGTCGCCGGCCACCCGCACGAGGACGTACAGGTCGCCGGGAGGGCCGCCGCGCTCTCCGGCGTGGCCGCGGCCGCCGAGCCGGATGCGCTGCTCGTCCGCGATTCCCGCCGGGATCTCCACCTGGAGCGTCTTGCGCACCGCGCGCCGCCCACGCCCGCCGCACTCCGAGCAGGGCTCCGCGGGGATCCGCCCGTCGCCGCCGCACGTCTCGCAGGCGAGCTCGCGCACGAGCTGGCCGAACGCCGTCCGCGTGACCGCGCGCATCCGCCCGGTGCCGCCGCAGGTCGGGCACGTCTCGATCGGCGTGCCGGGCTCGGCGCCGTTGCCGTGGCAGCGCTCGCAGGTGTCCACCAGCTCGTAGGACACCTCCACGGACGTCCCGCTGGCCGCGTCGGCCAGCCTGACCTCGACCTCGACCGCGATGTCTCCGCCCTGGACGCGCCCGCCGCCCCCGCGGCCGAACGACGCGCCGAACGGGTCGCCGCCGAAGAACGCGTCGAATATGTCGGCGAACGAGCCGAAGCCGTGCGCCTGCGACGCGTACCCGCGCGAATCGAGCCCCTCGAACCCGAACCGGTCGTAGGTGGCGCGCCGCTCGGCGTCCGAGAGGATCTCGTAGGCCTCAGCGGCCTCCTTGAACTTCTCTTCGGTCTCGGGGTCGTGCCGGTTCACGTCCGGGTGCAGCTCGCGTGCCAGCCGCCGGAACGTCTTCTTGATCTCTCCCTCGCCGGCGTCACGCGAGACGCCGAGCACCTCGTACGGGTCGCGCCTCACTCGTCGTATACCTCTGCCACGAAGCGCGACAGCTCATTGGCGGCCTGGCGGACGGCGATGATCGCGCCCGGGTAGTCCATCCGCAGCGGGCCGATTACGGACACCGCGCCGAGGTTGCGGCGGGCGAGCCCGTAGTTGGCGGCCACCATGGTCATCGAGCGGAGCTCGGGTGCCGCGTTCTCGCTCCCGATCCGCAGGTACAAATTCGGCTCGGTGAGCGACTCGCGCAGGACGCCGAGGAGCGCGCGCCGGTGCTCGAGCACCTCCATGATCGCGCCGATCTGCTCGAGCTCCTGCATGCGGTGCTCGGACAGGAGCCGCGCCGCCCCCTCCATGAACAGGGTGCTCTCGGCCGTGTCCTCGAGCTCGGTGAACGCCGGCGCCAGCGTGTCGAGGAACGCCTGCTCCGCGCGCCCCTCGACGATTAGGCGGGATTGCAGCGCGCGCGACCCCACGTCGAGCCCGCCCAGTGTTTCGTTCAGGTAGCTGCTCGCCCACTCGACCAGCCCCGAATCCACAGGCGTCTCGTACGAGATCACCCGCTTCGTCACGCCGCCGGTCGAGGTGATGATCACGACCATCGCCACCTGGGGCTGGAGGAGCAGCACCTCCACGCGTCGGATCGTGGCCGTCTCGATCGGTGGGGCGGTCACGAGCGCCAGCAGGTTCGTCACCTGCGAGAGCTGCTCGCTGGTGGCCCGCATCGCCTCGTCCACCTCGCGCCGCATGGTGGTGAGCTCGAGCCGCTTCTGCGGCACGGGCAGCGCGCCGCCGGTCATCAGCTCGTCCACGTACACCCGGTAGCCGCGGTCCGTCGGGACGCGGCCGGCGGAGGTGTGCGGATGCTCGAGCAGACCGACCTCCTCGAGCTTGGCCAGCTCAGCGCGGACCGTGGACGGGCCCCACGGCACGTCGTCTTGCTCGGCTATCCATTTGGAGCCGACCGGCTGGTCCAGGGCGCGGTGGGCCTCGACCAGCTTGCGAAGCAGGAATGTCTGGCGGGGCGTGAGTGCCACACACCTATTGTGGCGACAGCTCAGCCTCTGCGTTCTTGATGATCTTTTTCCCGCCCTGCTCGGCCTCCGCGGCGATCACGATCCGCCCGTCGCGCTCCTCTTCCACCGAGCCCGTCACGGTGAGCTCCTGCTCCGGGAAGCCCATGCCGCGGAACTGCACCGACAGCCGCTTCAGGCTCCGCGGGTCGCCGCCGCCGGCGGCCACTGCCGCGCGCGCCACCTGTGCCATCGACCACAGCCCGTGGAGGATGTTCGACGGGAGCCCGACCTGCTTCGCGAACTCCGGGTCGATGTGGATCGGGTTGTAGTCGCCCGACGCGCCGGCGTACCGGTGCGGGAGGTACTTGTCCGGCGTCACCTTGAGATCGACGTTCACGACACGCCCCTGACGATGTTGGTCCACGTGCCGCGGGCCACCTCCTGCCCATCCTGGTTGGTCGAGAGCGTCTCGAACACGTAGAAGCCCATGCCGCCCTTCTCGTAGATCTCCTTGACGCTCGCGACCGTGCTGATCAAATCGCCCGAGCACGCCGGCTCGCCCCAGGTGAACTCCTGGCCGCCGTGCAGGAGCATCGCGAAGTTGAGGTCCACCTCCGGGTCGACCGCGGGCAGCGCGACGGCGCTCCACGAGTAGACGACGGCGAACATCGGCGGCGCCACTACGTCGCGGAATCCGGCCTCCCGGGCGGCCGCGCGGTCGAAGTACACGGGGCTCTCCTCACCCACCGCTCGGGCGTACTCGCCGATCTTCTCCTTGCCCAGCTCGTACTCGAACGGCGGGTAGCTCCTGCCTATCGCATCGGTCTTCACGCGCACGGCGCGGCAGTCTATGTATCCGTGAACCTCCGCCGCTACCTCGACGTGCTGCGCACCCCGGGCGTCGCTCGGCTGGCGGTCTTCACCCTGGTGGGGCGGCTTCCGTTCGCGATCGTCGGGCTGTCGATCGTGCTGCTCATGCGGCGCGAGGGGTATGGCTACGGCGACATCGGGGTCGTGCTCGCCGCGGAGTCGGTGGCGATCGCGCTGACCGCCGCGCCACTGGGCAGGCTGGCCGATCGGATCGGCCGCAGCCAGGTGATCCTGGTTCTCGGCGTGGCGACCGCGCTGATGCTGACGGCCGAGACGGTGGCGATGCTTCTGAAGGCGCCGGTCGTCGTTCTGGCGGTAGCAGCCGCTCTGCAGGGCGCCGCCATCCCGCCCATCTCGGCGTCGATGCGCTCGCTCTGGGGCACGCTGGTACCGGCGGAGCGGGTCGAGAGCGCCTACGCCTTCGACGCCGTACAGCTCGAGCTGGTGTTCGTCGTCGGGCCGCTGATCGCCGCGGGCATCGCGACCGCGTCGACGCCCGCCGTGGGCATGTTTCTGTGCGCCGGCTTCTACCTGGTCGCGGGCACCGGCTTCGCGACGGCCCCGGCCGTGCGGGCGGCGGTCCCGGACGTGGAGGCGGAACGCACGCGCGCCGGGGCACTCGGCGCACCCGGCATCGCGATCGTCGCCGGTGTGGGGCTGCTGACGGCGATCTCGTTCGGCGCGATCGAGGTCGCCCTGCCCGCCTTCACCGAGAACGAGGGCTCGCGCGCCGCCGCGGGGCCGCTGATCACCCTCTGGGCGCTCGGGTCGGCACTCGGAGGGCTCTGGTACGGCTCGGTGGTCTGGCGCGCACCCCTGGATCGGCGGCTGCTGGTCCTCCTCGCCCTGCTGACGATCGGGTCGGCGCCGGTCGCATTTGCCGGCTCCATCGCCGTGATGGGTCCGCTGCTGGTGATCACCGGGCTGGCGCTGGCCCCGGTTGCGATCACGCAGTACGCGCTGATCGAGCGGCTCGCGCCCGCGGGGACCTCGACGGAGGCCTACTCGTGGCACATCACGGCCACCGCCGTCGGCTTCGGGATCGGGTCCGCGGTCGCGGGCGCGCTCGTCGAGCAGGCGACCGTTCCGTGGGCGCTCGGCAGCGCCGCGATCGCCTGCGGTACGGGGTTCCTGCTCGCGCTGGTGGCGCGCCGAACGCTGCTTTCGGCGGGCGCCGAGGTCGAGGCCTAGGCGGCCTCGCGGAGCGCCTGCGCCTCGGCGAGCGTGCCGAGCTTGCGCAGCGCGGCCTCCTCGATCTGGCGGGTGCGCTCGCGCGTGAGCTGGAACAGCTTCGCGACCTTGTCGAGCGTCTGCGGCTGCTCGCCGTTCAGGCCGAAGCGCAGCTCGATGATCCGCTTGTCGCGGTAGGGAAGGTTGTCGAGGCAGGCCCGCAGACGCTCGTCGCGCATGGACTCGACGGCCTGGTCGAACGGCGAAGCGGCCGACTCGTCCGGGATCAGGTCACCGAACTGCGCGGCGTCGGAGTCGTCGCCCACCGGCTTGTCGAGCGACACGAGCTGCTGCGCCGCGCGCATGATCACGTCGGCCTCGACCGGGTCCACCCCGGCCATCTCGGCGATCTCCTCGATGGTGATCTCGCGGTCGCCCTGGGCCTCCAGCTTGCGCTGGGCGCCGTCGAGCTTCTTGAGGATGTTGTCGATGTGGATCGGGATCCGGATGGTCCGGCCCTTGTCGGCGATCGCACGGGAGATCGCCTGGCGGATCCACCAGGTGGCGTAGGTCGAGAACTTGTAGCCCTTGCGGTAGTCGAACTTCTCGACCGCGCGCACGAGCCCGATCGTGCCCTCCTGGATCAGATCCAGGAACGGAAGCCCCTGGTTGCGGTAGCGCTTCGCGATCGAGACCACGAGGCGCAGGTTCGCGCGCGTCATGTGGTCCTTGGCGACGAGGTCGCCGCGCTCGATGCGCTTGGCCAGGGAGATCTCTTCATCGGCAGTGAGCAGCGGCGTCTTCGCGATCCCGTCGAGGAACTGCTGAAGCGAGTCCAGCGTCGGGTCGGGTGCCGGCTGCGTAAGGGTGTCCGTACTCATCGCGCGCCAAGCTATTTCCGCGTTCTAAGGCCCACCTAAAGCCGCGCGTAAAAGGTTCCTAAGAGGGTTTTCCGCTCTACAGAGCGGTGGAGAGCTTCCTGAACCGGCACTGGGAGAACTGGCCCCTCATCTCGCAGCGGCCGGCCATCCGCAGTCGCGCGACCGGCGCTCCGTCCTGGAGCACCTTCACGTCGAGGCCGATCGGCGTCTTCGCGACCGAGTAGTGGAGGGTCGGGACGCCGCGGGGAAGGTCCACAACCACCTTCACGAAGCCGCGCGGGCCGATCCCGCCCTTCGCGAACACGTTGACCTCGGCGCCACTCGCCCACGTCCGGATCCTCTTCGGGCAGATCAGTTCATAGGCCCCGCAGCCGCCGCGCGGCTCCTGGTCGGGCCCCGTGCCGTCCGAGTTCCGCATCGGGAACGTGATGCGCTTTGCGGGCACCCTGGGGCCGGGCACCCGAGCGCGGCGGATGGCGCGAGCCTCGACCGTGAGCGGGGAGGCGTTGCCGGTCGGGCCCGGCTTCACCCAGAACCAGTACTGGGAATCCCAGAGCCAGCCCCGATGGCCCTTGAACGGCGGCGGCCGGCGCAGGTTCGAGACGATGGGCGTCTCGGCCTGCTTCACCTCGAAGCTCACGGTGCCGCTCACGGTGCACTCCAGGTCGTCGTTCGTGAGGGTGGCCGTGACCGTCAGCGTTCCGGGCGTGTCTGCGATCCCGAAGGCCTCGTTCGGAGGCGGCTCTACGTTGTCCGGGTCAGGCATGCGTCGCAGGCCCGTGACATCGAAGCTGTTGACGGTGTAGTACGCGCCGCCCGAGAGTCGCGCGCGCACCAGCAGGTCGTGGGTCGTGTAGACGGGCCCCGAGGTCTTCCCGTTCACCATGACGACAAGCGTGGGCGAACCGGGCGGGCACTCGGCGGCCTGAGCGCTCGCCGCAGGCACCAGGGCCAGCGCGATCGCCGCGACCAGCCCCAGACGGCGCGGAGTCGTCACATGCCGAGCCTAACCCCGAAGGAAGCTCCGCACCAGCGCGGCCGTCTCGCCCGGGCGCTCCATCGACGGGAGGTGGCCCGCGCCCTCGATCACCGCCAGCTCCGCGTTCTGCAGCTCGCGCGCGAGCCGCTCGGCGATCGCCCGGAAGTCGGCGTTGTCGTTGGCGCCCACCGCCACCAGGGTCCGCGTGCGGATCGCGCCCAGGTCCGGATTGGGGAGCTCCTCGTTCTCGCGCTCCAGAGCGGCGGCGGCCATCGGGCGGACCCGGTCGGCGATGCCGGGGCACCAGAAGGCGAGGTTGAGCTCGACCGCGGCGTCCAGCTCGCCCGCCTCGGACAGGCGCTCCTCCTCCTCCACGTACTCCATGAACTCGGGCGAGAAGTCGTGGTCCATCAGCGGGGCATCGAGGAGGACCAGCTTCTCGACGAGCTCGGGTTTCCTGGCCGCGAAGTCCAGCGCGACGAAGCCGCCGTAGGAAGCACCCACCACCGCGGCCGGCGCGGTGCCCACCGTCTCGTCGAGAGGCGCCGGAAGGCGGTGCCGGATGAGCTCGCCTGGGAGCTCGAAGCCATCCCACATGCGGTCATCGCAAATCCCCGCATGCACAAGAACGGTCCTACGACTCATTGAGCTCGAGCACCGCGAGGAAGGCCTCCTGGGGCACCTCCACGCGGCCCACCTGCTTCATCCGCTTCTTCCCCTCCTTCTGCTTCTCGAGGAGCTTCTTCTTCCGGCTGACGTCGCCGCCGTAGCACTTGGCGATCACGTCCTTCCGTATCGGCTTGACCGACTCGCGCGCGATGATCTTCGCCCCGATCGCCGCCTGGATCGCCACCTCGAACTGCTGGCGCGGGATCTGCTTGCGGAGCCGTTCGGTGAGCACGCGGCCGGCGGCGTAGGCCTTGTCGCGGTGGACCACCATCGAGAGCGCGTCCACCGTGTCGCCCGCCAGCAGGATGTCGAGCTTCACGAGGTCGCCCTCGCGCATGCCGATCAGCTCGTAGTCGAGCGAGGC
>JBEVKE010000080.1:0-5271 GCA_040509835.1 Thermoleophilaceae bacterium
GATCGGCGTGCGCGTCGCCCGCTCGCTGTACGGCCACTGGCGGCAGCTCCCGCGGGCCGACCGCGAGCGCATCGCCGCGTTCGCGGAGGACACCCAGGAGAAGGCGCTGTCGCTGCGCGGCTCGACCGACCGCCGGCAGGCCGAGGACGCGCTGCGCGCCTCGAGCGAGACCCTGGCCGCCGCGCTGGTGGAGACGGCCGAGTCGGATCCGGAGGTGGCGGCGGACGAGGTTCACCAGCTGAGAGAGGACCTCCGGCGCGAGCTGGCGCGTCTCGCGACGGCCGACATTAAGGCTTCGCGAACCGGATCGGACCGCGCGCGCGGTCCGAAGTAGGATCAGGCCTCCCTCCCCGGGACCCTCTCGTGAATTCCTCCGACTCCGCCCATCCCACGGGGCCGTCGGCTTCCCCCGATGGCCCCGCAGCCGCCGTCCTGGCGTTCCACGAGGCGACCAAGATCTACCCCGGGCGGCGCACGCCGGCGGTCTCCAACCTCAGCCTTGAGGTCCCCGCGGGTGAGATCTGTGTCCTGATCGGCCCGTCGGGCAGCGGGAAGACCACCGCCATGCAGATGGTGAACCGGCTGATCACGATGACGTCCGGCGACGTCACGATCGACGAGCGCAGCATCACGGACCTGGACGAGACCGAGCTGCGCCGCGGGATTGGCTACGTGTTCCAGCAGATCGGCCTGTTCCCCCACATGACGACCGAGGACAACATCGGCACCGTGCCGAGGCTGCTCGGCTGGTCGAAGGAGCGCATCCGCGCTCGGGCGAAGGAGCTGCTCGAGCTCGTGGGCCTCGACCCTGACGACGACCTGCGCCGCTATCCCGCCGAGTTCTCGGGCGGCCAGCGCCAGCGCATCGGCGTGGCGCGCGCCATGGCTGCCGACCAGCCGCTGATGCTGATGGACGAGCCGTTCGGGGCCGTCGACCCGATCGCACGCGACAGGCTCCAGGACGACTTCCTGCGCCTCCACCACGAGGTTCCGAAAACGGTCGTCTTCGTGACCCACGACATCGACGAGGCGATCAAGATGGGCCATCGCATCGCGATTCTCCGCGATGGCGAGCTTGTCCAGTACGACACGCCGGACAACATCCTCGCCGAGCCCGCCAACGACTTCGTCGCCGACTTCGTGGGCGCCGACCGCGGCCTCAAGCGGCTGAACGTCTGGCGTCTCGGCGACCTCGAGCTCGGCCCCGCGCCGGACGAGCCGGACGGCCCGACCGCCACCGCGCACACCAGCCTGCGTGACGCGCTCTCGGTGATGCTGGTGGAGGGCAAGGACCGGCTGGTCGTGGTCGACGAGGACGGCCGGCCGACCGGCACCGTGGCGCTCGATTCGATCACCCGCCTGATCGGCCCCGACGAGAAGGCGGCCGCGAGATGATGCTCGCCGGCGCCCCCGCCGCGCCGATCGCCCAGGGGGGACCCGTGATCCCGCACTTCGAGCGGGCCAGCGACTGCATCCGCGAGAACGGCCAGTTCTGCTTCGGCTGGTTCGTGGACAACTTCGACCGCGTCTTCGTGCCTCGCCTCGTCGAGCACATCTGGCTCACCCTGCTGGCTGTCGGGATCGGCTTCGTGATCGCGTTCACGGCCGCGCTGCTCGCCTACACCCTCGACTGGTTCGAGACGCCGTTCGTGATCCTCGCCGCCTTCCTCTACACGATCCCGAGCCTGGCGTTCTTCCAGCTGCTCGTGCCGATCACCGGCCTGACGGTCACGAGCGCCGAGATCGCGCTCGTCTCATACACGCTGCTGATCCTGTTCCGGAACACGCTCACGGGGCTGCGCGAGGTACCCGAGGACGCCCAATTGGCGGCCCGCGCGATGGGCCTCACCAAGGGGCAGATCCTGCGCCGCGTCGAGCTTCCGCTGGCGCTCCCGGCGATCATGGCCGGCATCCGGATCGCGACCGTGACGACGATCAGCCTCGCCACCGTCGCGGCCTTCATCGGCGTGGGCGGGCTCGGCCAACCGATCTTCAACGCGATCCAGAGCGGCTTCAAGACGCAGTTCATCGCGGCCGGCATCCTGGCCGTGGCGCTCGCGCTGGTGGCCGACGCCCTGCTCGTGGCGCTCCAACGGCTGCTCGCCCCGTGGCTGAGAGCGCGGAGGGCGTGACGTGAAGACCTTCGAGAACGCGATCCAGTTCCTGTTCGACAACACAGGCCTGATCTGGGACAAGACGGTCGAGCACGTCTGGCTGTCGCTGGCGTCGCTGGGAGTCGCGATCCTCATAGCGGTCCCGCTCGGCGTCTGGCTCGGGCACCAGCATCGCGGCTCGTTTGTGGCGATCAACGTGTCGAACATCGGGCGGGCGCTCCCCAGCCTCGCGGTGATCTCGATCGGCCTCGGCCTGCTCGGCGTGGGCTTCACGAACGTGATGGTCGCGCTGGTGATCCTTGCCGCCCCCGTGATGCTCACGAACGCGTACGTGGCGGTGGACCGCGTCGACCAGGACGCGGTCACGGCGGCGGTGGCGATGGGCATGAAGGGGTGGCAGGTGCTCATGCGCGTTGAGCTGCCGCTTGCGCTGCCGCTCATGTTCGCCGGCATCCGGACCGCGGCCGTCTACGTCGTGGCCACCGCGCCGCTGGCCGCCCTGGCGGGCGGCGGCGGCCTCGGTGACATCATCGTGAACCAGCCGACCTACGGGCCGGAGGGCGTCGTCGCGGGATCGCTCGCGATCGCGGCGCTCGCGTTCGCAACCGAGGGCGTGTTCGCCCTCCTGCAGTACGCCGTTACCCCCCGGCCGCTCCGGCGGCACGGGAAGAAGACCCTGCTCGAGCCGAAGGTGGAGACGGCCGCGGCTTGAGGCCCCAGACCGAAGGTGTCCAACGAAGGAGTCCAATGAGACGACGCAAGTTCCAAACCCCCATGCTCATGGTTCTGCTGCTCGCCGTGCTCGCGGTCTTCGGACTGGCCGCCTGCGGCGGTGACGACGACAGCTCGTCGAGCGGCGACCAGACCTCGACCTCTGCCTCGTCCAGCGACCAGCCGGGCAAGGGCAAGCCGGCGGTCACGCTCGGCACGAAGGACTTCACCGAGGAGTTCGTGCTCGGTGAGCTCTACAAGCAGGCGCTCGAGGCGAAGGGCTACAAGGTCAACCTGAAGAAGAACATCGGGTCGACCGAGATCATCGACAAGGCCCTCACGAGCGGCCAGATCGACGGCTATCCGGAGTACCTCGGCGTGTCCGTGGCGGTGGTCGCCGGGAAGGACATCATCCCGAAGTCCGACCAGGAGACCTACGACCTGGCGAAGACGTTCTACGAGGGGCGTGGGCAGACGATTAGCCAGCAGACGCCGTTCTTCGACGTGGACGCGATCGCCACGACGAAGGACTTCGCGACGAAGAACGGGCTGAAGACGGTCGCGGACCTGAAGAAGCTCCCGAGCTTCACGGTCGGCGCCCGGCCGGAGTTCAAGTCCCGCTACCAGGGCCTGAAGGGCATGCAGAAGGTGTACGGGCTGAACAACGCCAAGTTCAAGCAGCTGGCGCTGGGCATCCAGTACCAGGCGCTCGACTCGGGCGACGTGGACAGCGCGAACGTGTTCTCGACCGACGCCCAGCTGGCGAGCGGCAAGTACAAGGTGCTCGAGGACCCGAAGGGGATCTTCGGCTACCAGCACGTGGCGATGGTCATGGACAAGAAGAAGAACGACGCCCTCGGGCCGGAGTTCTTCGCGACCATCGACGACGTCTCGAAGCTGCTCACGAACGACGCGATGATCTCGATGAACAAGGCCGTCGCGATCGACAAGCAGCCAGAGGCCGACGTGGCCAAGAAGTTCCTGCAGGCGAACGGCCAGCTCTGAGCTAGCTCAGGGCGGCGGCCCGGTGGACGCACGCGCGACGAGCCGTGGCGGGAACAGCTCCCGCCGCGGTTCGTCGGGCCGCTCGCCGTCGAGCGCGTCCAGCAGGAAGCGCGTGGCCACCTGGGCGACCCGCTCGACGTCCCATGCCGTCGAGGTGAGCGGCGGAGCCAGGAGCCGCGACATCGGATGCTCGCCGAAGCCGGCCACCGACACGTCGTCGGGAATGGTCAGGCCGAGCTCGGCGCAGGCGACGCACACCCCGTAGGCGATCGAGTCCGACATGCACAACATCGCGGTCGGGCGGTCGTCGGCTGACAGCAGCTCGAGCGCGAGCGGCCGCGAGCCGTTCAGCGAGTAGGCGCAGGGCACGATGCGGCAGTCGAGCCCGAGCGCGGCCGCCACCTCCTCCACGGCGCGCTCGGCGGGGCGCCCGGGCGACGTCTCGACCGCCCACGACAGGACCGCCACACGCCGATGGCCGAGCGAGCTGAGATGGCGGAGCGTGTCCTCGACGCCGCGGTTGTTGTCGAAGACGACCTCGCCCACGGCCATGACGCCGGGGAGCGCGTCGCCGATCGTGACCGTGGGCACCTCCTCGGCGATCAGCTCCCACCCGTCGCTGGGGGGCCCGACCGGCAGGACGATCAGCCCGTCCACGCGGTGATCCACGAGCCGCCCCGCGAGCTCGAGCTCGCGGGTGGAGTCGCCGTCCGCGTCCGCGACCAGCGTGCTGCGCTCGGAGACGTGCAGCTCCCGCTCGACCGCCCGCACCAGCTCCTGGTTCCAGAAGTCCGCGAGGCTGCCCACCAGCAGCCCGACGACGGCGGTGGCGCCGCCGCGCAGCGCTCGGGCGATCGGGTCCGCCTCGTATCCGAGCTCGTCGGCCGCGGCGCGCACGCGCTCCTCGGTCTCGGCCGAGACGTGCATGCCGCGGAGGGCATAGCTGACCGCGGCCGGTGACAGCCCGGTGTACTCGGCGAGCTCCCGGATGGTCGCGCGCCGCTTCTGTCGCTCCGGCACCGCCATCAGCGTAGCCGGGCGCTCTTGCGTTCCCGGTCCGTGAGGCGCATAATGACGCTACTTAAACGATTCACTGAATCCTTTCACAAGAATTGCAGATCGACGTTCACCAGCACCTGTGGCCGGAGCCGTTACTGGCTGAGCTCGGGCGGCGGAGCGATCCCCCGCGCATGCGGCGGCGCGACGGAAGCTGGGCCCTCGAGTTACCCGGCGAGCCCGACTGCGCCGTCCAGCTCGCCGACCACGACCCGCACCTGCGCGCCGAGCTCGTCCGGGCCGACGGGCTCGACCGCGCCTACGTGGCGCTCTCCTGCCCACTCGGCATCGAGGCGCTGCCTCCGGACGCCGGACGGCCCTTGCTCGACGCCTGGCACGAGGGCGCGGCGGCGCTGCCCCCCGAGTTCGGCGCCTGGGCGGCGCC
>JBEVKE010000081.1:0-28232 GCA_040509835.1 Thermoleophilaceae bacterium
GTGTTCGGCCAGATGAACGAGCCGCCCGGCGCGCGCATGCGCGTCGCGCTCTCGGGCCTCACGATGGCCGAGTACTTCCGCGAGGAGGGCGGCCAGGACGTGCTGCTCTTCATCGACAACATCTTCCGGTTCGTGCAGGCGGGCTCGGAGGTGTCGGCGCTGCTCGGGCGGATGCCTTCGCAGGTGGGCTACCAGCCCACGCTCGAGACGGAGATGGGGCAGCTCCAGGAGCGGATCACCTCCACCCGTCAGGGCTCGGTCACGTCGATCCAGGCCATCTACGTGCCGGCCGACGACCTCACGGACCCGGCCCCGGCGTCGGTGTTCGCGCACCTGAACGCCACCACGACGCTGTCGCGGTCGATCTCCGAGAAGGGGATCTACCCGGCGGTGGACCCGCTCGACTCGACCTCGACGATCCTGAAGCCGGACATCGTCGGCGAGGAGCACTTCCAGGTCGCGAACGACGTCCGCGAGATCCTGCAGCGGTACCGCGAGCTACAGGACATCATCGCCATCCTCGGAATCGAGGAGCTGTCGGACGAGGACCGGCTCACGGTGCAGCGAGCGCGGAAGATCGAGCGCTTCCTGTCGCAGCCGTTCTTCGTGGCGGAGCAGTTCACCGGGCTCGAGGGCAAGTACGTGCCGGTCGACCAGACGGTGGCCTCGTTCAAGGAGATCCTCGAGGGCAAGCACGACGACATCCCCGAGCGGGCGTTCCTCCTGAAGGGCACGATCGACGAGGTCGTGGAGGCCGCGAAGGGCGCGCGCCACGAGGAGAAGGACGAGGACTCCGACTCGTCCGGCGATGAGGACGAGGCCAAGTCCGACGATCAGGATGAGGCCAAGTCGGACGATCAGGATGAGGCGAAGTCCGATGACGAGGACAAGAAGGAGTAGATGGCCTCTTCGTTCAAAGTCGAGGTCCTGACCCCCGAGGGGCAGGTCTTCGCCGATGAGGTCGAGCTGCTCTCGACCCGGACCACCACCGGCTCGATCGGCATCAAGGCACGCCACGCGCCGCTGATGGCGATCCTCGAGCCGACCGAGCTGAGGCTCTACAGGTCGGACTCGGACGTGGTCCGCTTCGCGCAGGGGGGGGCTACCTGCAGGTGGCCGACAACCGGGCGCTCGTCCTGGTCGAGGAGGCGATTCCGCCGGACGAGATCGACCGGAGCGCCTTCGAATCGCGCCTGAAGGAGGCCGAGCAGGCGCTGGAGCGCTGCGAGGAGGGCTCGGAGGAGCACGCCCGCAGGGAGCGCGAGGTCAAGCGCTACAGGGCCTTCCTCGAGGCTGGGCAGAGCTAGCCCCGCGCCGCGCCGCCGTAGCATCCACCGCATGGTGGAAGAGGCGGCGCTGAGACAGACGGACGCGGGACTCGTGCCCGACGGTCCCGGGTGGTTCGTGATGAACGCGCGCGACGCGCGGTGGACCCGGCGTCCGGGCCGGGGGCACAGCGCCCCGCTCACGGGTTGGACGGAGGACGAGGCCGAGAGCTTGTTCCGGGAGCTCGGCGTGAACCTGGTCCGGCTCGGCCCAGGCGAGCCGATCGGCATGTACCACTGGGAGGCGGACGCCGAGGACTTCGTCGTCCTGGCCGGCGAGGCGCTCCTGATCGTCGAGGGCGAGGAGCGCCCGCTCCGCCGGTGGGACTTCGTGCACTGCCCGCCGGAGACGCGGCACATGATCGTAGGCGCGGGCGACGGGCCCGCGCTGATCCTGGCGATGTCGAGCCGCAACCACATCGGCGAGAACTGCAACGGGGGCGCGTACACCGTCGACGAGGCGGCCCTGCGCCACAACGCGGGGGTGGAGGAGGAGACCGACGACGCGGATGTCGCCTACTCGCATCTCCCGTCGAGCGAGCCGACACGCTACGAGGAGGGGTGGCTCAGATGACCAAGGTGATCGCAAACATCACGACGTCGATCGACGGCTATATCGCCGGCCCGGACGACGGGCCCGGCACGGGGCTCGGCGAGGGAGGGGAGCGGCTCCACTACTGGGTGTTCGGCGGGCCGTGGTCGTACGACGCCGAGCCGCGCGGCAAGCCGACCGGCGACGACGCGAACTGGCTGAACGAGGTGTCGGCGAAGATCGGCGCGGTCGTCGGCGGCCGCTTCACCTACGAGGCGGCGCGCCACTGGGGCGACGAGAACCCGTGGGGGCTGCCGTTCTTCATCGTCACCCACCGTCCCGAGGAGGAGCCGGAGGGCGGCCACTTCAACTTCGTGGCGGGAGTCGAAGAGGCGGTCGCGCAGGCGAGGGAGGCGGCCGGCGACAAGGACGTTTCCATCATGGGGGGCGCCGACGTGATCCGGCAGGCACTCGACGCGGGCGTCGTGGACGAGTTCAGCATCATCATCGCGCCCGTGATGCTGGGCGGGGGGAAGCGCCTGTTCGAGGGCTTCTCGAAGGAGGTCGAGTTGGAACACCTGGGCGTGCGCCAGTCCCCGTTCGCCACCTTCATCGACTACCGCGTGAAGAGCTGAGCGGCGGCCCCACGTGCTTCGCCAGCCCAGCCACGGGCAAGGTCGTGGCGGCGGTACACCGTGATCTCCCTCATGCGGAAGGCGGTCGATGCGCGCATGGTCGATCGGATACCCGCGCGGCGCCCGCCGTCGATCGCCGCGCGATAGCTGCTGACCGCCAGGGAGCTCAGATCTCGCCCCCTGGCGGCGCAGGGTTCGTGAGCGCAAGATTCGCGTGCTAGCACGCCGGGGGCTTGTACTGGCTGGACTCGCTTTGAAGCGCGCCGGGCGGGAGCCCGTACGCGGCTGCATCCGGGAAGGTTCCGAAGAAGTTGATGTCGGCACGTGCCCCGGGCTGGCCTGTCAGGGTTGAGTAGACCCATCCCGAGCAGCTGGCGTGCTCATTCGCGGTCGCCGCCGAGGCCGACGCGACCAATGCGAGCGACACCACTGCAGTGGCGAGGGCGGTTCGCTTTCGCATCCTGGCTCCTTTCCTAGTTCGACCTTGGCGGCCGACGCTACGCTCGCCTCACCGCGCGCGAAACGGGGTGAGCAACAGTCTTCGCTACGTGCTGGCACGGGTTTTTCGCGGACTGGCAAGCCGGCTGGTTCCGTAGCGCAATGCCATGAGCGCGGCCTCGCCAGGGCGAGTCCGTTGCGCAACGTCAGCGTCTAGGAGAGGATCGTGGTGCCATGAGCACCCCTCCGAGGTCGCCGCTGGCGGTCGCGCTCGCGGCGCTTCTGGCTGTCGTTGGTACCGGTTGCGATCTCGGAGTTGGGGGCGACAAGGCCGGCGGCGCGAGCGCGCCGGGCGAGTTGCGACTGGCGGTGGCCTCTGGGGGCGACGAAGCGGGCGCACCACTCGCGCGCTTCTTCGCCTCGCGGGCTACTGCTCTGTCGAAAGGATCGCTGCGTGTGCGTGTCGTATTCGACGCGGCCGGACAGGAGGTTGCGGAACCGGACGTGCGCGTTGCACGCATGGTGCATGACGGCGAATTCGAACTGGGGTGGATCGGCTCGCCCGCGTGGGACCGGCTCGGTGTGACGAGCTTCCAGGCGCTGCAGGCGCCCTTTCTCGTGACCACCTATCCCTTGCTCGACCGCATCGCATCCGGACGCGTCGCGAGGCGAATGCTCGCCGCGCTAACAGCGGAGGGGTTCGCCCCGCTCGCGCTCGTCCCAGATCGCGTGCGACATCCGTTCGGCATGAAGCACCCACTGGCATCAGTTAACGATTTCGCCGGCGCGCGGGTGCGCGTGCTGCCATCACATGTAACCGACGCGCTCATGCGCGCGCTCGGAGCGACTCCGGTCCACATCTCCTGGGATCGCCTCAATGCCGCAATGGCGTCGGGCAAGATCGACGGGACCGAGTACTCCCTCGGCAATGGGTGGCCCGGCGGCCGGTTCCTTACCGCGAACGTCACGTTCTTCGCCCACGCGGTCACTGTCTTCGCCGGCGACAGGGCCTTTCGCGAGCTCGATGAGTGGGAGCGTGACGCGATCCGCCGGGCGGCGCGAGAGACCGTCGCGTACGCGGTGGCACATCCAGCGGCTGAAGCCTCCCTCGTGCGCAGGCACTGCGACTACGGGCGAGTTGTGAGCGCGAGCAACAGTGATCTCGCCGGTCTGGTCCAGGCGGCGCGGCCCGTGTACGCGGAGTTGGAGAGCGACGCGCAGACGCGTGGCCTCATCGCCGCGATCCGCCAGCTCAAACGAACAACCCCGCCGGCACAAACGGCGTTCCATGACTGTGCCCACGCAACGCCGACGTTGCAGGGTCACAACGTCTCGTCGGCCATGCTCGACGGGACCTATCGCTGGCGTCTCACAAGGGCTGGAGCGATCGTCGCCGGCACCCGTCCTGACGACCCAGATATCGGCACCGCGACTCAGATGACGCTCAGCGACGGAAAATGGCTGATGGAGCCGGTGGGCACCACGACCGCCCCCAGAACCGGCGAGATCGGGGCATACGAAGTGGTCGGCAACCGGATCGTCTTCAACTGGCCGCAGGTGGCCAGCACACTCATATTCACCCTCGAGCGGCACTCAAACGGAGACCTCGACCTCAAGCCGGTGGTCCCAATGGAGGCCGGAGACCGCTTCAACTGGGCCAGCGCACAGTGGAAGCGCATCGGGCCGCCGATCCGCGAACTTCCCTGACACGACGGCAAGCCGCTGAACGGAACCTCGCGCCCGGCCCTCTGAGCCCGACATGGGGCGCAGAAAATACCTGCACGTTCTCCTGCGGCTCGCCTACTCCCGCAGCCCCACGGCTTCGAGCGCCTCCTGCTCGGTGCGATACCACGACCACCATGTCACCCTGCCCTCACTCAGCCTCGCCGCGAGCCACACCGTTAGGTCGAGTGAAATCTCGCCGAGCGTGCCATCCATGCGGATGTGCGCGATCCCCCGATCCCCAAGCCCGCGAACGTTGAGGACCTCCCAATGCACGTCGCCGCGATCATTGACGTGAACTCGACGTCATCGGCCGCGACCGCGATGAAACCGTCCAAAGTTGCGCGCGTTGAGCGCTCCAAAGGCTGCCTCGGCCAAGGAACTCAGCTCGACGTTCTCCTGGGACATCGCCCACTGAGTATCCGCCCCGGTTCCCCCCTCGTGAAGGGCGACGATTCAGTGCACCGTCCTTAGCGGTCTACGAGCCGCGACCTCTGGCGGTTCTACCGGCGCGGAGGCTCGCTCACTCCACGGCCCCGACGGTGCGCGCCGGCCGCCGGCCGAAAACCCACCCGGGCGGCCGGCGCGTCGATTTCCGGGAGAACCTGCCAGCGAGTCCGCTGGGGGGTCCACCTCGCAACCTAGCTTGCGGGAAGAGGCCCGCGCAACGCGCCGAGTACGGATTACACGCTCGGAGCGTACGTGACGCAAGAAGGTGCTTGGGACCCGACAAACTTCTCGCGTTATTTGCGGGCACTGATGCTGAAAACTTGTGCGACAAGCGATACCGTCGCGGCACGGCCGGAATCCCGCTGGGTGGGCCTCTGGGATGTCGGGCGGAACTCGTATCCGGCGGGACGCGCTCCGCCGCTTTGCCGTGGTGGAGCGCGGACCTCTGGAGTTAAGGCGGCACCTTAACGGTGTTATCTGTTCCATCCACGACCGGCCGATGTTGGCCGGGGACGGCTCCGACTGCCCAGCCCACCAAACGTCGCGCATACGCGTGCAGGGGGGCCGTGTGGATGCGGGCGGGTAGCTAGGCCTACGGGGTCTCGGACTCTTCAAGCTTTTCGCCCGACAGCCGATTCCTAGGTGGGGGCCGGAAACCCAAGGGACACGCTTGCATCCGCAGGGGCGTCCGGGGAACCGGCCCCCGCTGCTGTTCTATACAGCGCCCCCACGGACATCCCGGAAGTTGTTCGCCTCGAGCTCGCGGAGGAAGTCGAGCGCCCCGGGCGGCCACATGCGCGGAGGCTACCGCCGTGTCAGCCAGGCGCTGAGCTTGTCGAGGGTGTCGGACCACCCGTCGCGGTGCAGCTCGCGGCGCGCCTCGGTCCTGAAGCGGCCCTGGCGGAGCAGCACCTCCGTGGCTTCGCCCTGACCGCGGAATGTGAGCCCGGCCAGCGTCGCGACATCGTCGGGATCCGGGTCCTCCCAGGCAAACGTGAATGCGAGCCGCTTCGGTGGCTCGACCTCGGTGAACTCCCCGGTGAGAGGGAACGCGTCGCCGTCGGGTGGCTGCATCCGGATGCGGTAGGTCCCGCCGACCCGCGGCTCGAAGTCGAGGCTGGGGGTGGTGAACCCCTGCGGGCCCCACCAGACAGCGAGCTCGTCGGCGGTCGTGAACGCGCGGAAGACGTCGTAGGGCAGGGCGGGCACGAGACGCTCCAACTCGAGGACCAGCTCGTCGGTCACGCGGCGATCGTAGGCGTTTACCGGCTCCCTACGCAGCGGGGACCGGCTGCCAGAGCCGGCGCCCGGGCACGGCGTGCTCCCGGGGGCACGGGGCGGACCAGCGCACGGTGCCCTGGCGCACGGCGCGCGCCGGGCGGCTCACGTGGCGGCGTGCGCCGGCGTGGGTGCGGGAGCCGTCGAGCGTCGTATCGTGCTTAAGGATCCGGTTCTCGAGCTCGCGCAGCGCCGGTGAGGGCTCGATGCCGAGCTCGGCCGCCAGCGTCTCCCTGAAGGCGCGGTAGCCCGCGAGCGCGTCCACCTGCCGGCCCGCGCGGTAGAGCGCCACCATCAGCTGGCTGCGCGGCCGCTCGCGGAGCGGATTGCGGGCCACCAGCGCCTCGAGCTCGCCGATCAGGCTGGAGTCGCTCCCGGCCGCGAGGTCGGCGTCGATGCGGTCCTCGATGGAGGCCAGGTGCTGCTCCTCGAGCCGCCGCGACTCGATGGCGGCGAACGGCTCGTCGAACTCCGCGAGGGCGGGGCCGCGCCAGAGCGCCAGCGCCTCGCGCAGCAGGTCGGCCGCGCGTGCGGGCGATCCCGCGCGCAGGGCCGCTCGGCCCTCGTCCCGCAGGCGCTCGAAGCGGACCAGGTCCACCGCCTCGGGCGGCAGGTCGACCGCGTAGCCCGGGGAGCGCGTCACGAGCAGCCCCTCCGGTAGCACCTTGCGCAGCATCGAGACGTAGATCTGGACCATCTTGGCCGCGCTGGCGGGCGCGTCATCGCCCCAGAGGTCCTCCACGAGCCGGGCGCTCGAGACGGTGCGGCCGGCGTCGAGCAGCAGGCGGGTGAGCAGCGCCCGCTGCGCCCGGCCGCCGATCGACACCGGCTCGCCGCCTGCCTCGACCTCGAGCGGGCCGAGCACGCGTGCGTATACGGGGCCAGTCACCTGCTCTTCGTCCCGACTGCGACCAGGTACTCGGCCTGCATCAGGAGGCTGCCGTCGGTCGCCTCGTTCCGGCGCTGAGCCATCGCGACGAGCTCGGCGCGGCAGTCCTCCCAGCGGCCCTCCGCGGTGAGCTTCTCGCGCGCCTTCAGCATCGGGCCGTAGTGCGTCTCCATGAACGCGACGTACGCATCGGCCGATTCGAACCGCCACGGGTTGTGGCCGTGCGCGAACTCGAAGTCCACGCACGTCCCGGCGAACAGGCCCCGGACGTAGCTGCCGCTGCCCCACAGCGGGGGCGGCGAGGCGTAGGAGGGGGGGCGCGGCAGGTACGAGCCCATGATCTTGAACAGCTCGCCGATCTGGCCGTCGGGGGTCCAGTTCACGAGCCCGATCCGCCCGCCGGGCCGGGAGACGCGCGCCAGCTCACGCGCCACGACGTCGTGGCGCGGCGCGAACTGGACGCCGAACACCGACAGCACGACGTCGAACGACTCGTCCTCGTAGGGGAGCGCCTCGGCGTCGCCCTCGACCCAGTCGACGTCGACGCCCCATTCGTCCATGCGCCGCCACGCGGCGGCGAACAGCTCGGGGGTGAGGTCGAGGCCCACCACGTCGGCGCCCGCCGCGGCCGCCCGCAGGGCGACGTTGCCGGTCCCGGTGGCCACGTCGAGCACCTGCTCGCCGGGCCGCACGTCGATGCGGTCCAGCAGGTCGCGCGGCGGCACCTCGTCCACGCGCTCCGCGACGACGGGATAGTCGCCCGCGGCCCAGGTGGCGCGGTGTGTCTGCTTGAGCTCAGCCAGTGGTGTCATGACGTCGAAGCTACGGCCGCGGCGCGCTTCCCACATCGGTGCCGACTACCTATGTTTGACCCGACCGGTACCTATGTGTCTGACTTGCGGCGTGGAGCTGCTCGAGCGCGAGACCGCAGTGGCGGCGCTGGCGGAGGCCGGGGAGGCCGCCGCGGGCGGCGCGGGCCGATTGGTCGCGATCAGCGGCGAGCCGGGGATCGGCAAGACCGCGCTGGTGCGACGGTTCGCCGGCGACCTCGCCGGCTGCCGGGTTCTGTTCGGGACCTGCGACGACCTGTCGATCCCGCGCCCGCTCGGCCCGTTCCGCGACCTCGCGGGCGGCGTGTCGGGCGAGCTCGAGGACGCGCTGGCGGGCGACGCGGCGGCTCACGACATCCAGGATCTCCTGATCGCTGAGCTCGAGCGCCCGCCCCGGCCGGTCGTGCTGGTGCTCGAGGACGTGCACTGGGCGGACGACGCGACGCTCGACTCGATCACCGTGCTCGGGCGCCGGATCAGCGCGCTGCCCGCTCTGCTGGTGATCACCTACCGCAGCGGCGAGGCGCCACCGGGCCACCCGCTGTACGGGGCGCTCGGAGCGGTGCGGCAGGACGACCTCGTGCTGGTCGAGCTCGCGCCGCTCTCGCGCGCCGCGGTCGGCGAGCTCGCGGGCGACGACGGCGACACGGTGTACGCGGCCACCGGCGGCAACCCGTTCTACGTGACCGAGCTGCTGGCCTCGCGGGACGCGGAGGAGCCGCCGCCGTCGGTGGCGAAGGCGGTGGTGGCGCGCGTGTCGCGGCTCGACGACCGCGCGCGCGGCCTCGTAGAGCTGGTCTCGGTAGTGCCGAACCGGGTGCGCACCGACGTGCTCGACGGCGTGCTGCCCGGCTGGGCCGCCGCCGCGGAGGAGCCGGAGAGGCGCCAGCTGCTGGAGCTGGACGGCGCTTACGTGCGGTTCCGCCACGAGCTCGCGCGGAACGCGGTGCTGTCGAGCCTGCCCGCGCTGAGTCGCCGCCGCCTCCACGCCGCGGTGCTCACGGCGTTGCTCGCCGCGAATGCGGACCCGGCCGACATCGTGCACCACGCCGAGGCGGCCGCCGACGAGGAGGTCGTGAGCCAGTACGCGCTCGTGGCCGCGCGCCGCGCGGCCGCGCTCGAATCGAACCGCGAGTCGTACTTCCACTACCGCCGCGCCGCCGACTTCGCCGGCCGGCTGTCCGAGCTGGAGCAGGCCGACCTGCTGGAGGAGCTCGCGGCGGCGGCGTATCTCGTCGGGCGCCTCGACGAGGCCTTCAGCGCCATCGAGGCCGCGATCGTGATCCACCGGAAGCTCGGCGACCAGGCGGCGCTCGGCCGCTGCACGCGCGTGCTGTCCCGCCTCCACTGGTTCGTGGGCGACGGCGCGCCGGCGCGGGCGAAGGCGCTCGAGGCGATCACCATCCTGGAGCCGCTCGGCGACTCGATCGAGCTGGCCCGCGCGTGCAGCGGCGTGGCGCAGCTCGCGATGCTGGCGGACGACGGAGACGAGGCGGTGCGCTGGGGCGAGCGGGCACTCGCCCTGGCGACGAACCTCGGCGACGAGAGCACCCGGGCGCACGCGCTCGTGAACATCGGCTGCGCGCGGGTACAGATGGATCCCGGGGACGTGCGTTCGCTGTTGGGTGCGCACACCCTGGCCGACGCCGCCGGCGAGCGCGAGGACGCGACCCGGGCGCTGGGGAACCTGGGTTACGTCTTCATGTCGTGGGCGCTGCCTGCTGAGGCGCTCCACTACGCGGAGCAGGCGCTCGAGTACGCGGCGAGCCACGAGGTGCACACATACGTGTCCTACGTGCGGACGGCGCGCGCGTGGCTCCTCCTGCGTGGCGGGGACTGGGACGAGGCCGAGCGGATCACCCACAGCGAGCTCGAGCGCGGGATCACGGTCGTCCAGCTGCTGGCGAAGACGGTGCTCGCCGAGCTGGCGGTCCGGCGCGGCGATGACGACGCTCGCGAACGCGTGGCGGACCTCGCGGCGCACGCCGACCGGGCCGCCGAGCCGCAGCGGCTGATGCCTGTGATCGAGCTGATGTCCGAGCTCGCCCTGACCGGCGAAGACGACTTCCCGGCCGGGCGCATCGACGCGCTCGCCGAGGGGATGCGGGCGGGCGGCGGGCTTCGTGGCCGCTTCGCCGCGCGGCTGGCGGGGTGGGCCGGGGTGGCCGGCGAGGACACCCGCATCGAGCTCGAGCCCACCGGCGCGGCCGGGCCGTACGGCGCAATGGCGCGCCGCGACTGGCGGGAGGCCGCGGACCGCTTCGGCGCGATCGGCTGGAGGCACGACCGCGCGCTCATGCTCTCGCGCCTGGACGACGAGGCAGCTCTCACAGAGGCGCTCCAGACGGCGCGCCACCTCGGCGCGGAGCCGCTCACCCGGCGGGTCGCGGCCCGCATGCGCGAGCTCGACATGCGCGTTCCGCGTGGGCCGCGCAGGATCACGCGCGCCAATCCCGCCGGCCTCACGGCGCGCCAGGTGGAGGTGCTCGCCCTGATCAGCGAGGGCCTCACGAACGCCGAGATCGCCGAGCGGCTGGTCGTGTCGCAGCGCACCGCGGAGCACCACGTGGCGGCGGTGCTCGCCAAGCTCGGCGCCGCGACACGCCGGGACGCCGCGCGCCGGGCCGCGGAGCTCGCCCTGCTCGACAGCTCCTGACGCGCCTGTCCGATTGGCGGAGAACCGACGGCCGAAGGTCGGCAAAACCCCCCTGGTTGGCGAGTCGCCGCCGGGCGATGGTCTGGGCATGACCTCAACACGATTGGCCCGGGGACTGTCGATAGGCGGCGCTGTGCTCCTCGGGGCGATGCTCCCCGCGGTGGCAAGCGCCACCGCGAACGACGCGACCTCCACCTCCACGCCCCCGACAGTCACGCCCGGCGTAGGCGGCGTGGACGTGACGCCGGCGGCGATCACGCCCGTGCGGGTCTTCCCGCGCACCTGGAAGCGCGGCCGCAGGCTGCCCCGCGCGTCCGCGCGCACCGGCACCAGGATCAGCTGGAGGCTGAGCGAGGCGGCGCGCGTGAGGATCGTGTCCAGCGAAGGAGTGCACGCGATTCAAGCGCGCCGGCGCGCTCATGGTCCCGGGCGCCCACCAGGGCCTGAACGCGGTCCGCTTCCAGGGGCGGGTGTCGCGGAGGAAGCGGCTGAAGCTGGGGACCTACCGGCTCGTGATCGGCGCGACCAACGCCGCCGGGAACAAGTCCACTCCGCGCCGCTCGAAGACCTTCAAGATCGTCCGCCGCTAGGCGCTTCTCCTTCATCGCCTATGCAATGCTTGGGCAATGGGAAAGAACGAGGGTCTGCTGCTGGGTGAGGCTGCGCGGGCGATCGGGGTAAGCCAGGACACGCTCCGGCGCTGGGACCGCGAGGGGAAGATTCGAACACGGAGAGACGCCGCCAACCGTCGCCGTGTGCCTAGGCGCGAGGTCGAGCGGCTTGTGGGCCATCCGAGCCGTCACCGAACCGGCGACGCGCGCTCGGCGCGTAACCGCCTCCCGGGCGTCGTGCGGTCCGTGGAGGTCGACGGCGTCATGGCACTCGTCGAGCTCGAGGCCGGGCCGTTCCTCGTCACCGCGGCTATCACCCGCGATTCGGTCGAGGAGCTGGGGCTCGCTCCCGGCGTGCGGGCCGCCGCGGCCGTGAAGGCGACCTCGGTGATGATCGAAAGGGCTCCGGAGTGAGGCGGACCACGACGGCTACCGCGGTGGCACTCGCGTTCCTGACCGGCGCGGCGGGATGCGGCGGCGATGATGACAGCGGGGGCGGCTCGAGCTCCAATCCCACGCGGCTTGTCGTGTCGGCTGCCTCGTCCATGACCAAGGCGCTCGAGGAGTGCGCGCCGCGGTTCGGCGATCAGGAGAACGCCGACGTGAAGCTCTCGTTCGCTGGCTCCGACGAGCTCGCCGCTCAGATACGCCAGGGCGCGCCGGTCGACGTGTACGCGGCGGCGAACACGAAGCTGCCCGACCAGCTCCACGCCGACGGCCTGCTCGAGCAGCCCGTCGAGTTCGCGACGAACGAGTTCGTGCTCGCGGTGCCGAAGGACTCCGGCATCACGACGGTCCAGGACCTTACGAAGCCGGGCACCGAGATCGCCATCGGCTCGGAGTCGGTGCCGATCGGCTCGTACACACGCGAGACGCTCGCGAAGCTGCCCCCGGATCAGGAGAAGGAGATCCTTGCGAACGTCCGCTCCAACGAGCCCGACGTGAAGGGGATTGTCGGGAAGCTCACCCAGGGCGCCGCAGATGCGGGATTCGTCTACGTGACGGACGTGAACGCGGCGAGCGGCGAACTGAAGGCGATCAACCTCCCCGACGAGCTACAGCCGCAGGTGACCTACGGCGCCGGCGTGGTCACGAAGGCGAAGCAGCCGGAGCTCGCGCAACGATTCGTCGATGGGCTCACGCAGGGCGCATGCGCCGACTCGCTGAAGAAGGCGGGGTTCGGGCCGGCTCCATGAGTCGGCGCTGGTTTCCGGTCGCGCTGGGCGCGTGCCTCGCGCTCACGCTGACGTTCCTGACGCTGCCGATCGTCGCGATCTTCGTCAACTCGAGCCCGGGCGAGTTGATCTCGAGTCTCGGCGAGCCCGGAGCGCTGGACGCGCTCTGGTTGAGCCTGCGAACGACGACGGCCTCGATGGCGATCATCATCCTCGTCGGGACGCCGGCCGCATACCTGCTCGCCACGCGCGCCTTCCGAGGCAAGGCGCTCGTGGTCACGCTCGTCGAGCTGCCGCTCGTGCTGCCGCCCGCTGTGGCCGGCATCGGGCTGCTCGCGGCGGTAGGCCCGTCCGGGATCCTCGGCGGCACCATCGAGGCGGCGGGCATCGAGCTCTCGTTCACCACCGCCGGGGTGGTGGTCGCGCTGACGTTCGTGGCCTCGCCGTTCTACGTGCGACAGGCGATGGCGGGCTTCGCGGCGGTAGACCGGTCGCTGCTCGATGCCTCGCTAACGCTGGGCGCGTCCGAGGCGCGCGGGTTCCTGAGCGTCATGATCCCGGTCGCCGTGCCCGCGCTCGCGGCCGGCACGGCGCTCGCGCTCGGCCGGGCACTCGGAGAGTTCGGCGCCACGCTGATGTTCGCCGGGTCGTTCCAGGGCATCACGCAGACCGTCCCGCTCGCGATCTACGACCGCTTCTCGACGGACTTCGACTCGGCGCTCGCACTGTCGGCCGTGCTGGTTGCCGTATCCGGGGCCATCCTCCTATCCGTGAAGCTCGTGCAGCGCGGCGACACGCTTGCCGGCTGGCAGGCCGAGTGATCTGCCCGTGCTGAGGGTCCAGACGCGGACCAGGCGTGGCGACCTCGACCTGGACGTCGACCTGGCCGTAGAGAGTGGAGAGTGTCTCGCGCTCGCCGGCCCGTCCGGGGCGGGGAAGACGAGCATCCTGCGCGTGGCCGCCGGGCTGTTGCGACCCGCGCAGGGACGCGTGGACGCGAATGGCACCACGTGGCTCGACACCGCGCGGGACATCGACGTGCCGGCGGAGCGACGCCGCTGCGGCTACGTGTTCCAGGACTACGCCCTGTTCCCGCATCTGAGCGCGTGGCAGAACGTGGCGTACCCACTGCGCGGGATGCCGCGCCGGGAGCGTCGTGAGCGGGCGCTCCACCTGCTCGAGCGGTTCGGCCTCGCGGACCGCGCCGACGCGCGCCCGCGCACGCTGAGCGGCGGCGAACGCCAACGCGTCGCGGTGGCGCGGGCGCTCGCGCGGCGCCCTGACGTGCTGCTGCTGGACGAGCCTCTGTCGGCGCTCGACACGCGCACCCGCGCCGAGGCCGCCCGCGAGCTCGGCGCGCTACTGCGCGAGAGCTACGCGCCCGCGCTCCTCGTGACGCACGACTTCGCGGAGGCGGCGCAGCTCGGCGATCGGGTGGGGGTCATCGACCGTGGGCACGTGATCCAGGAGGGAACCGCGAGCCAGCTCGCGGCCGCGCCGCGGTCGGCCTTCGTGGCCGACTTCACCGGCGCCGTGGTGCTCACGGGGACGGCGCGCCGCGGTCCGGGCGGTCTCACGGAGGTCGCGCTCGACGGGGGAGGCACCGTCCTGACCCCCGAGGCGGGCGCGGGCCGTGTCGCGGTCAGTGTCTACCCGTGGGAGATCTCGATCGCGCCCGCCGGCGAAGCGCGGAGCGAGGGCTCTGCCCAGAACCGGTTGACCGCGGAGGTCCTCTCGATCACGACGGTCGGCAACCGCGTCCGGCTCGGCCTGCTCGGGCCTCGCCCATTCGTGGCCGAGATCACCCTGGACTCGGCGGAGCGGCTGGGCCTAGAGATCGGGACGCGGGTGGCCGCTACCTGGAAGGCCGCCGCCACGCGGCTCGTCAGCGTGTAGCGGCGTCGCGTACCGCGGCCAGCACCGCCTGGGTGGACGGCCGCGCCGCGTCGGTGGTCCTCGTCGCCGCGAAGATCGCGCGGCTCAGCTTGGTATCGGCGATGTCGCGCAGCGTGATCCCCGGCAGGCGGCGGGGGAACGCCAGGTCCGGCAGCATCCCCACGGCCAGGCCCTGGGAGATCACCTCGAGGCTGATGCCGGCGTCGTTGGTGCGGTGGCGCACGTCGGGCTCGAAGCCGCCCAGCTCGAGGCAGGTGCGGCGGGTCATCTCGTCCCAGCCGAGGCCGGCGTGGCCGGTGGTCCACGCGTCGTCGGCCAGCTCGGCCATCGGAACTGCGTCGGCGTGCCGGCGGGCGGCGGGGTGGCGCGAGGGAAGCACGAGCCGCACGCGGTCGCTCAGCAGATGGTGGCGCTCCACGCCCTCGGGCAGCAGGCGCGGCTGGTGCTGCCACTCGTCGCCCAGCACGAAGTCGATGTCGCCGAGGGCGAGCGCGGGCAGCGCCTCCTCCGGCTCGAGCTCGAGCAGCTCGCAGCGGAGCCGCGGCGCGTCGCGGGCAAGCGCCTGCATCGCGGGGAGCGCGAGCCGCAGGGCGACCGACTCGAAGCCCGCGATGCGGGCCCGGCCGGCCACGGTGCCGGCGGCCGCGGCGAGGTCAGCCTCGGCCAGCGCCGCGCGCTCCAGCATCGCCTCCGCGTGGCCGGCCAGGACGAGCGCGGCGTCGGTCAAGCGCACGCCGCGGCCGGCCTTCTCGAGGAGCCGCACGCCGGACTCGCGCTCGAGGACGGCGAGCTGCTGGGAGACCGCGGAAGGGGTGAACTGCAGCGCGTCGGCCACCGCCGCGATCGTGCCTCGCTCCCTGAGCTCGGTCAGCAGGCGCAGTCGGCGCAGCTCCAACATCAGTAAGAAATGCTACTGAGTTATATGCAGAAATCGAAATCGACACTGATGCATCGATCCGGAATGATGGACACATCGTGCGCTCCACCGGGACAGTCATGTGCATCGCCTCCGCCGCCGGCTTCGGCGCGATGGCGGTGTTCGGCAAGCTCGCTTACGACGAGGGCGTGACGGTCGGCACGCTGCTCGCCGCCAGATTCGCGCTCGCCGCCGCGCTGTTCTGGGCACTCGTGATCGCGGGGGGCGCGACCGCGCGCAGCCTCCGCGGGATGACCCGGCGCGACCTCCTGATCGCGCTGGGGCTCGGCGCCTTCGGCTACGCGCTCCAGGCCGGCTGCTTCTTCGCCGCGCTGAGCCGGATCGACGCGTCGCTGCTCTCGCTCCTGCTCTACACGTACCCCTCGATGGTGGCGGTCGCGGCGATCCTGCTTCGCCGCGAGCGGGCCGACGCGCGCCGCCTCACGGCGCTTGCGCTCGCGTCCGGCGGACTCGTCCTGGTCCTCGCCAACGCGAAGGCCGGCACGCTCGACCCGGTCGGGGCCGGCCTCGCGATGGCCGCCGCAACCGTCTACACCACCTACATCCTCACGAGCCAGGGGATCGCGGGCAGGATGTCGCCCACGCTGCTGTCGGCGCTCGTCTGCACCGGCGCCGCGGTGACGCTCACGGCCGGCTCTGCGCTGGTCGGGGACCTGCACCCGGGCGAGGTGACCGTGGCCGGCTGGGGCTGGCTGCTCGGCCTCGCCGTCGTGTCGACGGTGGCCGCGGTCAGCCTGTTCTTCGCCGGCCTGAAGCGCGTCGGCCCCACGAGCGCGGCGATCCTGTCGACGGCCGAGCCGGTGGTGACGGTGATCCTGGTCTTCCTGGTCTTCGGCGAGCTGCTCGGCCCGCTCCAGCTCCTCGGCGGCGCGCTAGTGATCGTGGCGGTGCTGGTGCTCGCGAGCCACCGGCCGCGCGATGTCGTGGAGGCGGTGCCGGCGTGAGCGGGCCGTTGGCGGACAGGGTCGCACTCGTGGCCGGGGCCACCCGCGGCGGCGGACGCGGCATCGCCGTCGCGCTGGGCGAGGCGGGCGCGACCGTCTACTGCACGGGCCGGACCACGCGCGAGCGGCGTTCCGAGGTGGACCGCCCGGAGACGATCGAGGAGACGGCCGAGCTCGTCGCGGAGGCGGGAGGCGAGGGCGTCGCCGTCGAGGTGGACCACCTCGATGCGGCCCAGGTCGCGCGACTGGTCGAGCGGATCGACTCGGACCACGGACGGCTCGACGTGCTCGTCAACGACATCTGGGGCGCGGAGCACCTGTTCAGCTTCAACACGCCGTTGTGGGAGCACGATCTCGCCGATGGGCTGCGGCTGCTCCGGCTCGGTGTCGACACCCATCTGATCACGAGCCACCACGCGCTCCCGCTCATGATTCGCAACGCGGGCGGCCTCGTGGTGGAGGTGACCGACGGCACCGCCGCGTACAACGCCGACCACCTTCGCGTCAACCCGTTCTACGACCTCGCGAAGACCTCGGTGATCCGACTGGCCTGGGCGCAGGCGCAGGAGCTCCGCGAGCACGGCTGCACGGCTGTGGCGCTCACGCCGGGCTGGATGCGCTCGGAGCAGATGCTCGAGCACCACTCCGTCAGCGAGTCGAACTGGCGCGACGCCACCGAGCGCACGCCGCACTTCTGCATCTCCGAGTCGCCGCGCTACGTGGGCCGGGCCGTGGCCGCCCTGGCCGCGGACCCGGACGTCGCGCGCTGGACCGGCGCATCCGTGTCGAGCGGCCAGCTTGCGCGGGAGTACGGCTTCACCGACACCGACGGCACCCGGCCCGACTGCTGGCGCTACATGGTCGAGGTGATCGAGGCCGGCGGTCCGGCCGGCGACGACGCCTACCGCTAGCGGCGCGCCTCCCAGGTCACGAGCCCGCTCCTGCAGGTGCCTCTGCCGGCGAACTCGACGGTCGCGCGGAGGCGGCCGCGCGCCTCGTTGTTCGCGAACGAGAACGGCTCGGGCGGCGCCGGGTTGCCGTGCGCGTCGAGGCCGATCTTCCCGCGCACGCCGATCCCGCCGGCGCTGCGCCTGAAGAAGCGGCCGTCCTCCGAGACACGAACACCCCGGAAGCGGGCGATGCGCAGCACCGTGCCGTGCTCGCAGGTGCCTCGCCACCGGAACCGGATGCCGATGCGCGTGTGCGAGGTGACCCGCATCACGAGCCGCTCACCCTGCGCGGTGCGCCCGACGAACGGCCCGTGATGACTCTCATGCACGGCGGCCGCGGGAACCGCCGAGTACGCCGCGGCCGCAACGATGAGAAGCGCGAGTCCCTTACGCATGGCACGGATGAAACACCTGGAATCGGTCCAAGTATCGGCGTAGGCTCGCCTTGGAGGTGAAGCCATGGCACGTGGAGTGCACGAGATGGTCGAGGAAGCCCTCCGCACCGTTGAGGCGATCTCGGTGCAGGACGCGAAGCAGGAGATCGACAGCGGCACGGCCGGCCTGGTGGTGGACGTGCGCGAGCCGAACGAGTTCGACCAGGGCCACCTGCCCGGCGCGATCAACGTCCCGCGCGGGCTGCTCGAGCTGCGCGCCGACATCGAGTCGCCGGTCGCGCACCCGCGGCTGACGGCGGACCGGGACGCGCGCGTGATCGTCTACTGCTTGAAGGCCCCCGGCGCACGGTGCGTGCTCGCCGCGGAGACGCTCGGCGAGATGGGCTACACGAACGTCGTCGCGATGCAGGGCGGCCTCGAGGAGTGGCGCGCCGAGGGACTCGACAGGCCTCCCGAGCCGTAGATCAGCGGAATCGGAGCCGGTGTAGGTCCACGACGCCGCGGACGGCGCTGTCGATCGTCCAGCCCCGGCGCCGCGCTTCGTCGAGGAAGACCCCAGCGGTGGGACGTGAGGGGTCGGCGATCCAGGCGGCCGGGGCTAGGCGGGGGAGCAGCTCGAGCATCCGGGCGACCGTGGGCCGCTCGTAGAGCACGTCGGCGGCCAGGACCAGATCGAACGGACCTCGGCCCGCCAGCTCGTCCGTCGCGGCCGCGGACGTCCAGTCCACCACGGCCGCCTCGAGCTCCACGCCGTTCAGCTCGGCATTCCGCGCGACGAGCTCGACGGCCTCCGGGTCGGCGTCCGTGGCGAGCACCGTTGCCCCGGCGCGGGCGGCGGCGATGCTGGGCAGCGCGAGCCCGCAGCCGAGCTCCACGACCCGCTGCCCTCGCAGCGTCTCCTCGCCGGCCTCCCGTGCCAGCGCCACCCCGCTGCGCCACAGCACCGACCAGTACGGCACGAGCGGGGCCCATTCGACAGGCCCGTCGTCCGGCAGCTCGACGGACTCGCGCGGCTGGAGCAGGCGCACCGGGCCGCCCGGCAGGTCCACCTCCTGGGTCACGAGCTCCTCCTGCACGGCGCCGACTCTAGGCCCGACAATGTCCGCGTGAGAGCTGTCGCATGCATCGGGGCGCTGGCGGCGGTGGCGGTTGCCGGCTGCGGCGGCGGCGACAGGCCGAGCGCGCCCCTGCCCGCCGCGCCGGCGTCGATGACCCTCACAAGCCCCGCGTTCCGCAACGGAGGCACGATTCCGGCGCGCTTCACCTGCTCGGGGAAGGACACGTCTCCGCCGCTCCGGTGGTGGGACGTGCCGGTCGCCGCTCGGGAGCTCGAGTTGCTAGTGGAGGACCGCGACGCCGGGCGCTTCGTGCACTGGAGCCTTCTCCGCATTCCAGCGACGATCCACTTCATCGGCGAGAACCAGCCGCCGGCCGGGACGGTTCAGACCGAGAACGGGTTCGGCGACAGGCGGTGGGGCGGCCCGTGCCCGCCCGAGGGCAAGGGGCCGCACCGCTACGTGTTCGCCCTCTACGCGACTGACGCGCCGCTCGGCCTCGAGGGGAGCGCGTCGGCGGACGACGTGCGCTCCGCGATCGCGGAGCACGCGGTGGCCGGCGGCCGGCTGGTCGGGCGCTTCGAGCGGTGAGCTAGGCGGCGTCGCTCAGCGCCTGCGGCATGTGTGGCCCGCAGGAGAGGAGCGCGTCGAGCAGCCACGAGGCGTTCTGCTCGTCCAGCTCGTCGAGGGCGAGCATCCCGAGCACCGTGGTGCTGGCGCGCGCCAGCGGCTCCTCGGCCTCGTCGCCCTCGCGGGCGAGCAGCAGGCCCTCGGCGGCGTCGCGCAGGTCCTCGTGAGCCTCCGACTCGAGTGCGTGCGCGGTACGCCATTCGTCCAGCTCCGTGACCAGCGATCTGTATGCGGTGTAGCGCTGCGCGTTCATGGTTCGACATGGCTTCTACCCCTCCAAACGGCGGAGCAATCAATTTGCGCCGCCGCCGTTTCCGGGTCGCTGACCGGGTACCCCAATCGGGACAAGATGTCCAATTTGGAGGAGGACCCTCATGGAGCCAAAGGCACGGCTCAAGGAGCAGGTCGACCAGAGGTCGACACAGGCCGGTCAGCAGGTGAACACCGTCGCGGACGACGTTCGCACGGTCGCCGGAGAGTTGCGAAATCAGGGCAAGGACAAGCCCGCCCAGTACGCGGACAAGGCGGCCGAGCGGGTGCAGGGCGTCGGGCAGTGGCTCGAGCGCTCGGACGGCGATCAGATCCTGCGGGACGCGGAGAGCTTCGCGCGCCGCAATCCGTGGGCCGTCGCGGCCGGCGGGCTGGTGCTGGGACTCGCGGCGTCGCGCTTCCTGAAGGCTTCGAGCGGCGAGCGCTACCGCGCCTCGCTCTCGAATGGCAGCGGGACCACGTCGCCGAATGGAAGCCCGACCGAGGAGGTCAGCGCACCTCCGCCTAACGGCAGCCCGGCCGTGCAGCCCGACCGTGAGTTCGGCGGCGGCGAGTTCCACCGCGAGGAGAGCTCGATGGTCACGGGCGAACCGCGCGCATGACCGCACCCGACAACGACCTCACCGGTCATTCCACGGGCGAGCTGCTGAAGCAGCTCTCGAACGAGACGACGACGCTCGTCAAGCAGGAGATCGAGCTGATGAAGGCCGAGCTCGCCGCAAAGGCGAAGCCGGCGGGCCTCGGAGCAGGGATGTTCGGCGCCGCGGGCCTGTTCGGAATCGGCGCGTTCCTCGCGCTGACTGCGTTCTTCATCGCACTGCTTGACGGCGCGCTGCCGATCTGGGCAGCGGCCCTGATCGTGGCTGCCGTCTACGCGGCGATCGCGGGTGGTCTTGCCCTGTCGGGGCGGCAGAAGGTCAGAGAGGCGACCCCGGTCGCACCGGTAGAGACAATCGAAAGCGTGAAGGAGGACGTCCAATGGGCCAAGACCCGGACCAGATCAGGACTGACATAGAGGACACACGCGCCCGCATGGGTGACACCGCGGAGGCGCTCGGCCACAAGGCCGACGTGCCGGGACGGGCGCGTGAGGCGGTCGCCGACAAGGTCGGGACCGTGAAGGAGAAGTTCACGGGAGCGAAGGAGTCGGTTTCCGACGCGAGCCCGAGCGGGGCCGACGTGAAGCAGGGCGCCCACCAGGCGGTCGGCATCGCGAAGGAGAACCCGCTGGGCCTGGTGCTCGGCGCGGCCGCCGTGGGCGTGGTCGTCGGGCTGCTGATCCCCACCACACGGGTGGAGAACGAGAAGCTCGGCCCGATGGCCGATCAGGTCAAGGAGCAGGCGAAGGAGACCGGCCAGGAGGCCCTCGAGCGCGGCAAGCACGTCGCGGGGCAGGCCGTCGAGACGGCCAAGGAGGAGGGTCAGAAGCAGGCGCAGCAGATGGCGCCAACCAGCAGCTGAGGACGCGAGCTCGTGCGCCGGCCCGTTAGGGTCGGCGCATGGGCGAACGCGAGAGCTACGAGCACGGCACCTTCTCCTGGACCGACCTCGCCACCCCCGACGCTCAGGCGTCCAAGGGCTTCTATGGCGCGCTGTTCGGCTGGGATTTCGAGGACAATCCGATCCCGGATGACGGCGTCTACGTGATGGCGCGCATCGACGGCCGCGCCGCCGCCGCGATGTTCGAGACGACCGACCGCCATCCGGCCTGGGCCTCGTACGTGACGGTGGACGACCTGGACGGCACCACCGCGAGGGCGCGTGACCTTGGCGCGAATGTGCTCGCCGAGCCGTTCGACGTCATGGACGTCGGGCGCATGTCGACGATCCAGGACCCGACGGGCGCGGTGCTGTGCCTGTGGGAGCCGCGCACCAGCATCGGCGCCGAGATCGTGAACGGGCCGGGCGCGCTCAGCGTGACCCAGCTGAACACATCCGATCCCGAGGCGGCCGAACGGTTCTACAGCGAGCTGTTCGGGTGGCGCTTCGAGAGCGTGGGTGACGAGCAGATGCCCTACTGGGGCATCTACCGCGGCGACGCCATGAACGCGGGCATGATGCCGCTGCCCGAAGGAGCGCCCTCGCCAGCGCACTGGCTCGTCTACTTCGGCAGCGAGGACGTGGACGCGTCCGCCGAGACGATCCGCTCGCAGGGCGGGACCCTGATGGTCGAGCCGATGGACGTGCCGCCCGCGGGCCGGATCCTGGTCGCCCAGGACCCGCAGGGCGCGATCTTCGCGCTGTTCGCTGGCCGCTTCGACGACTGACCGGCGGAACCGCCGCGTCGCGGCGGCCGTATAGGGGGCATGAAGCGCCTTCTGCTCGCTCTCCTGCTCGCAGGCCTCGCGCTCGCCCCGGGCGCATCGGCGAAGGGGCCGCACGCCGTGCTGACCACCCCGCGCGAGACGGTGGAGCCGGGCAAGCCGTGGCAGTTCACCGTCGAGCTGAACGAGTTTCGGCATCCGCCCGTGCCGGCCATGATCGGCAGGCGGGGCGATCGCACGGTCGGCGCGGAGGTGGAGCGGACCCCCGCGGCCATCGACGGCGCTGCCGGCTTCAGGTTCACGATGATCTTCCCGCGCGAGGGCCGCTGGAAGCTGCGGCTGTTCGCCGGAAAGCGCCGGTTCGGCTTCCCCGCGGTCCAGGTGGGCGGCGCCCGGATGCCGCAGGACTACGTGGCGTTCCCGATCGGTTCCGACATGGAGGGTGTAGGGGGCGATTTCAGTCCGAACCAGGTGCAAGGCGGCGAGAGCGCTGACGAGACGGTTCGGCCCGAGGACGACGGCGGCATCGGCCCGTGGCTCCTGCCTCTGCTCGGCGCCGCGCTCGCCGGCGCCGGCGTGGCCGCGGTCACCCGCCGCGGATCGCGGCAATCGCGTCGTCCGCGGACGGATGCAGCTCGGCCACCGAGCCGAGGTTGACGATGCCGAGCACGCGTGCCACGAGACCGCCCTTCGGCACGACCACGGCGAGCCGCAGCTGGCGCTCCGTGAGCCTCTCGGCCAGCTCGAACAGGAGGCTCACGCCGACGCTGTCGATGTAGGAGGCCCGCGTCAGGTCCACGACCACGCCCAGGTCCTCATTTCGGACCGCGCCGAGCAGTCGCTCGCGGAGCTGGTGCGCCTGCACGATGTCGACTTCCCCCGTGAGCGTCACGACGCCGACGGTGTCGTGGTACTCCACGTTCGCCTCGGCGCCGGGGGTCAACCCGCCGTCACTCCGATCCGGCGGGTCAGCTCGACAGTCGTGCCCTCGCCGGTGCGGACCACCTCCACATCGTCGGTCAGCCCCTCCATCAGCAGCAGGCCACGCCCGCGGTGGGTGCCGCGCGGCGCCCGCCAGCTCCCGAAGTCGCTGATCTCGACGGTCACGGTGTCCTCGCCGTCGGTCGAGGCGTGCAGCTCCACGATCCCGGGCGCCAGTCCGTACGCATGCTCGATCGCGTTGGCGGCCGCCTCCGCGGCCGCGAGCGTGAGGTCGTCCACGTCCCGCTGGCTGGCGCCGGCCTCGTCGAGCCAGCGGCCGAGCAGCCGGCGCATGCCCGGAATGGACTCCACCTCGGCCGGGAACCGGGCGACGATCTTCTCGCCCAGCGGCATCGCGCGCGCCATCAGAAGAGCGGCGTCGTCGCCGCCGGGCCCTTCCGGAAGCAGCACGTCGACGAGCGTGTCACCCAGGTGCTCCAGGTCCTCCTCACCGTCCCGCACCGTGGCGATCAGCCGGTTCAGGCCGTCGTCGAGCGGCTCGCTGGCGCGCTCGACCAGACCATCCGAATAGAGGACGAGCACCGAGCCGGGGTCGAGCTGCAGCAGGTGGTCGTCATAGCGAACGTAGCGCGTGGCGCCGAGCGGCACGGAGCCGGGCAGCTGGAGGAGGCGCGGCTCCTCGCCGGGAACCTGGACGAGCGGAGGGGGGTGGCCAGCGGTGGCGATCGCGAGGGCGCCGCCGTGCGGGTCCAGGACGACGTACGCGACGGTCGCGGTTCGGCCCGGCTCGATCTGCCTCAGAAGCCGGCTGAGGCGCTCGAGCACCCCGCCGGGCGCCGCTCCGTCCATCGCGTACGCGCGCAGGCCGCTTCGTAGCTGGCCCATGATGGCGGCGGCGTGGAACCCGTGGCCGACCACATCGCCGATCGCCATGCCGAGGCGGCCGTCCGGCAGCGTGAACGCGTCGTACCAGTCGCCGCCGAGGCGCTCGGAGGCCGCCGGCAGGTACCGCCCCGCCAGCGCCACGGCCGGCAGCTCGGGCAGGCGCGGCATGAGGCTGCGCTGGAGGGCGTCCGTCAGCCCGCGCTCGCGTTCCGTCAGCCGGCTCGAGATCGCCAGCGCGGCGCGATCGGCCGCCCGCTGGAGGAGCTCCACGTCCTCGTCGTCGAAGGCGCGGGGCGTGAGCGTCCCGACGTGCAGGACGCCCATGACCTCGCCCTCGAGGAGCAGCGGCACCCCGAGGAGCGACTGAAGCCCCTTCTCGCGCAGGATCGGGTTGTAGATGTCCGCCTCGGCGAGGTTCAGGATTCGCACCGGGCTGCGCGTGGCGGCGATGCGGCCGGCGAAGCCGCGTCCGATCGGGATCCTGATCCCGCGCTCCACCTCCTCCTCCAGTCCCTTCGCGGCGCGCGGGATGAGCGTGCTGTCGTCGTCCTCGAGCAGGAGGATCGCCGAGGTGTCGACCCCGAGGATCCCGACGACGCGCGTGAGCAGCTCGTCGAGCAGGCCCTCGAGCGGCAGATAGGCGAGCGCCGCGTCCGTGATGCTCTGGAGATCGCGGAGCCGCTCTGAGGCGATGCGCGACTTCACCGCGGGGATTCTGCCGCGCCGTACGGCGCGTCGCGCTCACGTACCGCTTCCTTGAACCCCACGTCGGCGGCCCGGCGCTGAAACTCATATCCCTCGGGGGTGTGGCGAGCGATCCCGTCGAAGACGACGCCGAGCGCCTGGGTGGCGTGAAGCCCCTGCGAGTACAGCGTCTGGTTCACGAGCAGCTTCATCATCACGAGCTGATTGACGGGGGTCAGCGCGATCCGCTGGACGAGCGCCTCGAAGCGCTCGTCGAGCTCCGCCGCGGGCGGCGCGTCGACAGCCAGGCCCCACTCCTGGGCGGTGCGGCCGTCGATCAGGTCGCCGGTGAAGAGCAGTCGCTTGGCGCGCTGGTCGCCAACGCGGAACGCCCACAGCGCGGAGGTCGGCACGCCCCAGACGCGCGCGGGCGGGTAGCCGATGCGCGCGTCGTCGGCGATCACGAGCAGGTCGGAGCACAGCGCCATGTCCGTCCCACCCGCCACGCAGAAGCCGTGCACCTTGCAGACGACCGGCTTGTCCGAGTGGAACAGGCTCATGAAGCCGCGCAGGTTGCGACTCATCATCTGCCAGTCCACGACCGGGTCCCACGGCTCCTCCGGGTCGTGGTTCGGCGCCTGCGTCTCGGCGTACTCCACGAGGTCGTACCCGCCGCAGAAGCCCTTCCCGTTCCCGGCGAGCGCGATCACGTGGACCGCCGGGTCGAGGTTCGCCCGCTCGACGCACTCGGCCAGCTCGCGCGGCGTCTCGAGCGTGATCGCGTTCGCGCGCTCGGGCCGGTCGAGCGTGATGCGGGCGATCCGGCCGTCGACGTCGTAGCTGAGGGTGTTCAAGCGGGTAGGGCCCGCGCCAGGATGGCCTCGGCGTCGGCGCCGGCCGGCAGGGTGCCGTAGGAGCGGCCGACCGCGCCGAGGCGCGCGGCGCAGAACGCGTCCGAGACGGCCGCAGGGGCGTTCCGCACCAGCAGGCTCGCCTGAAGTGCCACCGCGAGGTCCGACACCACGCTGCGCGCCTCGAACTCCGGGTCCTGCGGCTGCGCGGCGCCGACCCGGTCGAGGTGCGCGTCGAGCGCCGTGTTGCCGCCACGCGCCAGCTCGCACTCGGCCAGGAACGCGGGCAGTGCCTCGGGCTCCTTCACGAGCGCGCGCAGCACGTCGAGCGCCGACACGTTGCCGGAGCCCTCCCAAATCGAGTTGAGCGGCGAGTCGCGCAGGAGCCGCGGCATGCCGGACTCTTCGACGTAGCCGTTCCCGCCCAGGCATTCGAGCGCCTCCGCGGCGTGCCCCGTCGCGCGCTTGCACACGTAGTGCTTCATGACCGCGGTCGCGATCCGCCTGAACGAGGCGTCGCCCTCGTCGTAGGCACGCGCCACGCGCATCGTCGCCGCGGTCGCCGCCTCCGACTCGATCGCCAGGTCGGCCAGCACGTTCCGCATGAGCGGCTGGTCGTATAGCAGCTTCCCGAACGCGCTCCGGTGCCGCGCGTGGTGCACGGCCTGCGCGACGCCCCAGCGCATCCCGGCCGCCGATCCGATCAGGCAGTCGAGCCGGGTGTGGTTGACCATCCGGATGATCGTCGGAATGCCGCGTCCCTCCTCGCCCACGAGCTGCGCGCGCACCCCGTGGAACTCCACCTCGCTCGACGGAAGCGAGCGCGTGCCGAGCTTGTCCTTCAGCCGCTGGATCCGGAAGCCGGGGTCGCGGCCCTCGATCAGGAAGCAGGTCAGCCCGGCCGGCGCCTGCGCGAGCGTCAGGAACAGGTCGCAGGGCGGATACGAGCAGAACCACTTGTGGCCGGTGATCTCCCAGGCGTCGCCGTTCTGGACCGCGCGAGTGGAGTTCGCGCGCACGTCCGAGCCGCCCTGCTTCTCGGTCATCGCCATTCCCACGAGCGCGCCGTCGTCGTAGCTCGCCCGCGTGATGCGCGGCTCCCACTCGGCGGCGAGGTCGGGCTCCTCACGCAGTGCCGGGATAGCCGAATACGTCATCGAGACCGGGCACATCACGCCAGAATTGACCTGGCTCCACACGAAGAACAGGGCCGCCCGCACCGCGTGCCCACCGGGCTGGGGATCGCGCCACGGCAGCGAGTGGATCTCGCGCTCGATCGCCTGCCGGAGGCACCAGTGCCAGGACGGATCGAGCTCCACCTCGTCTATCCGGTTGCCGTAGCGGTCGTGCGTGCGGAGGACCGGCTCGTTGCGCTCCGCCCGCTCGGAATGCGCGATCGCGTCGGGCGAGCCGGCGAGCTCGCCGGTATCGCGCAGGCGGTCGATCCCCCAGCCGCCGTTCTCGCGCTCCACGGCCTCTCGGAGCGGCTGATCGGAGTCGAAGACGTTGTAGGGTGCGAGCGGCGGAGCCTGGTTCTCCACCCCGTGCGTGCCCGTCTGGGAGATCTCCATCAGGACGGCAGCCTACCGGCGCGCCTCCGCAACCTTCCATAGGATGCGGGGTTCCCATGCGCATGAACCGCCTTCTTCCCCTGGTCCTGACCATCCTGCTGCTCGCCGTCGCGCCATCCGCGTACGCGGCCCGCGGCTTCTCGTACGGCGTCGCAGCCGGCGAGGTGAGCTCGAGCAGCGCGACGCTGTGGGCCAAGGCGAACAAGAGCGGGGCCTACACGCTTGAAGTGGCGCGCAACAAGCGCTTCACCAAGGAGCTGCACTCGACGGTGGCGCGAGCGAAGAAGTCGCACGACAACACCGTGCAGACGCGCATCAAGGGTCTGAAGCCGGGCAAGCGGTACTTCTTCCGCTTCGTCGGCCGGGGCTCGAAGAGCGCGACCGGCTCGTTCACGACGGCGCCGAAGGCGTCGCAGTCGAAGACGGTCGAGTTCGGGTGGAGCGGCGACCAGGACTTCAACGCGACGCCCGGCCAGACGAAGCCGTACTGGAACGACGGCGGCGTGCTGCGTCAGATGAAGAAGGAGAAGAACGCCTTCAACATCATGCTCGGCGACACGATCTACTCCGACAGCGAGGTGCCGGGGAAGCTCAACCCGATCGCGCTGAGCGTCAAGCAGAAGTGGGCCAAGTACAAGACCAACCTGAAGAACAGGGCGCTCCAGGCGCTGCGCGGCTCGGCCGGCTTCTACTCCCAGTGGGATGACCACGAGTTCGTGAACGACTTCTCGCCGAAGGAGAACTCGTTCGACAACAACGTCAACGTGAACGGCTCGACGCTCTACAAGCACGGCGAGCAGGCGTTCCGCGACTACGCGCCGGTCCACTGGACGAAGCGCACCGGGCTCTACCGGTCCTTCCGCTGGGGGAAGAACCTCGAGGTGTTCTTCCTGGACGAGCGCTCGTTCCGAAGCGCGAACGCCGACGCGAACCACGTGTGCGACAACCCGCAGAGCGGGAGCCCCGACCTCGCGCCGACCGCTCCGCAGTCCACGCGCACGCTGTTCTCCCTCGTGACCCCGTCACTGGCGGCGCCGGTGTCGCAGGCCTGTCTCGACGCGATCAACAGCCCGCAGCGGACGTTCCTCGGCGCGCGGCAGCTGGCCGCCTTCAAGAAGGCGGTCAAGAAGTCGACCGCCCGCTTCAAGGTGATCATGAACGAGATGCCGATCCAGCAGTACTACATCCTCCCGTACGACCGCTGGGAGGGCTTCGCGCACGAGCGCGCCGACCTGCTCCACTACCTCCACGACAACGTGAAGAACGTGGTCTTCCTGACCACGGACGTCCACGCCACGATGATCAACGACGCCCGCTTCCAGACGCTCGAGTCGGGCGGCGCCCAGAACAGCGGCATCATGGACGTGACGGTGGGGCCGGTGGCCACGGCGAACTTCGGCCTCGAGATCGACCAGAC
>JBEVKE010000082.1:0-9582 GCA_040509835.1 Thermoleophilaceae bacterium
TCCACGCTGGGGCCCCGCTCGATGGTGCACGCTACGATTTGCTGGCTCGCCTGTGCGATCGCGACCCCCCGCGGGGGGGTGGCGCTCGCCGCTGCCGGGCCGGCCCGGCTCACCCGCCGCGGATGAGGCGCGCCACGATGCCCCCGACGACGATGAGGACGATCGTCGCCACGATCGGGCTGAGGTCGAGCGCGCCCGGACCCATCCGCACCATCGGGATGAAGCGGCGGAACAGGTTGAGGTACGGGTCCGTCACGTCGCTGATGAACTGGAGAAAGGCCGCGAGAAAGCGGTTGTACGGCATCCGCGGGACCCAGCTCGTGAGGATCCTGATGAAGATCAGGACCAGGTAGACGATGACGAGCGTGTCGACGTAGTCGGCCACGTCGGCGCGGGTGAGCGCGAGGTAGGTGGTCACCTGGTGGCCTCCACGACGGCGTCCACCGCGGCGCGGGTCACGTCGCCCAGCCCGTTCTCCTCGAGGGCGATCAGCCCCTTCTCGGTGGTTCCTCCGGGAGTGGCCACGCGCTTCCGGAGCGCAGGGCCGTCATATCCATGCCGGGCCAGGTAGTCGGCCGTCCCGCCCATCGTCTCGACCACCATGCGCATGGCGTCGTCCGGGTCGAGGCCGTGCGCGGCGCCTGCCGCGGCGAACTGCTCGGCCACGAGCGCCATGAAGCCTGGCCCGCAGGCCATCAGCGCCATGGCCGGCTCGATCAGGGGCTCGTCGTCGAGTCGGATCACGGTTCCCGTGCGTCCCATCAGCTCGAGGATCTCGTCCTCGGGGCCCTGATCGGCTCGCGGTCCCGCCACGTAGACCAGCACACCCCTCCGAACCTCGGTCGGGATGTTGGGAATGAAGCGATGGATGGACGCACCCGGGTATGCGTCCGCGATCCTGTCGGTGCTCGTAGCCGCCAGGATCGACACGACCACCTTCGCGCGCCCGTCGATCTCCCGCGCGACCTCCTGCAGCTGTCCCGGCTTGTGGCAGAGGAAGAGCACATCGGAGCGCTCGGCCAGCTCGGCGTTCGAGCCGACCGCCTCGCCGCCGAGCTCCTCGGCCAGCGCACGCGCCTTGGCCTCGTCCACGTCGTGCACGAGCACCGGCTCGCCGATGCCCCTGGCGAGCGCCGACGCCATGTTCCCTGCACCGATTAGGCCCAGCTTCATTGCGCCGGAAGCCTATCCGGCCCCGGCCCAACCTCAGGACTGGTTGAAGAAGCCCTTCTCGATCAGCCGGGCGCGCTCCTCGGCAGACACCTCGACGTTGCGAGGTGTGAGCAGGAACACCTTGTCGGCGATCCGCTGCATGCCGCCGTCGAGCGCGTAGGTGAGGCCGGACGCGAAGTCGATCAGCCGCTTCGACAGGTCCGTGTCGGTGCTCTGGAGGTTGAGGATGACCGGCACCGCTTCCTTGAACTGATCGGCGATCTGCTGGGCATCGTTGAAGCTCTTGGGGATCACCAGGTGGACCTGGATGTCCCCGCCACGGCCGCTGCCGTTGCCGCCCACCGGCCGGAGCACGCGCGTCTCGCGGCCGCGCGGCGCCTCGTCGGCGAAGATGTCGTCGAACTCGTCGCGGCGCCTACGCTGAAGCCGCCGGACGTTGGGACGCTCCCGGTAGCGGTCCTCGAGCTCAGCCTCCGGCTCGTGGTCCGGGAGTGCCTCGTAGCGCGGATCCTCCTCTTCGGCCAAGCCGAAGTAGACGAGCGTGCGATGCCATGTGTCACGAAGCGCCATACGACCGAAGGTTTCGAGCGTAAGGAGGAAACTCCTTGTTATGGGAAGCGTAGCGCCAGAAGTGCGGAATTAGCGACAATCACCAGGCGTCGCGGACAGCGCACACGTGGCGGTGGTCCGTGCCGCAGCAGCCGCCCAGCACGTTCAGCTCGGGCAGCTTCTCCTTCAGCGCCGCGTACCGCTCCGCCAGGTCGTCCGGATCGCCCTCGTCCAGCTCCTCCGCCTCGTCCAGCTCGGCGTGGCTCTTCATCGACGCATTGGCGCGCAGCCCCCGGATCCGCCGCGCCCACGCCGCTCCCCCCTCGAGCACGTCCTCGAAGTGCGTCGGGTGAGCGCAGTTGATCATGTAGTAAGCGGGCGCCGAGTCCGTCTCGGCGTCCACCTGCTCGATGGCCGCTCCCAGCTCCTGCCCGCTCGGCAACCTGCCGTCCGTCTCGAGGGTGAACGAGATCGCCGCCGGCACCCCCGCGTCCTGAGCGGCCCGCGTGATTCCGACGGCCTCGTCGGCATAGGTCATGGTGACCGCGCAGACCATGTCGGCGCTCGTGTCGGCGAACGTCCCGATCTGGGTGGAGTGGTAGTCCTGCGCCTCGGCGGCGCTCAGCTTCGTCTCCGGGCTGTAGCCGTCGTCCTGCGGGCCGATGCAGCCGCTGATCACGATCGGCGCGCCGCCCGCGTAGCGCTCCCTCAGCTCCTCCATGAGCGCGATTGCCTTCCGGTTCAGCGCGTCCAGCTCGTCTGCGCCATACCCGATCTCGGCGGCCCAGCGGGGGCTGGCGCGCCAGGTGGGGCTCTCGAGCACGAAGCCGAGGCCACGCTCGCGAGCCAGCTCCAGGTAGGGCTCGTAATAGCGGCGCAGGGCGTCGGTGCCCTCGTCGTCCTTGAGGAGGTCGAAGGCGGCGAACAGCGGCAGGTCGAGGCCCTCGTGAAAGATCAGCGTGGTCTCGATCCCACCGTCGGTCAGAAACAGCTGACCGTCGAGTTGCGGGAGCCGGTCTCTCGTGCGCGCAGCATACGCTAGGACTGTGGAGCCGATCCAGTTCGAGGTCCTGCGGCAGCTGCCCGGCGCGGGCAGCATCACGGTGAAGGGCGAGACGCTCGGCGAGGGGCCACCGGTGGTGCTTCTTCACGGGCTGTCGGCCACGCGCCGCAACGTCGTGCAGGGCTCCCGCGCGCTCGTGAAGCGGGGGTACCGGCTGATCTCGTACGACGCGCGCGGGCACGGGGAGTCGGACCCCGGGCCGAGCTACGAGTACTCGGACCTCGTGGGCGACCTCGAGGCGGTGCTCGAGGAGCTGGAGCTCGACCAGGCGGCACTCGTGGGCAGCTCCATGGGCGCCGCGACCGCGATGGCCTTCACCCTCGAGCACCCCGAGCGCGTGCCGGCGCTCGTTCAGATCACGCCGGCGTACACGGGCTACGCGCGGACCGGCGATGCCGACGGCGAGACGTGGGCGACTCTGGCCGACGCGCTCGACGACGGCATCGACAGGTTCCTCGAGGTCGCGCAGCCGGGCGACCTGCCCGAGCGGTGGCGCGAGGTGGCCCGCGAGGCCACGCGCCAGCGGATGGAGCGGCACGCCGACCTCGCCTCGGTGGGTCAGGCGCTGCGCGAGGTGCCCAGCTCGGTCGCCTGGAAGGGCCTCGAGCCGCTGTCGCGCCTCGAGGTGCCCGTGCTCATCGTGGGCTCCCAGGACGACTCCGACTGGCTCCACCCGCTCGGCGTGGCCGAGGAGTACTGCCGCAACCTGCCGAACTGCGAGCTCGTGGTGGAGGACAGGGGTGACTCCCCGCTCGCCTGGCAGGGCGCGCGGCTGTCGAACGTGATCGCCGACTTTTTCGAGCGCGTGGGATACCCCGCGCGTCGCACATGAGCTGCGGCTAGTCGTACAGCACGCTGCCCAGGCGCACGATGGTGGCGCCCTCCTCGGCCGCCACCTCGTAGTCCTGGGAAGTGCCCATGGAGAGGCGGGCGAGTCCGTGCTCGCCCGCCAGCTCCGCCACGCGGGCGAAGTGGCGGCGGTTGTCCTCCGGCCGCTCCACGAACGGCGGCATCGTCATCAGGCCGGTCACGGGCACCGGGGCGCGCGCTATGAACTCGCCCAGCTCCTCGGGCGCGATGCCGGCCTTGCCCTCCTCCCCGGCCACGTTCACCTGGATCAGCACCTCCTTGGCCGGGTGCTCCTCGAGCTTCCGCAGCGCTGACTCGGACGCCAGCGAGTGGATCAGCCGGACGTGCGGCGCGATGTCCTTCACCTTGCGGCTCTGGAGCTGGCCGATGAAGTCCCACATGAACAGGTCGCCGTGCGCCTCCTGCTTCGCGAGCAGGTCCTGCGCGCGGTTCTCCCCCACCAGCTCGATGCCGGCCTCGGCGAGCGCGGGCAGGTCCCGCTCGGGGACGTACTTCACCGCTGCGAGCACCTCGACCTCGGTGCCGATCCGCTCGCGCACCGCCTCGAGGTTGCGCCGGACGCTGTCAGGATCCATCGCGCACGATGATGCCCGCTTGGCGGCCGGTCACGCCGTTGTCGCGGCGGTGGGAGAAGTACAGGTCGGGCTCGCAGCTCGTGCAGTGGTCGTCGTGCTGCACGTCCGCGACGCCCGCGGCGGCCAGCCGCGCGGAGATCACCCTGCGGAGGTCCAGCATGCGCCCCGACGCCGCGTCCTCGACGTCCGCGAACGCCTCCAGCACCTCCTCGCCCACCTCGTAGCAGCAGCCGCCGATTCCCGGCCCGACCGCGGCCGTCGGCGCTCGCTCGAAGCGCTCGAGCGCCTTCTCGAGGATCCCGCCGGCCAGCGGTCGCCACCCGCAGTGGAGCATCGCCACCTGCTCGCCGTCGGACAGCGCGACCGGGAAGCAGTCGGCCACGAGCACGAGCAGTCCGAGTCCTCCGTCGCGTGTGATGTGGCCGTCGAGCCTCTCCAGATCGCGGCCCCCGGCCACCGGGTGCGCGTAGCCGGGGTCCGGCGGGATGCCGGTCCAGTCGCGGATGTCGGTGCCGTGCACCTGCCAGCCCATGGCCACCCGCTCGTCGTCCACCCCGGCCAGCCCGGCCGCGATCCGGCGATTCTCGAGGACCCGGTCCGGCTGGTCGTCGGTGAGGATCCCAAGGTTGAGCGACTCGTACGGGCCCTTGCTCACGCCGCCCCGCCGGGTGGTGAAGGTGACGGTGGCCCCCGGCAGTCTCACTGCGCGTGCTCCCCCGCGAGCTGCAGCGCCGTCTCGAGCTCATCCTCGCGCCCGGACACGAGCCCGTCGAGCTTGCGCCGGAGCGTCTCCTCGAGCGCGAAGCCCACGGCCGGGCCCTCCGGCACGCCCGCCGCCAGCAGGTCCGCGCCGGAGATCTCGAGCCCCACGTCGCGCAGGTCGGTGACCCAACGGAGGATCGGCTCGGAGGGCGCCCGCAGCGCCAGGGCCAGCGCGAGCGCCTCGAGCGGCTCTCGGGCCAGCAGCGCGCGCAGCTCCGACGGCGTGTGCTCGTGCTCGCGGAGCGCCTGCGCGATCCGGCCGGCCACCCGCGCCGCCCGCGACGCCGCGTCGCGCTCCTCGGCCGGCAGGTTCAGGTCGGCAAGCCACAGGTCGAGCGCCTCGGGGGCGCTCTCCACCAGGGCGGCGAGCGCGCTCACCCCGCGGTCGGCGCCGATGGCGACCCCGCCGAGCACCGCCGAGGCGACGAGATCGGGGTCCGGATCGAGCTCGGGGTGGAGCGCGGTGTGGATCTCGAGGTCGCGCAGAAGCTCGACCCCCGCGGGCGCGTCCGTCTCCCGGAGCAGGTCCATCAGCTCGTCGCGGATCCGCGCCCCGGACACGGTGGCGAGCGCATCGCGAGCAACGGCCTCGCGCGCCAGCCGCTCCGTCTCCGGCTCGAGCGCGAACCCGAGCCGCGTGGCGTAGCGCACCGCTCGCAGGAGCCTCGTGGGATCGTCGATGAAGCTCCGGTCGTGCATCACCCTGATCGTCTTCGCGTCGAGGTCGCCGAGCCCGCCGTGGGGGTCGTACAGGTGCCCCAGGTCGTCACCCGTGAGCCCGATCGCCATGGCGTTCACCGTGAAGTCGCGCCGGCGAAGGTCGTCGGCGAGCGACGAGATCTGCGTCACTCGCGGCAGCTCACCGGGCGCGTCGTACGACTCGTCCCGTGTTGAGGCGAGATGAAGGGTCTGACCCCCAACATCCACCTCCGCCGTGCCGAAGCGCTCGTACTCCCGCATCGCGCCGCCGAGACGGTCCGCCAGCGTGCGGGCAGCCGATCGAGCGTCCCCCTCGATCGCCACGTCGATGTCCACGGGCGCCCCGCCGAGGAGCAGGTCGCGCACGGCGCCGCCCACGAGATAGGCGGGCGGGAGGCCCTCGAGCGCCGGCACGAGCCGCTCCATGCCCGGCAGGCGCCGCACTCGCTCGCGCAGGTCTGATTGGGCCGTCACGGTGTTAGTCCTAGCAAGATGAGGCGCACTTGGATCGCGACGGCGGCCGTGGCTGCTGCGCTTGTTGCGCCTCCACCGTCCCATGCCGTCACCGTCGCGCTCGAGAGCGAGCCGGTGGTGGCCGTGGTCGTGACCGCCTCGCCGGGTGAGCGGAACCGCATCCAGCTGAGCGAGGACATCAATGGCCTGCACGTCGAGGACTCGAACCCGATGGTCGCCGGGCCGGGCTGTCGCGCGAACGAGGACAACAGCGTGTCCTGTCCGGACCCGACGGGGTCGGTGCGTGTGTTGCGGGTGGCGCTTGGTGACGGCGACGACTCGGTTGGGTCGGGTTTCGACGAGAGGTTGTTCACCTTCCTCTCGGGCGGCGCCGGCGACGACGTCCTCCAGTCCTCCGGCACGTCGCCGACGGAATTCACCGGCGGCGCCGGCGATGACGTGATGAGGGGCGGCCTGGGACACGATGTCTTCCTAGAGGGTCGCTCGTCCAACGGAAGCGAGCTGATCGAGGGCGACAGATACGCGTCGTCTCCCCCGAGCAAGCGTTACCGCGACGTCGTCTCGTACAGGGGCCGCACGCGCGGCGTCAGCGTCGATCTCGACGGAAACCGGGACGACGGGGAGCCTGGCGAGCACGACCAGGTGGCTCCGGACATCGACTCGATCCTGGGCGGTCGCGGGGCTGACCGCCTGGTCGGGAACGCGGGATCGAACTTCATCAAGGGCGGGCTCGGCGCGGACCTCCTGATCGGCCGCGGCGGACGGGACCAGCTCTTCGGCGGGCCCGGTGACGACGTGATCCGCTCCCGCGACGGTCGGCGCGAGCCCGTGCTCTGCGGCGCCGGGCTCGACAGCGTGTTCGCCGATCGCCTCGAGGCGCTCACGCTCGGCTGCGAGCGCCGGCTCAGAGCCTGACCGGGATCCCGGCCTCTCGCATCCGTTCCTTGGCCTCGCGCACGGTGTGCTGGCCGTAGTGGAACATCGAGGCGACCAGCACGGCGTCGGCCCCGCCGTCCTGCACGGCTTCGACGAGATGGTCCAGCGTGCCGGCGCCGCCCGACGCGATCACGGGCACGTCCACGGCGTCCGCCACCGCGCGGGTCAGCTCGAGCTCGTAGCCGTCCTCGGTGCCGTCGCGGTCCATGCTCGTGAGCAGGATCTCCCCCGCCCCCCGCTCGGCGCCCTCGCGCGCCCATTCGACCGCGTCGCGGCCCACCGGCGTGCGTCCGCCGTTCACGTACACCGCGTACGAGCCGTCCTCCTCACGGCGGGCGTCGATGGCCAGCACGGCGCATTGCGCGCCGAACGTCTCAGCGAGCTCGGTCAGCAGCTCGGGCCGCGCCACGGCGGCTGAGTTCACGGACACCTTGTCCGCGCCGGCGTCTAGCACGGCCTGGGCGTCGCCGGTGCGCCGCACTCCGCCCCCGATCGTGAACGGGATGAACACGTCGTCGGCGCAGCGGCGTGCCAGCTCGGCCACGGTCTCGCGCTTCTCGTGCGACGCGGTGATGTCGAGGAAGACAATCTCGTCCGCGCCCTCGTCCTCGTAGCGCACCGCGAGCTCTACGGGGTCGCCGGCGTCGCGCAGGTTCAGGAACTCGACGCCCTTCACAACGCGGCCCTTGTCCACGTCCAGGCAGGGGATCACGCGCCGGAGCAGCATCAGGCCACCGCCTCCTGCCCCTCGCGGACGCTGAAGCGGCCCTCGTAAAGCGCCTTCCCCGAGATCACGCCGGCGAGGTTTACGAGCCGCAACGCACGCAGCGCGCGCAGGTCCTCGAGCGAACCGATTCCGCCGGAGTACAGGAAGCGGCCGCGCACGGCCTCCGAGATGCGCCTCACTTCCTCCAGGTCCGGGCCCTCCAGCATGCCGTCGCGATCGACGTTGGTGTACGCGAACCGGGTCGCGCCCTGGCCCTGGAGCCGCCTGATCGCCTCCTCGCCGCGCATCTGCGTCTCCTGGGTCCAGCCCGAGACCGAGACGAGCCCGCCTCGGACGTCGACTCCCACGAGGATCCGCGACGTGAACGCGGTGAGCGCCTCCTCCAGCAGGTCGGGGTCGGTGAGCGCGGCGGTGCCCATCACGACCCGGAGTGCGCCCGCCGCCAGTGCGCGGCGGATCGACGCGATCGACCGGAGGCCGCCGCCGAGCTCCACCGCCACGTCCAGGTCGGACGTGATCCGCTCCACGTGGTGCAGGTTCACGGGCTCGCCCTCGCGCGCTCCGTCCAGGTCCACGACGTGCAGGAAGTTTGCGCCGGCCTCCACGAACGAGCGGGCCGCATCGAGCGGGTCGTCCGCGTAGACGGTCTCGTCCTCGAAGCGGCCCTGGCGCAACCGCACCGCCTTGCCGTCGCGGATGTCCACCGCCGGGAGAAGGATCATCGGGGCGCGCGGGCGGCCAGCGACACGAAGTTCGTCAGCAGGCGGAGCCCGTCCGGCCCCGACTTCTCGGGGTGCGACTGAAGGCCGTACACGGGCGCCCGCTCCACCACGCTCACGAACTCGGTGCCGTACTCGGCGGTGCCGAGCACGGCGTCCGGCTCGGCGGGCCGCGGCGCGAACGAGTTCGCGTGGTAGAAGGCGCACGGCGACGGCAGGCTCTCGGTCAGCGGGCTGTCGCGCCGCCAGCTCACCGGGTTCCAGCCGATCTGCGGCACCTTGAGGCCGGGCGCGTCGAGCGCCTCCACCGGCCCGCGAAGCAGCCCGATTCCCTCCGCCCCCCCGAGCTCGGTGGTGGACTCGAACAGCAACTGCATCCCCATGCACAGTCCGATCACCGGGACGCCCGCCTCGACGCGCTCGCGGAGCAGCCCGTCGAGCGCGAGCTCGCGCACACGCTCCATCGCCTTCGGCATCGCGCCCACGCCCGGGAGGACGATCCCGCGGGCCTCGCGCACCCGCGCAGGGTCTGCAGTCAGGACGGGCTCGGCGCCCACGTGCTCGAGCGCCTTGCCCACCGACCGGAGGTTCCCCATGCCGTAGTCGAGGATCGCGATGCGCGTCAAAGGACGCCCTTGGTCGAGGGCACGCCCACGACCCGGTCGTCCGCCTCCACGGCAGCACGCAGGGCGCGAGCGAACGCCTTAAACGACGCCTCGACCATGTGATGCGCGTTCGTGCCGGCCTCGACCCGCACGTGCAGCGTGAGCTTGGCGGCGTTCGACACCGCGCGGAGGAACTCCTCGGTGAGCTCCGTCTCGAAGTCGCCTACACGCTCGGCCGGGAACTCCCCCTCGAACGACGTGAACGGGCGGCCGGAGATGTCGATCGCCGCGGAGGCGCGCGCCTCGTCCATCGGGACCACCGCGTGGCCGAAGCGGCGGATGCCCGAGCGGTCGCCGAGCGCCTCGTCGAGCGCCTGCCCGAGCGCGATGCCGGTGTCCTCGACCGTGTGGTGCGAGCCGGTCTCGAGGT
>JBEVKE010000083.1:0-16410 GCA_040509835.1 Thermoleophilaceae bacterium
CGGCAGCACGATCACGTCGTACTCCTCGGGCCGCGACACGAGCTGGTTGCAGAGGTTGTCGATGATCCGGTCCTCGAACTCGATGTCGGGATGGCGCTCGGCCACCTCGCGCGCCACCTCGAGAAACAGGCCGTCCGAGAACTTCATGATGTTGGCCTTGTGCGCGGCGGTGACCTTCTTCCGCCCGTTCTCCTCCGCGTACTTGAAGGCGGCCTCGACGATCCGCTCGGACCCGAAGACCGAGATCGGCTTGATCGAGATGCCCGAGTCCTCGCGGGTGGGCGAGTCGAGCTCGTCGGCCAGGAACCTGCGCAGCTTCTCCACCTCGTCCGAGCCCCTCTCGAACTCGATGCCTGCGTACAGGTCCTCGGTGTTCTCGCGGACGATCACGAGGTCGGTCTCGGGGAAGCGGGTACGGACGCCGTCGTACGCCTTGCACGGCCGGATGCAGGCGTACAGGTCGAACTCCTTGCGGAGCGCGACGTTGATGGAGCGGTGTCCCGAACCGACCGGCGTCGTCGTCGGGCCCTTGATCGCCACCCCACGCTCGCGGATCGAGTCGAGCGTGCGGTCCGGGAGCGGGTTGCCCTCGGACTCGTAGACGTCGATTCCCGCGTCCTGGAAGTCCCACTCGAACTCGACGCCGGTGGCCTCGAGCACGCGCTTCGTGGCCTCCGCGAGTTCGGGACCGGTGCCGTCGCCGGGGATGAATGTGACTCTGTATGCGGTCATCGCGGGCCGCATTACTAGCAGCCGCGCTCAGGCGGCCGCACCGACGAAGTCGCGGCGCCTGATGAGGACGGCCGCGCAGGCGGCGCCCGCGAACGCCACGGCGGCGGCCACGAGGAAGAGGTCGTTGAGCGCGTTGATGTAGGCGCTTCCCGCCGCGGGCCCGCCGAGGCTCCCGGCGCCGAGCCCGTGGCTGAGCTTGGACTGAAGGATCGCGCCGAGGCCGGCGATCCCCACCGCGGTCCCCACCTGCCTGGCCGTGCTGTTGACCCCGGACGCCGCCCCACTCCGGCGCGGCTCCACGACCCCGATTGCGGCCGCGGCCAGTGGCGGGTTCACGAAACCGATCCCGATGCCCGCGAGGATGAAGCCGGGGAGGAGCGTGGTCCAGTCGTCGCTCGGTTTGACGCCATGCATCTCCACTAGGCCGAGGCCGATCAGCGCGAGGCCGGCGGTCAGGAACAGGCGGACCGGATACCGCTCCACGAGCTTCCCGGCGACGGGAGCGGCGAGGAAGGACAGGACCGATATCGGCAGGAAGCGCAGGCCGCTCTCGAGCGGCGTGTAGCCGAGGATGTTCTGCATGTAGAGCGTGATGTACAGGAACATCGAGAACATCGAGGCGTGGAGCGTGAACGCCACGATCTGTGCGCCGGTGAACGTGGGAATGCGGAAGAGGCGCAGGTCGAGCATCGGCTGGTCCTGGCGCCGCTCGACCACCGTGAACGCGGCCAGCAGGAGCGCCCCCGCCACGAGGAGCGCGACGATCGTGGTGCTGCCCCAGCCTTCGTCGTTCCCGCGGATCAGCGCGAACACCAGGCAGGAGAGGCCTGCGCTGAAGGTCACGAGGCCGAGCCAGTCGATCCTCGCCGTCGGATCGCGCTCCGAGTCGCGGACCTTCATGAGCGTCAACCCCAGGGTCAACACGCCGATCGGCACGTTGACCAGGAAGATCCACTCCCAGCCGAACGCGTCGGTCAGCGCTCCGCCCACAAGCGGGCCGACCGCCACCGCGAACCCGGTGGTGGCCCCCCAGATGCCGAGCGCGGTGCCGCGCTCGTTGGCCGGGAACTCCTGGGCGATGAGCGCGAGCGAGTTGGCGAACATCATCGCCCCGCCGGCTCCCTGGAGCGCGCGCGAGAGGTTCAGCATCAGTGGCGACCCCGAGAGCCCGCATAGCAGCGACGCGAGCGAGAAGACCACTAGGCCGATCACGAAGACGCTCCGGCGTCCCAGCAGGTCGCCGAGCGAACCGGATGCGAGCAGGACCGCGGCGAGAGCGAGCGCATATGCGTCCACCACCCACTGGAGGTCCTCGAAGCTCGACCCGAGCTCCTTCTGGATGCTCGGGAGGGCCACGTTCACGATCGTCACGTCGAGCAGCAACATGAAGATCGCGAGGCACACCACCAGCAGCGTCCACCACTTCCTGGCCATCACAGTCAAAGGTACCCACCGGCTGCTGACCTACCATCAGCAGCGTGTTCGGTGGCTCAATTCAGCTGGGCCGGATCTTCGGGGTCCGGATCGGGGTGGACTTCAGCTGGTTCCTGATCCTGTTCCTGATCATCTGGAACCTCTCCGACTACTACAAGACCGCCGCGCCGGGCTCGAACGCCTTCGTGCTCGCCGTGCTCAGCGCGCTCCTCTTCTTCCTCTCGATCCTGTTGCACGAGCTGGGCCACGCGTGGGTCGCGATCCGGAACGGGATCCCCATCCTCGGAATCGACCTGTGGCTGTTCGGCGGCGTCGCGAAGCTCGGGCGCGAGTCCACCTCGCCGGGCGTCGAGTTCCGTATCGCGGTCGCGGGCCCGCTCGTGACGCTGGCGATCGCTGCTCTGTGCTTCGCGCTGGGCTCAGCGATCTCGAGCAGTTCCGACCTCCTGAACAGCTCGCAGTTCGACTCGAGCGTGACGGGCTCCACGACCGCGGTGCTGGGCTACCTGACGTCGATCAACGTGCTGCTGCTCGGGTTCAACTTGATTCCGGCGTTCCCGCTGGATGGAGGCCGGATCGCCCGCGCGATCGCCTGGAAGGTCACCGGGGACAGGAACCGAGCCACGCGGTTCGCGGCCATGCTCGGGCGCCTGGGCGGCTACGGGATGATCGGGCTCGGCGGATATCTGTGGCTCGCGCAGGGGCGCGCGGTGACCGGAATCTGGCTGGGATTCATCGGCTTCTTCCTCGCGAGCGCGGCACGGAGCGCCGAGGAGAGCGCCGTGGTCTCGGGGCGCATCGAGCACATCCGCGTGGCCGACGTGATGGACGAGGAGCCGGTGGCCATCCGCGAGGACGTGCCGGTGGACGACGCCGATCGGGCTTACTTCCTCCGATACGGATGGCCGTGGTTCCCGGTGGTTGACTCGAGCGGCAGGCTCGTGGGCGTCGTGTCCCGGGAGGCTGTGGAGAGCGTTCCGGTCGAGGAGCGGCATACGCGGACGGTTGCCGGGGTGATGGCTCGCGACGACGGATCGAGCGGACTGCGCGTTCAGCTCGAGGAGCCGCTCGAGACCCTGCTGACCCAGGACGGCCTGGCGCGGTTGGGGGCAATCATGGCGGTGGACCGCGAGGGCGTGCTCCGCGGGATCGTCACGGTGGATGCGGTGCGGCGGGCGCTGCAGGCGCCGGCGTGAGCAGCAGCCGCCTGAGCTGATCCTCCACGTCCGCCGGTTCGTCGAACAACCGCATTGAGGTGATGCGCATCACGCGCCACCCGGCTATCTGGAGGTCGGCGTCCTTGATTCGGTCCCGGCGATGAGCCCGCTTCGTGCCGTGCGCCCTGTGCCCGTCGGTCTCGACGATCACTCGCTGTTCCCGCCACACGAAATCGCAGAGGTAGCCCTCGATGCTGACGTTCACCTCGGGGCGCGGATGGTTGTGCTTCGCGCAGAACGCCAGGAAGTGCTCCTCGAGCTCGGACAGCGTCCGCGTCGTGCCGGGCTCGTGAACGGCGAGCACCGAGGTCAGGAGCCCGGTGCCGCGGCGTCCGTGTATCGGCGCGGCACCGGGCCAGTCCAGCCCCAGGTACTCGGCCTCGTCGAAGGCTCGCTCGAGGGTGCGCCGCTTCGTCACGACATCGGCGAGGTCGGTGAGGGTCCTGCCCACCGTGGTGACCACGATCCCGTGCCGCCGAACCCGCTCGCCCTGGAGCGGCGAAACGTGCACCGCGACACCCCTGATCCGCCTCCGGGCCTGCGCGGTCACGTGGATCCTTCCCCCCGGATCCTCGATCAGACGCCACAGAACGGCAGCACTGAAGTGGCTCAGCGCGGCACCGTCCCCCGCCGCGAGCACCGCCGCCATGAACCGGCTGTTACGAGTGAGCGCCAGATGGCCAACGGCGTACACGCCGTGGTGCACCCGATGAAGCCAGCGCCTCCTCACCCGCACCTCGATCGCCCTCCGGCTCAACCCGAGGGCGGCCAGCTGCGCACGGGAAACCACTCCGTGCTGCCTGCGCGCGAGGCTCGCGATCCCCACATCCGGGCGGGGCTCGGCCGATTCCGCACCCATACGGTGCATAAGTGACTGCGCCCCCCGGATTCACCCCCTCAATGCCCGTCGTTCGGCAGCCGCGGCGCAGCCGCGGCGCCGCGGCTGCGTGGCTCGGCTCGCGGCGTGAATAGACTGCGCGCCGCATGCCGCAGCACGACGTACTGGTCATTGGGGCGGGCCTCGCGGGCCAGCGTGCCGCTCTCGCCGCGGCGGAGTCGGGGGCGTCGGTCGGGATCATCTCGAAGGTTCATCCGGTCCGGTCGCATTCCAATGCGGCCCAGGGCGGGATCAACGCTGCGCTCGATCCGCAGGACTCCTGGGAATCGCACGCGTTCGACACCGTCAAGGGCTCCGATTACCTCGGCGACCAGGACGCCATCGAGATCATGTGCCGGGAGGCCCCGAGCGAGCTCCTGACGCTCGAGCACCTCGGTGTGACCTTCCACAGGGACGAGACAGGCCATCTCGGCAAGCGCGCATTCGGCGGGGCGTCCGCCGCGCGCACCTATTACGTCGCGGACATCACGGGCCAGGCGATCCTCCACGTGCTCTACGAACAGCTCATGAAGTACGAGGAGGTCACGCGCTACGAGGAGTGGTTCTCGACGGCGCTCGTGCAGGACGACGACGGGCGGATCGCCGGGGTCGTGACCCGGAACATCAGGGACGGCGCCATGGAGCTGTTCGCCGCCAAGGCCGTGATCCTCGCCACGGGCGGCAACGGCCAGATCTACGACCCGACCACGAATGCCCTGATCTGCACCGGGGACGGGATCGCAATGGCGTACCGGGTCGGCGCTCCGCTGATGGACATGGAGATGATCCAGTACCACCCCACCACGCTCGCCGGCCTCGGCCTCCTGATCACCGAGGGAGCGCGCGGCGAGGGCGCGCACCTCTATAACGCCCAGGGCGAGCGCTTCATGGAGAAGTACGCGCCCAACAAGATGGAGCTGGCCAGCCGCGACGTGGTCTCGCGCGCCGAGCAGACCGAGATCAACGAGGGCCGCGGCTTCCCCGACGGCACCGTTGCGCTCGACATCACGGTCGTGCCGCGCAAGCGCATCCACGAGGCGCTCCGCGAGATCGTGAACGTGGGCCGCGACTTCGCCGGCGTGGACATCACCCGCGAGCCCATCCACATCAAGCCGGGCAACCACTACGTGATGGGCGGGGTGCACACCGACATCCACGGCCAGACGCCGATCCCGGGCCTCTACGCCGCCGGCGAATGCGCCTGTGTGTCGGTGCACGGCGGCAACCGCCTTGGAGCGAACAGCCTCCTTGACACCCTTGTCTTTGGACGCCGCTCCGGGGAACACGCCGCCGAGGCGGTGAGGGGGATGGGGATGCCGGAGCCATCGAGTTCCTCACTGCAGGACGAGGAACGCATGATCGAGGCCATCGTCAACCGCGACGGCACCGGCCGGCGCGTCTCGGAGCTCAAGGCCGAGCTTGGCAAGACGATGGACAGGTACGTCGCCGTCTTCCGCGACGAGGACGGCCTGAACACCGCGCTCGAGATCGTCCGCCGCCTCAAGGAGGAGGCGCAGAACCTCGCCGTCGACGACAAGGGCAGCGTCTTCAACCAGGACGTGCTGGGGGCCATCGAGCTCCAGTTCATGCTCGACAACGCGGAGGTGATCGTGATCTCCGCGATCGAGCGGAAGGAGAGCCGCGGCGCGCAGTACCGCACCGACTATCCGGAGCGCAACGACGACGAGTGGCTGAAGCACATCAACGTCTCGGCCAACGGCGCCGAGCCCGAGCTCTCCTACTCGCCGGTCACGATGACCCAGTGGGAGCCCCAGGAGCGCACTTACTGAGATGGCCGATTTCAAGCTGAAGATCCGCCGCTTCGACCCTGAGTCCGCCGAGCCCGCCTACTGGGCCGACTACGACGTGGACCTCCCGCCCGAGCGCTCGGTGCTCGACGGCATCCTCCAGGTGAAGGATCGCGAGGACGCCTCCATCGCCATTCGCTGCTCGTGCCGCGCCGCGATCTGCGGGTCGTGCGGCGTCCGCATCAACGGCCGCTCCGCGCTCGCGTGCAACACCAGGATCGGCGAGGCCGCCGAGCAGGGCCGCGACGGCTTCGTGACCGTCGAGCCGATGGGCAACATGCCGGTCCTGAAGGACCTCGTCACGGACATGGAGGCGGTGCACTGGAAGAAGGTGCGCCGCGTGGTGCCGTGGCTCGTGCCGGCGGAGGAGCCGCCCGAGGGGCAGGAGTACATCGTCCCGGCCGAGGCGATGCTGGACGTGACGCAGGCCATGGCCTGCATCCACTGCGGCGTGTGCGTGTCGGCGTGCCTGTCGATGGAGGTCGATCCCGACTTCATCGGCCCCGCCGCTCTGGCCAAGGCCTACCGCTTCGTGGGCGACCCGCGCGACGGCGAGGAGGAGGCGCGCCTCAGGGACCTCGCCGAGGACCCGCACGGCATCTACGACTGCACGCACTGCTTCGCGTGCGTGGAGGTGTGCCCGAAGGACGTGGCGCCGATGAACCAGATCATGCGCCTGCGCCGCCGCGCGACGGACGACTACGGGATCAAGGACGACAACAACGGCTTCGGCCACGAGAAGGCGTTCGTGACCCTGATCGAGAAGTACGGCACTCTTCACGAGGCGCAGCTCCTGCCGCGGTCGTTCGGCGACGGGTCACTGGTCAAGGGGCAGCTCACGCCCTCCGGCGCCAAGCAGCTCACGCGCGAGCTTCCCACCGCGTTCCGCGGCCTCAAGTCGGGCAAGGTCACCCCGCGCAAGGCACTGCTGCACCCGAAGCTTCCCGACCAGAAGAACGTGCGGAAGATCTTCCACGAGATCGAGTCGCACGACGAGCGGATCGAGCTGAACCTGTACATCGTCGGCGAGTTGGGCGAGAACGAGGAAGGCGCATGAAGCTGGCTTACTGGCCCGGGTGCGTGTCCCGGGGATTCACTCCGGAGCTGCACGGCTCCATGGCGAAGGTGGCGCCGCTGCTCGACCTCGAGCTGGTGGAGCTGGACCGCGCCAACTGCTGCGGCGCCGGGGTGATCGCCGAGCACAACCAGGAACTGGCGGACGCGCTGAACGCGCGAACGTTCGCCATGGCCCAGCAGGTGCAGGGCGCCGCCGGGATGATGAACATCTGCTCTACCTGCCAGGGCGCGCAGTCCGAGTGCCAGCAGCGGCTGGACGCCAGCTCGAACTACCGGACCGAGGTGAACACCCACCTGCGGGACGAGGGCCTCTCCTACGAGACGGGCGGCGACTGGTGGAACAAGAACTTCCTCTGGATCCTCGCCGAGGAGATCGGCTTCGACGCCCTCCGCGAGCGGGTCAGGCGCCCGCTCGAGGGCCTTCGGATCGCACCGTTCTACGGGTGCTACATCGTGCGGCCGTCCAAGCGGCTCGGCTTCGACGAGCACCCCCAGCGCGACCAGTACCTCGGTCTCCTGATCGAGGCGCTCGGCGGTGAGGCGGTGGAGTACGCGGGCGCGCGCAAGTGCTGCGGCTTCCCGGTGATCACGATGAACCGCACGACCTCGCTGCGCCAGGCCGGCCGCCACCTGGCGGACGCGATCGACGCCGGCGCCGACTGCCTCGTCACCCCCTGCCCACTCTGCCACCTGAACCTCGACCTGCAACAGCCGGCCGCGCAGAAGTTCGTGGAACGCGACCTCGGCATCCCGGTCCTGCACCTGCCCCAGATGGTCGGGCTCGCGCTGGGCCTCGAGCCGAAGGAGCTAGGCATGGGCAAGCACGTTGTGCCCACCGACGAGGTTCAGCGCAAGGTCGCAGAGCTCGCCGCCGCATAGGCGGCATAGCTTCTAGCCGGTCTGGGTAACCCGGGGTGAGTATGGAAGCTCACCCGCTGTCACCATCATGGCGACGGTAGTCGCGGGCAAGTTCGAGGATCTCATCGCCAAGGGACTCGAGAGCGTGATCGAAGGCGATCCCGACCTCGACCTCGCGGCGCGCGACATCCCGTTGTCTGAGATCGAGTCGGTCGCGGCGAGGCACTCGCCCGCGGTCGTCCTCTTGAACTTTGCGGCTCTCGCCAGCCCGTTCGAGGTACAGGCGCTCACGCAGCGGCTGCCCGAGACCCGCGTCGTGGTGCTCGCGCACCGCCCGACGGCGGCCGAGTGCACCCAGATGCTGTCCTTCGGCGCGACCGGATGCCTGTCGAAGGAGACGGAGGCGCGCGACATCGTGAACGCCATTCACCTCGCGTCGCGCGGCATGCACGTGCTGCCGCGCTCGGCGGCAGCAGGCGGCGGCGTGGACAGGCTCGGCGTGGAGGGCACCGAGCTGACCGCCCGCGAGGGAGACGTGCTCGAGCTGCTTCAGGACGGGTGCACCAACTCGGAGATCGCGGATGCGCTCGCGATCGGCGTCGAGACGGTGCGCACGCACGCGCGCAGCATCTACCGCAAGCTCGGCGTGCCCTCGCGGCGGGAGCTTGCGCGGAGGGCGCAGCGGGAGCCGGTCGTCGTGGACGACGACCGCAGGCCGGTTACGACCGGCTAGCGGCCGCGCGCAGCAGCCCGCGCACGTTCAGGAGCTCCGCGACCTGCACCGCGTTGGTCGCGGCGCCCTTGCGCAGGTTGTTGCCGACGATCCAGAGGTTGAGGCACCGCTCGTGCGACGGGTCGCGCCGGATCCGCCCCACCAGCACGTCGTCGCGGCCGGCGGCATCGAGCGCCGTCGGGTACAGGCCGTTGGCCGGGTCGTCGATCACCGTCACGCCGGGCGCCCCGGACAGGAGCTCGCGGCACTCCTCCGGTGACAGCGGGTCGCGGGTCTGCACATTCGCCGAGACGGAGTGCCCGGTGAACACGGGCACGCGCGCGCAGGTGGCGGACACGCCGATGTCCTCCTCGCCGAGGATCTTGCGCGTCTCGCCCATGCACTTGCGCTCCTCAGTGGTGTAGTCGTCGCCGTCCCTGAAGGTCTCGACCTGCGGCAGCACGTTGAACGCGATCTGATGCGGATAGACCGCGGGCACGGGCATCTCCTGTCCGTGGAGCTGGGCGTCCACCTGGTCGTGCAGCTCGTCGACCGCGCGCTGCCCTGTGCCCGACACCGCCTGGTAGCTCGACATCACGATCCGCTCGATCCCGGCGTGCCGCAGGATCGGCCCGAGCGCCACGACCGTCTGCATCGTGGTGCAGTTCGGATTCGCCACGATCCCCTTGTGGCCGTCGAGCGCCTCCGGGTTGACCTCGGACACCACGAGCGGCACGTCCTCGTGCATCCGCCACTGGGAGGAGTTGTCGACCACGACGGCGCCCGCATCGGCGAAGCGCGGCGCCCACTCCTCGCTCACCTTCGACCCGGCGGAGAACAGCGCGATGTCGAAGCCCTGGATCGTGTCGTCGTCGAGCGGCACGACGGTCAGCGACCCGTCGCCCCACGGGAGCGAGCGGCCGGCCGAGCGCTCGGAGGCGAACGGCACCACCTCGTCGGCCGGGAACGAGCGCTCGCGCAACACCTCGAGCATCGTCGAGCCCACCGCGCCGGTGGCGCCCACAACGGCGACCCTCATCGCCTAGGCCACCTTGGGGCGGTGCACTCCCGCCACGTCCTCGGGCAGCACCGCGTCGGCGCCGAGCTCGAACGCCGTGTGCAGCCGGCGCACGGCGTCTGCCACGTGCTCCTCGCGTACGACGCACGAGATCTTGATCGGCGAGGTGGAGATCATCTCGATGTTCACCCCGGCCTCGCCGAGCACGGTGAACGTCTTGGCCGCGACGCCGGGATGACTCTTCATTCCGGCTCCCACGACTGACACCTTCCCCATCCGGTCATCGCTCTGGACCTCGCCGAAGCCGAGCTCCTGCTTGAGCAGCTCGAGCGCCTCGCGCGCCTCAGCCACGTCATCGCGCGGAACGGTGAACGACATGTCCGCCAGATGGCCCTCGGACTGCGGCTCGTTCTGGATGATCATGTCCACGTTGATGTTGGCGTCGGCCAGCGCGGTGAGCACTCGGCCGGCGATGCCGGGCACGTCCGGGAGTCCCGTGAGCGTGATACGGGCCTCCGCGGTCGAGTGGGTCACGGCTGTAACGAGCGGTCGTTCCATGGTCTGGTCCTCGTCCTGGATCACGGTACCGGCTCCGTCGTCGAAGCTCGATCTGCAGTGAATCGTCACGGCGTGGTTGCGGGCGTACTCCACGGAGCGAAGCTGAAGCACCCCGGCCCCGCTCGCCGACATCTCGAGCATCTCCTCGAAGGTGAGCACCGGCAGCTTCCTCGCGTTCGGCACGATCCGCGGATCGGCGCTGAACACGCCCGCCACGTCGGTGTAGATCTCGCAGACCTCGGCGCCCAGCGCGGCCGCGAGCGCGACCGCAGTTGTGTCCGAGCCGCCGCGGCCGAGCGTCGTAACGTCGAGCGAGTCCTGGGACACGCCCTGGAAACCCGCCACGAGCACGATCTTGCCGCCGTCGAGCCCACGCCGGATCCGATCCGCCTTCACCTCGATGATCTTCGCCTTCGTGTGGCCGCTGTCCGTGACGATCCCGGCCTGAGAGCCAGTGAGCGAGATCGCCTCGTGACCGAGGTCGTTGATCACCATGGCCGCGAGGGCGCAGGTCACGCGCTCGCCGGTCGAGAGCAGCATGTCCATCTCACGCGGGTCCGGCCGGTCCGAGACCTCGTACGCGAGCGAGACCAGCTCGTCGGTGTGCTTGCCGCGCGCCGACAGGACCGCCACCACGTTCGTGCCCGCCTCCTTCGCGGTCACGATGCGCTGGGCCGCTCGCTTGATGCGCTCGGCGTCGGCGACGGATGTGCCGCCAAACTTCATCACCACGGTGTCGGTGCCGGGAGACGGCATGACGGGCAACGATAGCTTTCCACCGGTGCCCGCTGAATCGGCCCGGCGCCGTCTCACACTCGCTGTCCTGGCGGCAATCGCGCTTGTCGCGGTGGCTGCGGGCGCGGTGGTCGGGGCCGGGCACGGCGATGGTGACGACAGCTCGTCAAGCGTGCCGTCGGCCGGCCGCGGCGCTCCCAAGGAGCACATCTCGTTCCTTGCGAAGATCGTGCCCCCGCCGCCCGAGTCGCAGCGCGGGGCCGGGCCGGCGGTGCCGAAGAGCGTGGCCGACCTGGCACGGCGCCTCCCCACCGAGCGCAAGGTCGCGCAGCTGTTCGTGCTCGGCTTCAACGGAACAGACACGTCGGCGGACATCTTCGGCCGGCTGGCGCGGCTCGACCTCGGCGGCATCGTCCTGGGCGAGAACAACTACGCGGACGTCGGCCAGGTCGGCACGCTCGCGAACGAGGCGGCCACCATCGCGCGCGACAAGCGCCACGTGCCTCCGTGGGTGTTCGCGAGCCAGGAGGGCGGCGATCTCAACTCGTTCCCCGATCTCCCGCCAACCGCGGCGCCTGCGGACCTGCGCTCCGCGCGCGAGGCCGCCGCGCAGGCCCGCGACTCGGCCAAGAGCCTGCTCGCGCTCGGGATCAACGCGGTTCTGGGACCGGTCCTGGACGTCGGCAGCTCGGAGACCGGCACGGCGCTCGGCTCGCGTGTGTACTCGGACGACCCGGACGAGGTGGCCACGTACGCGGACGCGGTGGTTCACGCGTACCGCGCCGAGCACGTGTTCAGCTCCGCCGCGCACTTCCCCGGCATGGGGGCCACCGACCAGTCCACCCAGGACGGGCCCGCGACGGTGGGGCTCGGCCTGGCGGAGCTGCGCCAGCGCGATCTCGTGCCGTTCCGCGCCGCGATCGACGCGGGCGTGCCCGGCGTGACGATCTCCTCCGCGCTGTACCCCTTCAGCGACTTCACGGAGCCGGCCTCGCTGTCGCGCGCGGTGGACTCGACGCTGCTGCGGCGAGACATGCACTTCAAGGGCGTTGCGATGACGGACGACCTGGCGGACCCCGGCGTGACCACGCTCGTGTCGGTACCGGACGCGGCCGTGCAGGCGCTGCGGGCGGGAGCCGACGCACTGTACATCTCCGGCGGCGCGGGCGACCAGCAGGCCGCGTACGTGGCGGTGCTGAGGGCGGTGCAGCGCGGGCGGATACCGCGCCGCCGGCTGGACGAGGCGGTGGGCCGCATCCTGCTTGCGAAGCAGGACTACGGACTGATCCGCTAGGCGGGTTCCAGCTCCACGCGGTTGTCGTTGAACGTGGGCGCGTTGCCCTCGCCCGTGAGCAGCTGGGGCGTCGTGGCCTGACTGCTCCGGCCGCCCGGGTAGTCCGCGTTCCACCAGCCCATCGGAGCGACCAGCACGCCTGGGCGGGCGTCGTCCGACACGCGGACGGCGCAGCTGAAGGAGCCGCGGTCGTTGAAGACGCGCACGATCGCGCCGTCCTCGATGCCCCGCGCCGCGGCATCCTCGGGGCTGACGACAACCTCGGGCGAGGGCTGCGCCGAGTGCTGCCGCCGCTGATTGGCGAACGTTGAGTTGAGGAACAGGTGGGTCTTCGGCGTGACGAGCGCCAGCGGGAAGCGCTCGGCCAACGCCGCGTCCGCCACCTCGGCAGGGGGCTCGTAGCGCGCGTGCAGGATCGCGCGGCCGCTCTCGGTCCCGAAGCCGCCGTTCGCGTGCGGGGTCGGGCTCTGTCCGAGATCGACCTTCGTCCACCCCCGGTCGCGCAGGCCGTTCTCCTCGAACCCGGCGAGCAGCTGCTCCACGAGGTCGTCGTCGCTGTCGCTGAAGCACGGATCGTCGAGGCCGAGCCGCTCGGCCAGGAGCCGGAACGTCTCCGTGTTCGGCTTCGCCTGGCCGAGCGGCTCGATCGCCGGCTCGTTCCAGGTCACGTAGTGGTGGCCCCACGAGAACACCACGTCGAGGTGCTCGAGCTGCGTGGTGGCCGGGAGGATCACGTCGGCGTGCCGCGCGGTGTCGGTCATGAACTGCTCGAGCACGACCGTGAAGAGGTCGTCCCGGCCCAGGCCCTCGAGCACCCGCTCCTGATCGGGCGCAATCGAGGCGGGGTTCGAGCTCCAGCACACGAGCGCCTTGACCGGCGGGTCCATGCCCGGGTCGGTGAGCGCCTCGCCGAGCCGGGACATGTTGATCGTCCGGACCGGGCCGGGGCACAGATCCTCCAGCTGGAGCGCGGCGGCGCTGATCGCGCCCGCGGTGGCTGTGGGGATGTACGAGCAGCCGCCGCCGCGGTCCCGCCAGGCCCCCGTGAGCAGCGGGATCGTCGAGACCGTGGCGTACGCGGCGGGCGCCCCGGCGTGGCGCTGGGCACCCACGCCGAGCCGCAGCAGCGAGGGCCGGGTGGAGGCGAAGTCGCGGCCGACGCGGGCGATCGTGTCGGCGTCCACTCCGCACGCCGCCGCGCACTCCTCGACGGAGGTCTCGCCGAGCCGGGCGAGCAGCTCGTCATAGCCGTCCGTGTGCGCTCGGCACCACTCCTCGTCATGGAGCCCGGCGTCGACGATGGCGCGCATCATCCCGATGGCCAGCGCGGCGTCGGTGCCCGGCAGCGGGCGCAGGTGCTCGTCGGCGAGCCGCGCCGTCCGGCTCCGGAAGGGGTCGACCACCACCAGCCGGGCGCCCTGGCTGCGGGCATCGAGCAACTTGCGCCAGAGGTGGGGCGCCGTCGACAGCGGGTTCCAGCCCCAGATCAGCAGGTAGCGGGCGTTCGGCCACTCCTCGGGATCGACCTCGGGCGACACGCCGTGCGCCTGCACCGTGCCGGCGATCCCGGCCGTGGCGCAGATCGTGCGCTCGAGCGCCGAGGCGCCGAGCGCGTTCATCACACGCGCCGACATCGTGTTCCCCTGGATCAGGCCCTGCGTGCCCATGTAGCTGTACGGCAGGATCGACTCGCCGCCGAACTCGCCGCGCGCTTGGAGGAGTGCCTCGGCGACGCGGTCGAGCGCCTCGTCCCAAGTAGCGCGCCTGAAGTCGCCGTCCTCGCGCACCAGCGGGTGGAGGATGCGCTCGTCCGAGTAGACGCGGTCGAGGTAGTTCGACACCTTTCCGCAGAGGAACCCGACCGTGATCGGGTGGTCCGGGTCTCCCGTCACCTTGACCGCCCGCCCGTCCTCGACGGTCGTGTGCATGGCGCATGTGTCGGGACAGTCGTGCGGGCACGCTCCCCGAACAAGGCGGGTAGCCATGCTCTGATCCTACGCCCGCTAGATGGCCTGGCGACCGCGAAGAGCACGGCCGAGCGTGATCTCGTCCGCGTACTCGAGATCGGACCCCACCGGCAGGCCGCTGGCCAGGCGGGTCACGACCACGTCGGGTGCGCGCTCGCGGAGCGCGTCGGCGAGGTAGAGGGCCGTGGCCTCGCCTGTGGTGGTGGCATTCGTCGCGATCACGACCTCGCGGACCGCGGCGCCGTTGTCCACCCGCCCGAGCAGCTCGGCGACGTGTAGATCCTCGGGATCCACGCCGTCGATGGGCGACAGCGCGCCGCCGAGCACGTGGTAGCGGCCGTGGAACTCGCCGGAGCGCTCGATCGGGATCACGTCGCTCGGTTGCTCGACCACGCAGATGGTGGCCTGCTCGCGCCGCTCGTCCTGGCAGATGCGGCACGTCGACTCAGTGGCGAGGTTGAAGCACACCTCGCAGTGGCCGACGGTCGCCTTGACCTCGCGGATCGCATCGGCGAGCCCGAGCGCCTCCTCCTCGGAGGCGCTGAGGATGTGGAACGCGAGCCGCTGCGCGGTGCGCTGGCCGATGCCGGGCAGGCGAGCGAGCTCGGTGATCAGCCGGTTGACCGGTGCTGCGAACAAGGGCCGTCAAGCGTAGCTTCGCGGGCGGCGGCGACAGTACCCTCCGCGGGTGCCCTCCGCGGTCGTCATCGGCGCCGGCGTCTTCGGCGCCTCGCTCGCCGACCGGCTGGCGCGCGACGAGTGGGACGTCACGCTGATCGAGCGCCTCGAGCCGGCTCACCCACGCGCCGAGTCGGGTGGCGAGACCCGCCTGATCCGAAGCCTGCACGGGCCGGACGCGTTCTACATGCGCTCCGCTCGGCGGGCGCTCGAGCTGTGGCGCGAGCTCCCCGGCGTGCTTGAGGAGACCGGCCTCGCCTGGTTCGTGCGGCGCGAGGACGGATGGGAGGCGGCGGGCGAGCAGGTTCTGCGCGCCGCCGAAGTGCCCGTAGAACGGCTCGATCCGGGAGAGGCACAGCGGCTGTTCCCGGCCCTCGCCGTGCAAGACCTCGCGTTCGTCCTGTACGAGCCGGAGGGCGGCGTGCTGCGCGCCGCGGACGGTGTCCGCGCGCTCGTCGATCGGGCCGGCGACGCCGGCGCGCGACTCGTGACGGGAGACGCCCGCCCGGACGGATCGCTGGTCCGGCTGGGCCGGGACCGGCTCGAGGCCGATGTCGTCGTGTGGGCGTGCGGCGCGTGGCTCGGACGGCTCTTCCCAGAGCTCGTGCGCCTGCGCGTGACGTTCCAGCAGCTCACCCTGTTCGACGTGCCGCCCGAGTGCCGCGGGCCCGGCTGGGTCGACTTCGACGCCGCCTTCTACGGCCACGGCCTCATCGAGCCGTACGGCATGAAGGTCGCGGCCGACCACGACGGTGTGGAGGTGGACCCCGACCATCGCCCGCTCGAGGCCACCCCGGATGCGGTTGCGGCGGCGCGCGAGTATCTCGGCGCCCGCTTCCCGCCGCTCGCCTCCGCGCCGGTGTCCGGCACGCCCGCGTGCCACTACGGGCTTACCGCGAACGGCGAGTTCCTGTTCGACCGGCACCCCGAGCACCCCGGTGTGTGGCTCCTCGGCGGCGGCTCCGGGCACGGCTACAAGCACGGACCGGCGCTCGCCGAGCACGTGGCGGCCGTCCTCGCCGGGCGAGCGGAGCCGGAGCCGCGCTTTGCGCTAGGCGAGCGGAGGCCGTCGCGCAGCCTGCGGACCGCAGGCGCGACCTAGAGGCCGGGGATCCCCAGGCCGCCCAGCCCGCCGGGCCCGGCCAGACCGCCGGCCGCGGCGTTCATCTTCGACGCGGCCAGCTCCTGGGCGGAGCGGATCGCCTCGTTCACGGCGGCCTGGACCATGTCCTGGAGCATCTCGACGTCCTCGGGGTCCACGGCATCGGGGTCGATGGTGAGCTCCTTCAGCTCCAGCTCACCGCTGATCTTTACCGTGACCATCCCGCCGCCGGCGCTGGCCTCCACGACCTCGTGCTTCAGCTCCTCCTGAGCCTTCGCCATGTCGGCCTGCATCTTCTGGACCTGCTGCATCATCTGGTTCAGGTTCGGCTGACCCATCACTC
>JBEVKE010000084.1:0-12716 GCA_040509835.1 Thermoleophilaceae bacterium
CGGACGCCCACCGGCAGGCCGGTGACGAAGCGGCCGCGGGGCCCGCTGTGGAGGAGATACGCCAGCGCGTGGAGGCGCTCGCCGAGGAGTTCGCGCGAGTGGCCGGGGCGAGCCCGGGCGACGAGGTCGAAGAGCTCAGGACGAGGCTCGCCGCGCTGGAGGGCACCGCGCCCGAGGCACCCCAGGAGCTGAGCGAGCTCGTCGAGCGCACCACCGCGCGCGTCGAGCAGCTCGAGCAGGAGGTCACCAATGCCGCCGCCGCGCCCGACCTGAGCGGGGCGCTCGCCGAGACTCGCGCGCAGGTCGACGAGCTGGCGAGCGCGCTGGCTGCCCAGGCCGCCGAGCGCGACGCGCGTGCGAACGAGAGCCGGGACGGCACGGTCACGCCCGAGCTCGCCGAGGCGCTCGCGCGATCGGAGCAGTGGGAGCGCCTGGGTGTGGAGCTGGGCGAGGTCCGCACGAAGCTCGACTCGCTCGAGGGCGAGCGCATCGAGGAGCACCGGGTGCTGGCGGGCGACCTCGCCGACACCCACGCAAAGCTGAACGCGCTCGTGCGCTCGGTGACGGACGAGCGGCAGCGAGCGGAGGAGTCGCGCTCCCAGGTGGGCGAGCTACGCCACGAGCTGGCGCAGCTGCGGTCCACCGGCGCACAGGCAGGTGGAGACGGAGCAGCCCTGTCGGCGGACGCGGTCGCGGCGGTGGAGCGCCTGACGGCGCAGGCCGAGCAGGCCGCCGACGCCGCGCGAACCCATTCCGCCGCGGCGGCCGAGGCCGCCACCGAGGCACAGGCGCGCTCCGTGCACGCCGAGCAGGCCTCCGGCGCGGCCGAGGCGCAGGCGCTGCGCGCCGCCGACAGCGTGTCGACCGTCGAGGAGCGCGTGGCTCAGGCCGAGCAGGCGCTCGGCGGCATCGAGAGCGAGCTGGCGAGCGCACGCGGCGTGGCCGAGGTCGTGAGCGCCCGCGCCGCCGATGCGGAGCGGGCCGTGGCGGAGGCGCAGTCGCACGCGGCCTCCGCGGCCGGCGTGGTGGCCGCCGCCGAGGCGCACGCCGTTCGCGCCGAGCAGGCGGTATCTGCAGCGCAGGCGAGAGCGGAGCGAGCGGAGCAGGCGGCGGGAGCCATCGATGCCCAGGCTGCACGCGCGGAGGAGGCCGCCGCGGGCGCCAGCGCCGAGGTGGAGCGCGTCCTTCAGGCGGCCGCGGACCAGCAGGCGGTGGCGGAGCGTGCGGAGCAGGCCGCCGAGCATGCCCAGACGGCGATCCAGCGCGGCGACGAGCTCGCGGGACGGATCGAGAAGGACATCGAGCGCGCGAACACGGCCGCCGGCACGATCGAGCGCAGTGTCGAGCGCTCCGAGGAAACAGCAGCAGGGGTACAGCGCGACGCGGCCCGCGTGGACGCCGCCGCCACGCAGGCGCAGGCGGCCGCACAGCGGAGCGCCGAACTGGCGGGCGAGGTGGAGGCGAAGGTTGCGCGCGTTGACGAGCGCGCCGCCGGTGTCGAGCGCCAGGCGGAGCGCGCCGAGGCGGCCGTGGTCGCCGCCGAGCGCCATCTCATGCGCGCGCACGACTCCGCCGTGAGCGCGGGGCAGCACGCGTCGCGCGCGGGCGACCAGGCCGGCTCCGTCGAGGAGGCGGCGCGGAAGCTCGCCGACGCGGCGGCGGCCGCCGAGCGCGAGGCCGAGCGCGCACGTGAGGCGGCGGAGAAGGCTGAGAAGGCCGCCGGGGTCGCGCGCCAGGCGGCCGACGAGGCAGGCGCGACCGCCCACGGCCATCGCGAGCACGATGAGGTGCGCGTGATCAGCCGCTACCAGCCGCATGCCGCCGAGGAGGGGTCCATGGCCGCGGCGATCGGGAACGGCGCGGCGCCCGACGAGGAGGCGCCCGCGCTGAAGCCGCGCCAGCCGCTGTTCTCGAAGAAGGAAGAGGGACCAAAGCGAGACCCGCTGCCCGGGTTCGACGACGTGAAGGAGCCGAAGGCGCGAATCGCGCTCGACGGCCGCTTCCAGGAGCTCAACCAGGGATTCACGGATCTCCTGGGCTACACCGAGTCGGAGTTCCAGCAGGCGGTGTGGCCGCCGGTGATGGACCGCGCGAACCTCGACAAGCACCGTCAGCAGATGAAGGACATGCTGGGCGGCAAGGTCGAGTCCGTGGACATCAAGACCGGCTACGTGCACGCGCAGGGCCTGCTCGTGCCGGTGGTCGGGACGCTCACGCTCGTCCGCGAAAACGGCGAGCCCTCGCATTTCCTGCTCGAGACTTCGTAGTCTCAGCGGCGTGATCGACGACAGCGGCATGGTGCCGTGGTTCGAGTTGCTCCGGGAGGAGATCGGCGACCTCGAGCCGCTGGACGCGCACACGCACATCGGGTCGAACGATCCCGACGGCTACAGGTGCACCCGCCAGCAGCTCGTCGCCTCGCTCGAGCGCATCGATGCTCGTGCGTTCGTCTTCCCGATGCACGAGCCCGACGGATACTCGGCGGCGAACGACATGGTGATCGAGGAGGCCGGCGCCACGGACGGACGCCTGTTCCCCTTCTGCCGGCTGGACCCGCATCGCGACGCCCTCGCGGAGGCCGAGCGCGCTCTCGACCGCGGCGCCCGCGGCATCAAGCTCCACCCGCGCGCCGAGCAGTTCGCCCTCGACCATCCGAACCTCGCTCCCGTGTTCGCGCTCGCCGACGAGCGGCGACTGCCGGTGCTGGTCCACGCCGGGCGCGGCATCCCGGCCCTCGGCCGCCACGCCGTCGAGGCCACCGGCAACCACCCCGGCATGAGGCTGATCCTCGCGCACGCGGGGATCTCCGACCTTGCGTGGATCTGGCGCGAGGCGCCGGACCACCCGAACCTGTTCTTCGACACCTCGTGGTGGGCACCGGCCGACCTCCAGGCGCTGCTCGCCCTGGTGCCGCCCGGGCAGGTGCTGATGGCGAGCGACGCGCCGTACGGCTCGCCGGTCTGGGCAAGCGTGATGACGACCCGGCACGCGCTCCAGATCGGCCTCGACGCGGAACAGGTCCGCGGCGTGGTGGGCGGACAGGCGCTCAGGATCGTGAACGGCGACGACCCGCTCGACCTCGGGCCGGCGCCCGGCGCCGCGGGGCTCTCGCAGGACCCGCTCCTCGACCGCGTCTACTCATCCCTCCTGAGCGCGATCGGACAGGCCTTCAACGGAGTTGAGCCCGCCGAGACGCTCGCGCTCGTCCGGCTCGCGTGCGATGTGGGCGACGACGCGGCCCAGACCGCCGTCTGCCGCTGGATCGTCGAGTTGCTCGACGCCCGCGAGTCCTACTCGCCGGAGGGCGACGGGCGCCCGGCGCGGTTCGCTCCCGGGCTTCACTTCCTGGTGGCCGCCCTCGGCATCGTACGAACGCCCGACGTGCCCCTGCCTGAGTTTCGCCGCCTCACGGTCGGGTAGGCCCATTGAAAGGGCCATCCGGAGCCCCGCGCCGGACCCTGCGGGGGACGGCCCAGGGAGACGGCTGGTCCTTCCTTAGGCCACTTCGCGGAGCGCTTCGAGCTCTCTGCGCATCGCGAGCCGCTTCAGGGCGCGCGACTCGATCTGGCGCACCCGCTCGGCGGACAGCCCGAGCCGCCTGCCGGTCTCGCGCAGCGGCTTGGGGTCATCGCCGGTCAGCCCGAACCGCAACGTGATCACGTCGCGCTCCGTCTCCGGCAGATCCTGGATCGTCTTGCGGAGGAGCTCCTCCGACAGGCTCACCTCCACCTCCTGGTCCACCGGCGGAGTGCCTCCCTCCAGCAGGTCACCGAGGGCGGTGTCGCCCTCCTCGCCCACCGGGCGGTCGAGGCTCGTGACGGTACGGGCCGCGTCGCGCACCTCCTCCACCTGGTCGAGTGGCAACTCGGCGTGGGAGGCGATCTCGTCATCGGTGGGCTCGCGGCCCATCGTGGCGGACAGCTCGCGTTCCGCGCGCACGATCTTGCGCTCGCGCTGGCCGATGTGGACTGGGATCCGAATCGTGCGCGCCTTGTTCGCGAGGCCGCGCTGGATCGCCTGGCGGATCCAGAAGGTCGCGTAGGTCGAAAACTTGTAGCCCTTCCGCCAGTCGAACTTCTCCGCGGCGCGGATCAGGCCGAAGATCCCCTCCTGGATCAGGTCGAGCAGCGACAGCTCCTGGCCCTGGTACTTCTTGGCGATCGAGACCACGAGCCGCAGGTTCGAGTTGATCATGCGCTCCTTCGCCGCGAGGTCGCCCTGCTCGATCCGCTTGGAGAGCTCGACCTCCTCCTGCGCTGTCAGCAGCGGATAGCGGCGGATCTCGTTGAGGAACAGTTGAAGCGCGTCCGTGGTCGCGGCGGCCAGCTCACCGTTACGGAAGGCGGTGGGCTCCACGCCAGTGCGGCCGCAGTCGTCGTTGATGTCGATGCCCTGTGACTCGAGATGCGTCTCCAGCGTGTCCACGTCCTCGTCGCCCAGCTCGAGCGCCTGTGTGAGCTCGTCGAACTCCGACAGGTTGATGCACCCGCGCTCCTCGCCGCGTGCGATCAGCGCCGCCACCTCCGGGCGTGAGCTGAGCTCCTGCGCCACGGCCACGAATGCTACGCCGCTGCGGCGCCCGCTGCGGAAAGGCGATCCAATGACCGCCTGAGCAGGCGCGAAACGTGCATCTGCGAGACGCCAACGCGGTCGGCGATCTCCGCCTGCGTGAGGTCCTCCTCGAAACGCAGGCGGAGGATCAGCCGTTCGCGCGCCGGCAGTGCCTCCAGGGTGCCGCGCAGCGTCTCACCTATCTCGACGAGCTCGTACCCGTGCTCGTCGTCGGACAGCGACTCAGCCAGCGTCCAGCTCTCCTCCTCGCCCGTGCCGGGGCGGGGAGCGTCGAGCGACACGGCCTCGTAGGCCGTGGCCGCCTCCATCGCCTCCAGCACGTCCTCCACGGGCGCGTGGACCGCGGCCGCGATGTCGCGCGGCGTGGGAGAGCGACCGAGCTTCGAGGGGAGCTCGCCGAGCGCCTCCCCGACCTTGAGCACCAGCTCCTGGGTCGCCCGCGGCACGTGGACCGACCAGCCCTTGTCGCGGAAGTGCCGCTTGATCTCTCCGAGCATCGTCGGCACGGCGTAGCGCGTGAAGCCGTTCCCGCGATCCGGGTCGTACCGGTCCACGGCCTTGATCAGGCCCACGCACGCCACCTGGACGAGATCCTCGAGCGGCTCGCCGGCGTGGCGGTACCGCGACGCGAGCTGCCGCGCGAGCGGCATGAAGCGCACCACGAGCTCGTCGCGAGCCTCGAGCTCACCTTCGCGGTGGTAGCGCTCAAGGAGCCTGTCGTCCGCGAGTCTCCGTGCCTCAGGAGACTCAGCCGCCGGCTCCCCCAACAAGACGGCTGGTGTCACGCGTCACATATCACCCTTTCGGGGAGATGTGAAACCTGGTGGGGGCGTCAGTTGACGGCGGATGCGTCATCCACCATCTCGAGCCGCTCCTCCAAGCGGGTGATGGCGAATACGCGCTGCACGGGCTCGGGCCCGCGCACGATGACGACGCGCCGGCCGGCCTCGCGGGCGCGCTCGTCGGCGGTGACGAGGCAGCGCAGGCCGGTCGAATCGAGGAAGGTCAGGCGGGACAGGTCGAGCACCACCACCGGCGGTTCGCTCTCCTCCACCCGCCGCAGCTCGTCCTGCACCTTGGCGACCGTGGAGAGGTCCAGCTCTCCCTTCAGCGCCACGTGCACGAGTCCGTTGCGGTCCTCGGTTTCTACGTCGAGGATCTCCACGTGGGCGGGAACCTAGCGCAACACCGCGCTTCGAGCCAGTCGCCACGCGAAGGCGACCTGCAGGCCCGCGAAGGAGAGCTCGAGCGCCCGCTCCGGCAGGGCATTCGCGAGCACGACCCCGACCACGACGCCGAGCGGCGACAGAATGCCGATCAGGAGGCCGTCGCGCAGACGCACGTTTCCGTACTCGCGCTGGCGCACGGTGCCCACGACCGCCACCAGCACGATGGCTACCAGCGAGGTGGCCACCGCCTCCAACGGGGTCAGGTGGGCGAACAGGACTAGCGCGGGGACGAAGACGATCCCGCCGCCCACGCCGAGGAGCCCGCCGGAGACCCCCGCGACGAACCCGAGCGCGATCAGCGCGGTGAGGTCCAGGGCGTCCATCAGAAGACGAGCACGGCGGCCGAGATCAGGAGCAGGACGACGAACGCGCCCGCCACCGCCCGCTCGGACACGCGCTGCTGGAGCGCGGTGCCCGCGAGCACGCCGCCGACCGCCGGCGCGGCCACCAGGAGCCCCTTTCCGAGGTCCACATTGCCGTAGAGACCGTGCGCCGCCGCGGCCAGCGCGCCGATGATCGCTATGGCCGCGAGCGAGGTGCCGGTGGCCTCGCGGTGCCCGTACCCCATCCAGAGCACGAGCAGGGGAACGATGATCGTTCCGCCCCCGACTCCGAAGAGGGCTGAGAAGGCGCCGGCGGCGGTGGCGATGGCGGCCAGGCGCACCGGGGCATACTACGGCGCGTTGTGGAGGCCCTACGCCCCATCACCGCCGACCCCTCGCACTCGGCTCTCTTCTTCGACGTGGACGGCACGCTCGCGCCGATCGTCGAGCGCGCGCAGGACGCGCAGGTGCCGCACGAGACCTCCCTGCTGCTCGGGCGACTGTCGCGTCGGTACGCCCGGGTTGCGTGCATCTCGGGCCGCGCGGCGGCCGACGTGCGGAGGCTGGTGGGCGTTGGCGGGATCGAGTACTCCGGCCTCCACGGCGCGGAGCTGCTCGAGCCGGACAGCTCGGAGGCGCGCGTGATGCCCGACTTCGCCCGCTTCCTGCCGGAGGTCCAGGCGTTCGCGCGTGAGCGCGACACACCCGAGTTGCGCGCGCTGCGCGTGCGGATCGAGGACAAGGGCCCGATCGTGAGCTTCCACTGGCGCGGCGCGCCGGACGAGGAGGCCGCTCGCGCCCTGGTGCAGCGGATTGCCTCCGAGGCGGTGGGCGAGGGGCTGTGGACGCACTGGGCGCGCAAGGTGCTCGAGGTGCGCCCGCCCGTGCCCATCGGCAAGGACCGGGCGGTACGGGAGCTGCTCGAGCGGGCGCCGGTGCGCGTCGCGCTCTACGCAGGCGACGACGTGACCGACCTCGACGCCTTCGGCGTGCTGACCGAGCTGGTCGACGCGGGCGAGCTGGAGGACGCGGTGACCGTGGGGGTGCGCTCCGACGAGGGCCCGCAGGAGATCGTCGAGCAGGCCCGGCTCGTCGTCGACGGCATTCCCGGCATGCAGCAGGTGCTCGCGGAGCTCGACGCCCCGTGAGGTTCCGCGACTTCCTGCGGGTGTCGGTGCTGATCTACGCCGCGGCCGCGACCGTCCTGGCGGTCGTGTCGATCGTCGGCGCCACCCGCGCCGACACGAACACCCTCGTCTACGTCGCCGCGGTGTGGTGGTGCGTAGCGGTGCTCGGCGGCCTGTGGCTGGGGCGGATGCTCGAGACGACCGAGGGCATCGGGCGGCTGCTCGCCGAGGCGCGCAGCACGAACTCGCTGCCCGAGCTAGAGCCGGGCGCGGTCATGTTCAACCGGCTCTGGCCGGTTGCCGGCGCCACCGTGCTGGCGGGGGCGATCGGCTTCTTCTTCCCGCAGGTGCCCGTGGTCGCGACCGGGTTCTTCATCCTGGTCGCGCTCCTGTGGCGGCGGCAGTCGAGCGCGGTGGAGGCGATCGAGGGACGCGACGGGGTGGAGTTCTGGTTCGACCGAACGTCGCCGCTCGGGCCGCCGAAGCTCATCAGGCTGCCCGGGCTGCGCCGGATCGAGCCCGCCTAGCCGCGGCTCCGCTTACGCAGCTTGTCGAGCTCCGGCCACGGGCGGGTGTTGCCCACGTGCTCCCTGGTGAGCCAGGCGCGCCGCGCTGTTGCCACGCCGTACCGCATGTTCGCGAGCGTGCGCGGCCAGTGAGCGTCGGAGTCGATCATCAGCGTCACGCCCGCCTCGGCGGCCGCGCGGGCGTACACGTCGTTCAGGTCGCGCCTGTCGGGATTCGCGTTGATCTCGAGAAATGTGCCGGTCTCCACGGCCTTGGCAATCACGGCGTCCAGGTCGAGCGCGTACGCCTCGCGGCGCTCGATCAGCCGCCCCGTCGGATGGCCGATCACGTCCACGAGCGGATGCTCCATCGCCTTCAGCATCCGCTTCGTCTGCTCCTTCTCGGACAGCCGGAATGAGGTGTGGAGGCTCGCGACGACCCAGTCGAGCTGCTCGAGCACGTCGTCCGCGTAGTCGACCGAGCCGTCGGGCAGCACGTTCGTCTCGGTCCCCGCGAGCACCGTGATCCCGAGGTCGGGCAGGGCGCGGATCTCCTCGACCCGCCCCTGCAGGGCCTCCGGCGTGACGTCGTTGCCGAAGCCGTGCGTGGCCGAGTGGTCAGTCATCGCCACGTACTCGTAGCCGAGCGCCCTGGCGGCCTCGGACATCTCCTCGACGGTCGCGTGCCCGTCGGAGAGCGTCGTGTGCATGTGCAGGTCACCGCGGATGTCGGCCAGCTCGATCAGCTTCGGGAGAGTGCCGCTGCGCGCCGCCTCCAGCTCGCCGCGGTTCTCGCGCAGCTCGGGCGGGATGTACTCCATCCCCAGCCGCTCGTAGACCTCCTCCTCAGTCGTGAACGCGTCGGAGGTCCCCGTCTCGTCGTCGGCGATCCCGTACTCGCTCACGTGGAGGCCGCGCCGGACCGCCTCGGTGCGGAGCGCCTCGTTGTGCCTGCCCGATCCGGTGAAGTGCTGGAGGAGGTTGCCGAACGCCTCCTCCGGCACGATCCGCAGATCCACCGGGAGGCCGGAGTGCGTCACCGCCCTGGCGCCCGCCTCGCCCGAGGTCGACACCGAGTCCAGGGACTCCAGCTCGGTGAACGCCTTCGACAGCGCCGCCGGATCGCTCGAGGCGGCGACGATGTCGAGGTCCTTCACGGTGTCGGCCAGGCGGCGCGCGCTGCCCCCGAGCTCCACGCGGATCGCGGCCGGGTGCCGGCGCAGCGCCTCCACCAGCTCCTCACCCACAGGCAACGCCTTCGACAGCAGCATCCGGTCCTTGGGACGGCCGTCCGCGCCGGCGGCGAATGCCGCGAGCAGGTTCTCCTCGGCCTTCGGGCCGAAGCCCTTGACGTCCCTGAGTCGCCCCTGCTCGGCCGCCGTGCGCAGCTCGTCGATCGACCCGACGCCGAGCTCGTCGTGGAGCAGCTTTGCCCGCTTGGGGCCGAGGCCGGGGATGCGGGTGATCTCCACGAGTCCGGACGGAATGCGCTGCTTCAGCTTGTCCGCGGAGGGGATCGAGCCGGTCTCGAGCAGCGCGTCGATCTTCTCGGCGATCGTCTTGCCGACGCCCGCCAGCTCGGTGACGCGGCCCTGTCGCGCGAGCTCCTCGACCGACACGCCGGCCTCCCGGATCGCCTTCGCCGCGTTCCGGTAGGCGACGACGCGGTACACGACGGCGCCGTCCAGCTCGTACAGGCTGGCCAGCTCCTCGAATGCCTCCGCAATTTCGCCGTTGCGCATTGCGAGGACTAGCCTACGCGCCGCTTTGCCGGGCGCGTGGCTCATCCTTCCGACCTACAACGAGGCCGAGAACGTCGAGGCCGTCGTGCGCGCCGCGCTCGAGCAGCTGGCGACGACGGGGCGCGAGCACACCGTCCTCGTCGTGGACGACGGCTCTCCGGACGGCACGGGCGAGATCGCCGACCGGCTTGCGGAGGAGCAGGGCGCCGTGCGCGTGCTCCACCGGCCCGTGAAGGAGGGCCTCGGGCGCGCGTACCTCGCCGGCTTCGACGTGGCGCTCGGCGAGGGCGCCGAGCTGGTGCTCGAGATGGACGCCGACTTCTCGCACGACCCCGCGGACCTGCCCCGGCTGATCGCCGCCGCGGACGATGCCGACGTGGTGCTCGGATCGCGCTATGTCGAGGGTGGCGGCGTGGAGAATTGGGGGGCGCTCCGGCGGCTGCTCTCGCGGGCCGGCTCGTGGTACGCGCGGACCCTCCTCCAGGTGCCGGTGCGCGACCTCACGGGCGGCTTCAAGTGCTTCAACAGGCGCGTGCTGGAGGCGATCGACCTGAACGACGTGCACGCGGACGGCTACGGCTTCCAGATCGAGCTCACGTATCGGGCGATCAGGGCGGGCTTCAGCGTGAAGGAGGTCTCGATCCTGTTTCGGGAACGCCGCGAGGGGAACTCCAAGATGACGGCCCGGATCGCGCTCGAGGCGGTGTGGAAAGTGCCGGCTCTCCGCTTCCGAGGCTGAAGCTATACTTTCTGAAGCGAGTCAACCGAAGGAGCATTCGTGGCAGGCAATCTCGACGAGGTCACCGACAACAACTTCCAGGCGGAAGTAATCGAGGCTGAAAAGCCCGTTCTGGTCGACTTCTGGGCCCCCTGGTGCGGCCCGTGCCGAATCATCGCTCCGCATCTGGAGGAGCTTCAGTCAGAGCGCAGCGAGGACCTTCGCATCGTGAAGCTGAACGTGGACGACAACCCGCAGACGGCAGCGCAGTACAACGTGATGTCGATCCCGATGCTGCTCCTCTTCAAGAACGGCCAGCCCGTTCACCAGATCATTGGCGCGATGCCGAAGAACCGACTGGTGCAGGAGCTGGACCCGGCTCTGGCTGCCTAGACCGCCAGCGCGCGCCGAGCCAGCCCAGGATCGCGCCGAACAGCGCCGTGACGAACACGAGGCTGCCCTGCGGGTCGGACAGGTGCGCCTTCGCTTCGTTGTTCGCGATCTCATGGCCGAGCAGGATGAAGCTGCCGAAGACGAGCCCGCCGATCGCGCCACGCACGAGCCCCTCGTCCGGAGTGCGGTGCTCGATGCCGGCGAGGAAGCCGCCCGCGAGCGCGAGCGGACCCACCAAGACGTAGTAGAGAATCTCGTTCCAGCCGAGGGCGAAGCCGCACAGCAGCCCGAACACGAGCGGCACGACGATACCTCCCACCACCTGTAGCCAGAAGGGACGCTCGTCGAACGGCAGCGGCAGCTTCACGCGGCGAGCGTAACCGAGATGGACAGCAGCCTGCCGTCGATCTCGGCGCTCTCCGCCTCGTCGTGCGCGCCGTCGAACTCCAGCGAAGTCGCAAGCGTCTCGCCGGTCAGGTAGTCCTGGTGCTCGCGCGCGGCCGCGAGCAGGGCCTCGTCGCCGGCCAGGCTGAGCGCGATGCGGTCGTCCACGTCGAGGCCTGCGTTCTTGCGCGCCGCCTGGACCGCGTGGACGACCTCGCGCGCCAGGCCCTCGCGGCGGAGCTCGTCGTCGAGCTCGAGGTTCAGCGCCACCGCGTGCGTGCCCGAGCGTTCGACCTGGTAGCCGTCGAGCGGCTGGAGCACCACGGTCACGTCCTCCGGCCCGACCTCGTGATCCTTGCCCTCCAGATTGATCCCGGCGCGGCCGCCGTCACGCAGTCTGGCGGGGTCGAGCGCCGCGATGGCGGCCGCCACCTGCGGCATCTGCTTGCCGAAGCGGGGGCCGAGCGTTCGGTAGTTCGGCTTCAGCTCGAAGCGGCCGAGCTCGTCGGCCTCCGACACGTACCGCACCGACCTCACGTTCAGCTCGTCCCGGAGGAGGCTCTCAAGGTCCTCGATGGCGCTCCGCTCACGATCGGCGGCCACCACGACCGCCTCGCGCAATGGCTGACGCATCTTCATCTTCGCGTGCCCCCGCGCCGCCCTTCCAAGCTCCACCGCGTTGCGGACGACCTGCATACGCCATTCGAGGTGCTCGTCCCGAACGCCTGGCTCCGGGAAGTCGCAGACGTGGACGGATGGCTCGGATCCGTCGAGGTTGTCGTAGATCTCGTCCGTCACGAACGGCGTGAGCGGCGCGAGCAGCTTCGACACGCCGAGCAGGCACTCGCGCAGCGTGTGGAAGGCCGCCGGGTCGTCCCCTCGCCAGAAGCGCCGGCGCGAGAGGCGGACGTACCAGTTCGACAGGTCGTCGACAAACTCGGCGATCGCGCGGCCCGCGAAGGTCGTGTCGTAGTCCTCCATCCGCTCGATGACCCGTTCGGTAGTCGCCGAGAGCCGCGACAGGATCCACCGGTCGAGATCGGTCTCGGGCGGCGCGTCGGAGAGGTCGTCCGCCAGGTTCGCGTACTGCACGTAGAAGGCGTAGGTGTTCCAGAGCGGCTTCAGGAACTGGCGCACCGACTCGCCGACGGTCTCCAGCGAGAACCGGTAGCCGTCCCAGGGCTGCTTCGAGGTGAAGTAGTACCAGCGGAACGCGTCGGCGCCGTGCTCGGTCAGGACGTCCCACGGCACGACGACATTGCCCTTCGACTTCGACATCTTCTGGCCCTCGGGATCGAGGATCAGCCCGAGGCAGAGGCACGTGCGGTACGAAGCCTCGCCGTACAGCAGCACGGATACGGCGAGCAGCGAATAGAACCAGCCGCGGGTCTGGTCGAGCGCCTCGCAGATGTAGTCGGCCGGGTACCGCTCCGCGGCGAGGTCCTCGTTCTCGAACGGCGCGTGCCACTGGGCGAACGGCATGCAGCCGGAGTCCCACCACACGTCGATCAGGTCGGGGACGCGACGCATCTCGCCACCGCAGTCCTCGCAGGTGAGGGTCACGTCGTCGATGAAGGGCCGGTGCACGTCCTCGGGCGGCGTGCCGCCGCGCTCGGCGATCTCGGCCAGTGAGCCGATGCACACGACGTGGCCGCCGTCGCTCTCGCAGCGCCACACCGGCAGCGGCGTGCCCCAGTAGCGCTCGCGCGACAGCGCCCAGTC
>JBEVKE010000085.1:0-42837 GCA_040509835.1 Thermoleophilaceae bacterium
CCCTCGAGGCGGGTCGGGTCGGAGTCGAGCGCCCGGTACTCGGCGGTGAGCTTCGGGATGATGTTCTTCGCGTCGCCGACGATCGGGATGTGCGCCGGCACGTTCTTCGAGATCTCCGCCGGGTCGACGTCGATGTGGATGAACTTCGCGCGCGGAGCGAACTCGGACAGCTTGCCCGTCACGCGGTCGTCGAAGCGGGCGCCGATCGCGACGATCAGGTCTGCCTCGTCCATGGCGTAGTTCGCGGTGCGGGTCCCGTGCATGCCGAGCATGCCGACCCACTGCTCGTGGTCCGCCGGGAACGCGCCGAGCCCCATCAGGGTGCACGTGACCGGGAACCGGTCCGAGGTGCACAGCTCGCGGAACTCCTTGGACGCGTTGGCGTTCACGATGCCGCCGCCGCCGTAGATCACGGGCCGCCGCGCGTTGGCGAGCGCCTTCGCGGCGAGCCGGATCTGCTTCAGGTTGCCGTCGGTCGTGGGCTGGTAGCCCGGCAGGTTCACGCTCGTGACCGGCTCGTACGGGATGTCCGCGCGCGAGAGGTCCTGCGGGATGTCCACCAGGACCGGCCCCGGACGCCCTGTGCGAGCGACGTGGAACGCCTCGTGGATCGCCTTCGGGATCTCGCGAGGGTCCTGAATCATGATCGAGTGCTTGACGATCGGCATCGTGATGCCGGAGATGTCGGCCTCCTGGAAGCCGTCCGTGCCGATCAGTTCCGTGCGCACCTGCCCGGTCAGGAAGACGGTCGGGACGCTGTCCATGACGGCGTCGGCGATCGCGGTGACCAGGTTGGTCGCGCCGGGCCCGCTCGTGGCGAGCGCCACGCCCACCTTGCCGGAGGCCTTCGCGTAGCCCTCGGCCGCGTGGCCGGCGCCCTGCTCGTGCCGGCACTGCACGTGGCGGATGCCCGCGTCGTAGAGCGCGTCGTAGGTCGGGAGGTTGGCGCCGCCGGGGATGCCGAAGACGTGATCCACGCCCTCGGCCTTAAGGCACTCCATGATTGCGTCAACGGCGCGCATCCGGCGATCTTAGACGGTCTCCGGAAAATTCAAATCGGCGCCACAGCGCATGCACACCTGGTCGGAGATGGGCACCACATTGCCGCACTCCGGGCACTGCCGGAGCGGGTCATCCTGCTCGTACCGGTACAGCATCGCGGCGAAGATCCCGATGCCCGGCAGGGCCGTCCCGATCAGGAACCAGATCAGGAACGAGCTTCCCTTCAGCCGACCGATCCAGCCGGTGGCGAGGCCGAATACGACGGCGATGACTATGAAGGTCAAAGCACGCGGATAGCCCAGACGACCGCCATCACCGCGACGACGGCCACGACGATCCACGCGATCGCGGCAACGAACCCCAGCACGAGCTTGAAGAGGACGAACGCCGCGACGACCAGGACCGCTACCGCGAGGAGCTTACGAGCTGCATCAGAGAGCGCTTGTCCCATGTCCCCGATTTTAGGGACTGGCTAGAGCAATCTCACGGGACGGGTGGCCAGGTAGCGGTCGAGCGCGGGCAGCGGCACCGACGACATGATCCACGCCGGCCAGTGGACCCTGAAGCCCAGCCGCCGCAGGCGGTCCATGAGCCACCATGCGGCGGTCGTGCAGTGGACGCCGAAGCTCTCTGGCTCCTGCATCTTGGCCACCCGGTCGAGCGCGGCGAGCACGACCGGGATCAGGTGCTCAGGGTTCTGCCCCACGCCGGGACCGATCTCGCCCTGGCCGCTGACCCAGCAGAGCCCGGTCGCGGCCCCCGAGTCGTCGACGGTCGCGAGGCAGTTACGGGTGCGACTGAAGAACTCGTGTAGCGGCGTGCGATCGTGCGCGATGGCGGCAGGCTCGAGCCGGCTCCACTCCTCCACGGCGCGGTCCGGCGTGAGCACGTGGACGTCGGGCTCGGTCGAGTCCACCTCGTGCGCCCGGTTCTCCAGGTAGCGATCCACGCGGTGGCGCATGTGCCAGTGGCCGCTGACCGGCATCACCCCGAACTCCGTGAAGAGCGTCAGATCGGCCGGACGCCCCACCGCGATCACGAGCCGGCCGAGGTCCGGCGATGGTGAGTTCGGCCAGCACCGCTCGAGCAGCCCGCGGCTGACTCCCTGGCCCGCGTGCGTGGGCGCCACCCACAGCTCCGCCATCTCGTCCATTCCCGGGAACCGCGACACCATCGCGTAGCCCACGATCCCCTCGCTGTCCTCGCTGCCCTCGCACACGAGGAAGCAGCTGCCGTCGAGGGCGGTCATCAGCTCGAGCAGCGGCTTCTCGTGAGCCCAGCGGTCGCGGAGCTGCCGGTCCGTCTGCGCCTCGTCGTGGCCGATCAGACCGCGCTCGGCGCGCGAGCGGTCCCAGGCTCGCTCGCCCAGCTGGAAGACGGCCTCGAGGTCAGCCGCCCGGCCCTCGCGGAACGTGAGGTCGCTCATGGGCCCGGCGTCTCGCCGGCCCGCGTCACGTCGTCGAGGTAGTCGGTGAGCGACGGCGCATGGCCGAGCTGCCCGAGCTCGGCCGAGGCACGCCCGAACAGGAGGCCGACCGCCCAGTCGATGCCGAGCCGGACGCGGCGCGCCATGCCCGGCATCATCGCCAGGTGGTACGTCCGCGCCGCGAACCAGGCGGGGAACCCGCGCAGCCGTACGCCGAGCATCGTGGCCACGGCCTTGTGCTGGCCAAGGTCCACGAACACACCGAGTGTGCGGTACCGGAACGGCCGCGGCCGGCCGCCCGAGAGCGCCGCCGCGACGTTGCTCCCGACCTTCCGTCCCTGGCGGATGGCGTGCTGCGCCGTGGGTGGCGACGGCGCCCTGCGCGCCCTGGCGGGGTCGGGGACCGCCGCCGCATCGCCGATCGCCCAGACGTTCTCCCGCCCCTTCACCCGCATGGTCGCGTCGACGTCGATCCGCCCCGCGTCCGTGAGCGGGAGACCCAGGTGCCCGATGACGCGCGGCGGCTTCACGCCGGCGGTCCAGCACACCATTCGCGTGGGGATGCGCTCGCCTGTCGAGAGCACCGCGAGGTGGTCGTCGAGGCTGTCGAGGCGGGTGCCGGTACGCAGCTCGATGCCGCGGCGGCGGAGCTCGTTCGAGGCGAAGCGGGCGAGGCTCTGGGGGATCTCCGGCATGATCCGGTCGAGCGCCTCCACGAGGATCCAGCGCGTCCCGACCACCCGGCAGCGCGGGTATTTGTCGATGATGTCGTTGATGTAGTCGGCCAGCTCCGCGATCCCTTCCACGCCCGCGTAGCCGGCGCCCACGAAGATGAAGGTGAGGTACTCCCGGCGCGCCTCGTCGGTCGGCAGCGACTCGGCGACCTCGAGATTAAGCAGCGCGCGGTTGCGCACGGCGATGGCGTCGGCGAGGTTCTTGAAGCCGAAGGCATGCTCCGCGAGCCCCGGCACCGGCAGCACGCGCGACACGGACCCGAGAGCGACCACGAGCTGGTCGTAGCGAAGCGTCTCGTCGCGCTCGTCGAGGGTGCGCAAGTAGAGCTCGTTCACGCCCGGGTCCGCGCCCGTCACCCGGCCCAGCGTGAGCTCCGCCCACTCGAGCTCCTCGCGCAGCGGCACCACCACGTGGCGCGGCTCGAGCGTGCCCGCCGCCGCGCCCGGCAGGAGCGGGGTGTAGAGCAGGAAGTTGACGTCGGAGACGACCGTGATGCGTGCGCTGTGCCGCGGAAGCCGGCGCTCCAGCCGGCGCGCCGCGTACAGGCCGCCGAAGCCGCCTCCGGCGATGACCACGTCGAACGCCACGGGCCGCGAGGCTACTCCGCCGACGACGTCACTGCGCACCGGGCCGCGTCCAGCCCCGGTCGCATCACCTCGGGGAGGCGGCGCCGCACCCGCCACGGCGCCCCCGCGAACGCGTGGTTCGCCACCGTGGCGAAGCCCTCCTCGTCCTGGCGGAGCGCGAGCAGCAGGTGCGCCACGCGGTCGGAGCGCGGCAGGTCGGGGTCGGTCGCCGCGACACAGAAGCAGTGCACGCGCCGGCCGCCGGGGGTCACGAGCAGCGCGCCGCCCTCACCCACGAGCCAGACGCCCAGCGAGCCAGGCTCGAGCACGAGCCCCGTGTCGCGCTGGAGCTCGCGCTCCTCATGGCCCAGCAGATCGCCCAGCAGTCCCTGGGCGACCACCTCTCCGGCGGCCTCGCCTCCCCGAGCCTTCGGCCGGACCACGGAGGCGCCCCTGAACGCGTACAGCTCCGGGATGATCCAGGCGTGCGCGAGCGCTGCGAGCGCCACCGGCGCGGCGAGCGGCTCGAGCCACATCATCCCCGCGGCGGCCGCGATGAACGGCACCGTGTACAAGAGCGTCCACGCAAGCCAGATCCGGCCCCATCGCTGCAGCCAGCGGGCATCGGTCGGCTGGCGCCACGGAACCGCGGCGAGCTCTGGAAGAGCCTGACTTGCCTCCACCTATCCGCCGGCGATCGGCCGGCGCAGGATCACCATGTCGGCGTCCCGTGGAAGCTCACGTACGTGCGTTGCCTTGCCCGGCCCGTCGGGAACCGTCCCGATGTAGCCGAGTGCCTGCTGCTCGTCGAACTCCTGCACGGCGGTGGCGAAGGCGGCGTCGTCCGCGGACGTCCACTCGGCGAGCGTCGTGTGACCAGTGCGATCCATGCGAATGAGTCGTGCCATGGAACTCAGGATACGCCCGGGGGGAAGTGCTCAGGCGCCGATCTTCTCGGTGATCATGCGCTGGACCTCGCCGCCGTCCGCGCGGCCCTTCGTCTCGCGCATCACGGCGCCCACGATGGCGCCGATCGCCTGGGGCTTGCCAGACCTGATCTTCTCGACCGCGTCGTGGTTCTCCGCGATCGCGCGGTCCACGATTTCGTCGAGCTCGCCGCTCTCCGCGCGGCCGAGCCCCTTCTGCTCGACCACGGCCGCCGGGCTGCCGCCGTCGGCGAGCAGCACGTCGAGCACCTCGCGCCCGACGCTCGCCGAGATCTTCTTGTCGCCCACGAGCACCACCAGCTCCGCGAAGGCCGCCGGCTCGAGGGCGGTGGCCGCCGGGTCCGAGTCGCCGATCCGGGCGGCCAGCTCGTTGGTGGTCCAGTTCGCGAGCGCGCGCGCCTCGCCGTTCGCAGCCTGGACGGCGGACTCGAAGAAGTCGCCGAGCTCCGCGCGGAACGCGAGCAGCCGCGCCGTCTCGGCCGGCAGCTCGAGGTCGCGCTCGAGCCGCTCCGCCCGTTCCGCCGGCAGCTCCGGAAGCGCGTCGCGGGCACGCTTCAGCATCGCGTCGGTGGGCGCGACCGGCACGAGGTCCGGCTCTGGGAAGTAGCGGTAGTCGTGCGCCTCCTCCTTCGACCGGAGCGTGGTCAGCGAGCCGGACTGCGGGTCGTAGTGGAGCGTCTCCTGCTCGACCTCGCCGCCGTCGCGCAGGATCTGCTCCTGGCGCGCGATCTCGGCGGCTATCCCCCGCTCCAGGAAGCGGAACGAGTTCATGTTCTTCAGCTCGGTCTTCGTGCCGAGCGTCACGGTGCCGGCGGGGCGGATCGACACGTTCGCGTCCATCCGCAGCGAGCCCTCCTCCATGTTCACGTCCGAGACGCCCATGCGGCGGAGCGTGGCCTGCAGCAGCCGGCCGAACTCCCCGGCCTCGGCGGGCGAGCGGAGATCGGGCTCGGTCACGATCTCCACGAGCGGAGTGCCGCCGCGGTTGAAGTCCACGACGCTGGTCTGAGCGCCGTGGATGCGGCCCGAGCTGCCCTCGTGGATGAGCTTCGCGGCGTCCTCCTCCATGTGCACGCGGTGGATGCGTACCTCGCCGAGATGGCCCGCCGTGGCAAGCGGGATGTCGTACTGGCTGATCTGATAGCCCTTCGGCAGGTCCGGATAGAAGTAGTTCTTCCGGTGGAAGATCGATCGCGGCGCGATCTCGCAGTCGAAGGCCATCGCGATCATGAGCGCGAAGTGAACGGCCTCGGCGTTCGTGACCGGCAGCGTGCCCGGGTGGCCGAGGCAGATCGGGCAGGTGTGCGTGTTCGGCTCGTCGCCGAAGGACAGTGAGCAGCCACAGAACATCTTCGTCCTGGTCTTCAGCTGGACGTGGATCTCGATGCCGATGACCGGCTCGTAGTTCACCCGACGGGCACCCCCTCGAAGCCGATGCTCTGCTCGAGTGCGTGCGCGGCGTCCAGGATCCTCGCCTCGCTGAAGGCCGGTCCCGCGATCTGGAAGCCAACCGGCAGTCCGTCCGCGAGGCCGCACGGAATCGAGATTGCCGGGAGGCCGGCGAGCGGCATCGGCACGGTGTAGTAGTCCGACAGGTACATGGCCAGCGGGTCCTGGGTGCGCTCGCCGAGCTTGAACGCCACGGTGGCGCTCGTCGGGCTCACGACGAAGTCGACCTTCTCGAACGCGGCCGCGAAGTCCTGGGCGATGCGCGTGCGCACCTTCTGCGCCGTGCCGTAGTAGGCCTCGTAGTAGCCCGACGACAGCGCGTAGGTGCCGATCATGACGCGGCGCCTGACCTCCTCGCCGAAGCCGTCGTGGCGCGTCTGCTCGTACAGCGCGGTGAGGTCTCCGTTGGTGGCTGCCCGCGGGCCGTATCGCACGCCGTCGTAGCGCGCCAGGTTCGCGCTCGCCTCGGCCGGCGCGATCACGTAGTAGGCGGCGATGCCGTGGCCGGCCGTGGGCAGCTCGATCGGCTCGACGCCGCCGCCGAGCTCCTCGATCTTCGCGAGCGTGCTCCGCACCTGCTCGGCCACGCCCGGCTGGAGCCCCGGCTCGTCCATCCCCCAGATCCCGAAGCGCAGCCCGTCGAGGCGCTCGGCCGTGGGCAGCGGCACGCCGCCCTCGATGCCGAGCGACGTGGAGTCGCACGGGTCGCGGCCCTGGAGGCGGTTCAGGAGGATGGCGGCGTCCGTCACGTCGCGCGTGAGCGGGCCGCACTGGTCGAGCGAGGAGGCGAAGGCGATCATGCCGAAGCGGCTGACCGCTCCGTAGGTGGGCTTCATGCCCACGATCCCGCACAGGCTCGCCGGCTGGCGGATCGAGCCGCCGGTGTCGGTCCCGATCGCCCACGGCGCCGTGCCCGCGGCCACGGCCGCGGCGCTGCCGCCAGAGGATCCACCCGGGACGCGCGTGCGGTCCCACGGGTTCTGGACCGGCCCGAACCCGGAGTTCTCGTTCGACGAACCCATCGCGAACTCGTCCTGGTTCGTCTTGCCGAGCACCTGGATGCCGGCGTTCTGGAGGTTCTCGACGCTCGTCGCGGTGTACGGGGGCCGGTAGCCCTCGAGGATCCGCGAGCCGGCCATGCTCGGCACGCCCCTGACGCAGAAGAGGTCCTTGACCGCGATCGGCGGGAAGCTGCCGGCGTCGCCGGGCGACTCGTCGGCGACCCAGAGGTAGGCGCCCAGGTCGTCGGCGGCGGCGCGGCCGCGCCAGTACTCGAACACCTCCGCGGCGCTCACCTCGCCGGCCTCGATGCGGCGCGCCTGCTCCGCCGCGGTCAGGGAGAGAAGCTCGTCGCTCACGACGCTCCGGGCGACGGGACTCGGAACCCGCTCTCGGTGGCGTCCGGCGCCTGCTCGAGCGCGACCTCGCGCGGCAGGCTGGGCCGCGGCACGTCCTCGCGCAGCACGTTCGTGAGGTCCACCACGTGCGAGGTGGGCTCCACGCCCCCGAGGTCGAGCTCGTTCATGGTCTCGACGTGCTCGAGGATTTTCGACAGCTCTCCGGCCATGCGGTCGACCTCGTCGTCGCTCAGTCGCAGCCGGGCGAGCTTTGCGACGTGAAGGACCTGGTCACGATCGATCATCGCCCGCGATTCTAGGCGGGCTCCTCGGGCGCCTCCTCGTCGCGGAGCGACGTTGCCGCGGCAAAGGCGCAGATGCCCAGGACCGCGAGCGCGAGCGGCGCGCCGATCTTGACCGTGGTCAGGTCGTCGAACCCCGGCTCCTGGAAGATGCGGTAGAGCACGAGCAGCGCCGTCACGCACGCCATCAGTCCGCACAGGCCGTACGGCCCGATGCCGCGCGCCCGGCGCCCGCTCGCCCGCCAGAAGCCGGCGAACACGCCGAGCGCCGACGTGAGCAGGATGCAGATCAGGATGATCCGGTCGATCGTCCCCTTCGCCTCCCAGGCGTTCTTCTCGGCGTTGTCGGCGAGAGCGCCGGCCTCGCGCTCCACCTCGGCCTCCGCCTGGCCGCTCGGCTGGCCCTCCGCCGGCTGCGCCTCCTGCTGGACCTTGCGCGCCTCGTCGCCGGCCTTGGTGCTGTACCAGACCGGCGCGGTCGTGAAGAGCAGCGCCAGGGCGGCGACGAAGACGACCCAGTCGCTGATCCCCAGGCGCTCGAACGTCAAGAGCCGGCCCTGGGCCGCGGCGCCGGCAGCTTCTCGATCTCGGGCTGCGAGCTGACCGGCACCCCGCTGAGGTCGACGTGCCGGCCCTGCGGCGCGCGGCGCTCGTCGCGCATGGCGATCAGGCCGCCGGCGAGGATGCCGAGCGTGGCGACGAGGCCGAGCCAGAGACCGATCTCGCGGCCGTCAGCGTCGCCGGGCAGGTTGAGGACGCGGATCAGGACGAGGATCAGTCCGAACAGGCCGAACAGCGCGGTGAGCGACTCGTAGGCGAGCGGCAGGGCCGGCACCCGCTGCGCAGCGGTCACGATCGGGACGGCGATCGCCGCGAGCGCGAGCAACGCGAGGATCACGTCGAGGACCGTGAACGACTCCCAGGCTGTGGCCGACGGGTCGCCGTACCACGGCAGGAACAGCGCGACCAGGAGCAGCACTCCGGATGCGCCCACGATCCACTCCCCCGCGCGCAGCCTTCGCAGATCCATAGCGGGGCGGAATTTATCGGCGGCGGCGGTTCCCGGCGCCGCCGTCCCCGAGCGGAGGGATGCTTGGGGACGACGGCCGGGGATGGTGCGCGGCGGTCCACCGGGGGGAAGGAGGCCGCGCTGGGTTGTGATACGCAGCCTCCCAACGCACGGATCACCGCAACAGGCGGCAGACCCCCGAATCGAAGGTACGGCTAGCCGCACCACCGCCGCGAGGGCGCCCAGCCACACTCTGGGGCATGCCGACCGGCTCGTCGCGCGCGCTGACCCGTCTCCCGCTGGCCGGCGTCGCCTTTCTGGCCCTGGCGGACACGGCGATCGTCGCGCTCGCCCTCCCCCCGATTCTCTCGGAGCTCGATACGGACGTCGCGGGAGTGGCGGCGGTGCTGGGCGTGTACGCCGTCGTGCTGGCCGCCGCGCTGCTGCCGGCGGAGCGGCTCGGACGTGTGTATGGCATCCGCGCGCTCGGCCTGACCGGAATCGGCCTGTTCTCGGCGGGGTCGCTGGCGTGCGGGCTGGCCGGGGGGATCGAGCTCTTGCTGATCGCCCGCGCGGTGCAGGCGCTCGGCGGCGCGGCGCTGCTCGTGACGGCGCACGCGGCCCTGGTCGGCGACCGGAGGAGCGCGACGGGACAGAGTCTCGCCCTCTGGCGCCAGGCGGCCCTGCTGGGGACCGCCGCGGGCCCGGTCATCGGCGGCGCGCTCACCCAGGCGTTCGGCTGGCGGTCGATCTTCCTGATCCAGGTGCCCGCCGCCCTCGCGGCCGTGCCCGGGTGCCTCGTGGCGCCCCGCGCGGTGCCGCGACGCACCGCGCGGCCGGCCATGTTGCTGCGCCTGGCGGCGCTCGGGCTCGTGTCCGGCGCCATCGCGGCGGCCCTCTTCCTCACCGTTCTCCTGCTGATCAGCGGCTGGAGCATCGAACCGCTCGTGGCCGCGCTTGTGGTGAGCGTGATGCCGGTGAGCGCGCTCGCGGCCGCCCGCATCGGAGGCCCGGCGGGTACGCGTGCGGTGGCCGGCGCGCTCCTGGTCGCGGCCGGCGCGGCCGCGCTCGCGTTCCTCCCGACCGCCTCGGTCGCGTGGATGATCCTGCCCGAGGTCGCGCTGGGCATCGGCATGGGGCTTGCCCTCACCTCCCTCAGCGGCGAGCTGCTCCCGGACCGCGACGGACACGAGTCCGCCCGGCTCCTCACGACGCGTCACCTCGGGATCGCGCTCGCCCTGCTGATCCTCGCCCCGATCGCCCAGCGCGAGCTCGACACCACCCTGCACGACACGCGCCTCCAGGGCGTGGCGCTGATCCTCGACGCCCGGATCGACCCTCGACTCAAGCTCGACCTGGCGCCGCAGCTCAACGGAAGCGTCGAGACGCAGGACCCGCGCGGCGGGCTGGATCACGTGTTCGCCGACGCGCGCGACAAGGTCGACTCGGATCAGATCGCGTCCTACGACGACCTCACCGAGCGCGCGGACGATCTGCTTGTCACGGCCGTGAACGACGCGTTCCGCACGGCCTTCCTGGTCGCGGCGGGCCTCGCGCTGCTCGCCGCCGCCCTGCTCGCCATCGCGGTACCGGTCGCGGCGGCCGACCGCGTGGTGGGATTCGTCGCGCTGGGCTCGGTCGCCGGCGTGCTCGTCTTCGGGCTGCTCGCCCAGTCGGTTCGCCCCGAGCCGGTGGTGATCGCCGACCCATGTGAGAACCGTCAGCTGCCGAGCAGCGGCGGTCTGCAGGGCCTCGCCCAGGACGCCGTCCTGCGGGCCGCCGATGCCGTTGCCTGCCGCGTCGGCTCGTCCCGTGAGGAGCTCGTCCTCGCGCTGGCTGATGACCAGAGCGCGCGTGAGTACGAGCGGCGCTACGGCGTCAACCCGCGCTCGGCCATCGACGTCGCCCGGCAGCTGCTCCCGGGCTGATCAGCCGCGGGCGCGAGCGGCCTTCAGCGTGTTCACGAGCAGCATCGCTCGCGTCATCGGCCCGACGCCGCCCGGCACAGGGGTGATGGCGCGGGCGCGCTCCTTCGCAGCGTCGAAGTCCACGTCGCCCACGAGACCGTCATCGGTGCGGTTCGTGCCCACGTCGATCACGACGGCGCCCTCCCCCACCATGTCGCCTGTCACGAGGCCCGGCGACCCCACGGCCGCCACAAGCACATCCCCCTCCCGGCACACGCTGGCCAGGTCGCGCGTGCGTGAGTGGCAGTGAGTGACAGTGGCGTTTGCCGCAAGCAGCAGCTGCGCCATCGGCTTGCCCACGAGAATCGACCGGCCCAGCACCACCGCCCGCGCACCCGACAGCTCCACGCCCTCCTCCTCGAGCAGCCGCATCACGCCGGCGGGCGTGCACGGGACGATGGCCTCCTCGCGGCTGTGCATCAGCAGGCCGGCGTTGGCGGTGGTGAGCCCGTCCACGTCCTTCGCGGGATCGATGAGGCCCACGAACTCGTCTTGGTCGAGGTGGTCCGGCAGCGGGAGCTGAAGCAGGATGCCGTCGACGCGATCGTCCGCGTTCAACCCCCTGATCAGGTCGGCGAGCTCCTCCGGCGCCACGTCTCCGCCGGGCTCGTGGTGGAACGACTCGATGCCCACCTCGGCCGAGTCCTCGCGCTTCATGCGCACGTAGACGGCGGAGGCCGGATCGTCGCCGACGAGGATCGTCGCGAGCCCGGGCTTCCGGTCCAGCGCATCCACCTCGCGCTTGACCTCCTCGCGCACCTTCGCGGCGACCGCCTTGCCGTCGATGATCTCGGCTGACATCGGCGTGGCAGCCTATCCGGCACGGGCAACCAGCGCGGACGAACGACGGGCACCGAGGAAGCCGGGTTGGGCGCTTTATGTACCGACGGCGGTACATAAGTCGACCAACCCCGTCCCGGCCACCCTTCAATGCCGCCGTTCGCCGGGGGAACGGAGCGGTTCGTGGGCCGCTATCGGCGCTTCAGCGGCGCGTAGTCCGCCATCAGCTTCCGCTCGGACCGGTCCGCCGCGAAGCGCACCACCACGAGGCCGCCCGGCTCGACCCCGGTCACGACGCCGTCGCCGAACTGCGCGTGCACCACATCGTCGCCGAGCGAGAACGACCCACCGCCCCCTCCGGGCACCGCGCCGCGGGGCTCGGGTGCCGACGCGCCCCCTCCCCACGTGGCCGCCGCGGCCGGCCCCGTGAGCGCCTCCTCCTCGGCATCCGTGAACTCGGTGGGGATCTCGTCGATGAAGCGGCTCCGCATGTTCCAGTCGCGGTTGCCAAACAGAAGGCGCGTGCGCGCGTGCGTGAGATAGAGCTGGCGCTTCGCACGCGTGATGCCCACGTAGGCGAGCCGGCGCTCCTCCTCGAGGTCGCCCGACTCGATCGAGCGCATGTGAGGGAACACGCCGTCCTCGAGCCCGATGATGAAGACGATCCCGAACTCGAGGCCCTTGGCGTTGTGAAGCGTCATCAGCGTGACGATGCCCTCGTCGTCGCGCAGGTTGTCCTGCTCCGAGAACAGCGCGAGCTGCTGGAGGAACTCCTCCACCGAGCCGCCGTCCTCGGCGGTCGCGTCGTACTCGCGCGCCACGCCCACGAGCTCCTCCAGGTTCTCGAGCCGGCCCCCGGCCTCGATGGTGCGCTCCGCCTGAAGCGCCTCGGTGTAACCGGTCTCCTCGAGCGTCTCCGCGAGCAGGTCGCCCACGCCGGCGCCGCCCTCGGCGCGCTCCCTCAGCCGCTCCATGACCGACATGAACCGGTCCACGGCCTTGATTGCGGCCGCTGCGAGCCCCGGCACCGACCCCGGCTCGGCCGCGACATCCCAGATCGGCTCACCGAGCGTGTTCGCGTAGCCCACCAGCCGGCCCTGGGATGTGGCGCCGATGCCGCGCCGAGGTGAGTTCACGACGCGCGAGAAGGCCACCGTGTCGGCCGGGTTCACGAGCAGCGTCAGGTACGCGAGCGCGTCCTTGATCTCGGCGCGCTCGTAGAAGCGAGTGCCGCCGATGACCTGATAGCCGACCCCGTACCGGACCAGCATGTCCTCCAGTACACGGCTCTGGGCGTTCGTTCGGTAGAAGACCGCGATCTCGTCACGCGACTCGCCCTCCTCGACGAGCCGCTCGATCTCGGAGACCACGAACCGCGCCTCGGCGTGCTCGTCCTCGAGCTCCCTCAGGTGAACCGGATCCCCCTCGCCGATGTCCGACCAGAGTGCCTTGTCCTTGCGCTGCCGGTTGTTGGAGATGACGGCGTTCGACGCGTTGAGGATCGTCTGCGTCGACCGGTAGTTCTGCTCGAGCTTGACCACCTCGGTGTCCGGATAGTCTCGCTCGAAGCCGAGGATGTTCTCGATGTCGGCTCCACGGAAGGCATAGACCGAGTTGTGAGTGAGAAGCCCGTTGGCGATGAAGTTGTGAGTTGCCTCAATATCGAGGTCGTACACCGGCGCGGCGAGCCGGATCCGCTCGACACTCTCCACAACGTCGAAGGACCCGTCCTGAGTGAACATCGCCATGCCGGGCCGCACCGAGGCAGCAGGCATGAACGGCAACGACTTGCTCGCGAGTCGAGCCATCCTTCGTACGGTCACGGGCGTGGCCGTCTGGATCCGATCGACGACCTCGAGGGCCTTCCCGTAGTCGTGGAAGCACGACTCGTAGCGCCAGCTCAGGCTCCCGGACTTCGCTGGGCGGACCGATAGACCGAAGCTCTCCAGCGCCGCTCGCACCTTCGGGTCACGCCCTCCGACCGCAACCAGGTGCATCGGAGTGCTCCCGCGGCGGTCGGCGCAGAGAGTCACCGTGACGTTCCGACGACGGCCCTCGTGTGAGCGCGGGATGTGATGCGGATGCTCGAAACTGAGGCCCTGGTCTGAAAGCAGCGCCAATCCAGACGGCATGGTCGGGAAGGTGTTGAAGATCCGGTCGATCAGGCTTTGATCGCAGCTCACCCCTTCCTCGGTCTTGCCCATGCGGGCGACGAAGGGCAGCGTCGGGAGGCGGTAGCGGAGGGACAGTTCCAGTTCGGCAGCGCGCGCCTCGGGTTGCGATGAGTGGGTCGAGACGACCCACGCAGCGTCCGCGTGCTCCTGCATCGCGCGCAGGTGCACGCCGCTGACAACGTTGCCCGGCCGCTCCGGATAGGTCCGGGTCGTGCCGACGCGGAACCCCTTGTCGCTCCGCCACATCGCGTAGGTCATGTAGAGCTTCGGCGTGACGGTCCGGTGATAGCCGGCGAAGTGCATGTGGTCTGGCGTGCTGATCAGCCGCCGTCCCGAGACCGTCGTGATAAGCACGCCCTCGGTCGCTGTGCTGCGATGCGTCCGCAGCACCCCAGCCGGGCGAAGGTCGCCGCTTCCGTAGCTCGACAGCACCTCGTCGCCTTCTTCAACCTCTTCGATCGGCTTGGTGGTGCCGTCGGCCATCCTGATCGGGGTGCCGGCCACCAGGCACTGATCGTCGTCGCCCACGACGCATAGGTTTCGGTGCTCCTCCGTCAGCAGCTGCAGCCAGCGGTACTGGGCCCGGTTCGTGTCCTGGTACTCGTCGACGAGGACGTGGCGGAAGCTCTTCCGGTAGCGGCTCCGGACCTCCTCGAACAGCTCGAACAGGTTCACGCAGCGGAACAGCAGGTCGTCGAAGTCCATCGCGTTCGCGGCGTGGAGGCGCTTCTCGTACAGGTCGTAGACGTCGGCGGCCGTTTGCTCGAAGAAGGTGGACACCTTCAGGCGGTACGCCTCGGCGTCGAGGAGCTGGTTCTTAGCGTCCGAGATCTGGCGGCGGATGCCGCGCGGGGCGAACCGCTTGGGATCCACATCGAGCTCGTCGATGCAGGCCTTCACGAGCCGCAGCGAGTCCTGCTCGTCGTAGATCGTGAAGCCGCGGGTGTAGCCGAGCTTGTCGGCGTCGGCGCGCAGCATCCGCGCGCAGGCCGAGTGGAAGGTCATCACCCACATCGCTCGGGCGCGGTTGCCCACGAGCTGCTCGACCCGCTCGCGCATCTCCTGCGCGGCCTTGTTCGTGAAGGTGATGGCCAGGATCTCGCCCGGCCGCGCCTGGCCCGTGCCGACGAGATGGGCGATCCGGTGGGTGAGCACTCGGGTCTTGCCCGACCCCGCTCCGGCCAGGATCAGCAGGGGGCCCTCTCCGTGAAGGACGGCCTCGCGCTGGGGCTCGTTCAGCCCCTCCAGCAGGGAATCAGGGACTACAGCACCCACCCGGTCGAGGATAGAGCCGCGTCAGGTCGCCATCAGAGGTCGCGGCGCGCGAACGCGGCGCGCGCCCCGGCCGCGATCAGGGCCAGGTAGGCAACGGTCCACACCCACAGCCAGCCGCCGGCCCTTTCGGCGCCGCCGAACGGGCCCAGCTTCACGATCACCCCCGTGATGCCGCCGGTGTCCGCCGTCAGGCCATGCAAGCCCGCCTGGTAGAGCGCCTCAAACGGAAGCAGCCAGGAGGACACCTTCGCCACGTCCTTCAGCGTCTGCACCGCGAGGGCGTCGCCGATCTGGCCGAGCAGCCCAGCCGCCAGCCCGGCGCCGAACAGCATGAACACGGCGATCCCGTTCGCCGTCGACGACAGGAAGATCGAGCCGAATAATGAGATCGCCGCGATCACGACCACCGCCAGCACCAGGCCGAGCCCGGCGCTCACGCCGCGATCCGGCCACCAGTCGCCCGCGATGCCCGTGATCAGGACCGCCGCACCGTAGACGAGCGCCACGTACAGCGCGCACACCGAGGCGGCGCCCGCGAACCGGCCCAGCAGGAGGCTGGTCCTCCCCAGCGGCCGGACCACGAGCGGCTGGAGCAGCCCGCGCTCGGCGTCGCCCCGGACCGCGCCCAGCGTGAGGAAGACCGCGAGCACCGCGCCCAGGAAGAGGATCGTGAACATGGCGAGGCCGAGCAGCGTGGAGCCGGCCAGGACCCGGTCGTCGAGCTGGTCGTCCGCCGCGAGCGAGTTCACCTGGTCGAACGTGACGGCGCATCCAAGTCCGTACAGCGCCAGGAACCCCGCGGTCAGGAACAGCACGACCAGCATCACGCGTCGCCGGACCGCCTCCTGGAGCGCGTAGCGGGCGACGATCAGCGCGCTGCTCACGCCGCGCCCACCGCCTCGAGGTAGGCGTCCTCGAGCGTCGAGGCGAGCAGCCGCACGCCGTAGACCCGCTCACCCGAGGCGACCAGCTCGGCCACGATCCCCGGCACCTCGTCGCGACCGGCCTCGGGGAAATCGCGCGTCCCGCCGGCCGTCTCCACCTCCACCCCGCGCGGTCGGGCCAGCTCGGCCGGCGTGCCGCGCGCGACGATCTTACCGCCGACGAGGATCGCCACCCGGTCGCAGACCAGCTCGACCTCGCTCAGCAGGTGCGAGCTCAGCACGACGGCGATGCCGCGCTCGCGCAGGTCGCGAAGGAGGTCGCGCACGACGCGACGGCCGACCGGGTCGAGTGCGCTCGTGGGCTCGTCGAGCATGAGGAGCCGCGGCGATCCCACCAGCGCCTGCGCGATCCCGAGCCGCTGCTGCATCCCCTTCGACATGGCTGCCACCTTCGTGCGGGCCGCCTCGGCTAGGCCCACGAGCTCGAGCAGCCGCGCGCGCTCGCCCGGGCCGCCCTGCGACCCGGCCAGGTCCTGATGGAGTCCGAGCAGCTCGTCCGCGGTCAGCCAATCAGGGAAGCGGAACAGCTCGGCGAGATAGCCGATCGCGGCGCGCGCCTCGGGCGACCCCGCGGGCGCGCCCTCCACCTCGGCGCGGCCGGCGGTGGCGCGCACGAGGCCGCAGGCGATCTTCGTGAGCGTGGACTTGCCCGCCCCGTTCGGCCCCAGCAGCCCGAGCAGCTCGCCGGGCGCCACCTCGAGGTCCACTCCGCCGAGAGCCACGACGGCGCCATAGCGCTTCTCGAGCGACTCGCAGCGGAGGGCGGCGGGCACCGGGCGCAGTGTAGGAAGCTCCCCGGGTGTCACTGACCGACGAGGTGCGCGCCACGGCGCTGGAGATCGCGGCCGGTGCCCGGCACGTGCGGATCGACGCCCAGCGACTCGAGACGCTCGATCCGGGCCCTCCGCCGGAGCTGGACCCGGAGCGCCACTACCTCGAGGGATCGCCCGAGGAGGTCGCCCACTTCATGCTCGTCCTGGACTCCGTCAACTTCGGCTCGGGCTGGTTCCCGACCCTCCGGAAGCGGCCGGGGATGTCGGGGTACTTCACCGTCGCGTCGTCGCTCACCGACTTCTGGCGGTCGTCCGGCGGGTGGTCGGTCGAGGAGCTGCGAGCGGTGAGCTTGGAGGACGTCGCCGCCGCATTGGGCCAGGAGCCGTCGCACGAGCTCATGTCGCTCTACACGGACGCGCTGCGCGACCTCGGCCGCTTCCTCGGCTCTCGCCGCTCACTCGACCTGGTGGCCGAGGCGGCCGGCTCTGCCGAGCGGCTCGCCTCGATGCTCGCCGGCGGCATGCCGTTCTTCGACGACGTGGGCTTCTGGAAGCGCGCTCAGATCACCGCGAACGACCTCGCGCTGGCCGGCGTCGCGGACTTCCACGACCTCGACCGGCTCACGATCTTCGCCGACAACCTGGTGCCGCACGTGCTCCGCGTCGACGGCGCGCTGGCGTACGACCCGGCGCTCGCCGCCCGAATCGACGCCGGGGAGCTGCTGCCGCCGGGCGGCGAGGAGCGCGAGATCCGCGGCTGCGCGGTGCAGGCCTGCGAGCTGCTCTCGGAGCGTCTCGCGATGCCCGCGCGCCAGATCGATGTCGCGCTGTGGAACAGAGGCCAGGGACCGAAGTACAAGGCCGTGCCCCGGCATCGCACGCGGACCGTCTTCTATTAGCCGCCGGCGCTGTCCGGGCCGCCGCGGCGCTGCAGAGGGCGGGCCTCGGTGGTCGGCTTGCGGCCGGTCTGCTCGGCCACCAGCTCCTCGAGCTCGTTCAGGCGGTTGGCGAGACCGCTGATCGCATCGGCCACCGGGTCGGGGAGGTGGACCCAGTCGGCGTCGGGGCCGTCGGGCTTGCGGCCGTCGATCCGCACGGGGTGGCCCGGGTTCCCGACCACGGTGGAGTTCGGCGGCACGTCGTGGATCACCACCGAGTTCGCGCCGATCTTCGAGCGCTCGCCGATCACGATCGGGCCGAGCAGAGCCGCCCCCGCGCCGATCATGACCTCGTTGCCCACCGTCGGGTGGCGCTTGCCACGCGCGAAGCCGGTCCCGCCCAACGTGACGCCCTGGTAGATCGTCACGTCGTCGCCCACCTCGGCGGTCTCGCCGATCACGACCCCCACGCCGTGGTCGATGAACAGCCCCCGCCCGATCCGAGCGGCCGGATGGATCTCCACACCCGTCACCGCCGTGGTCAGGAACGAAATGACACGTGGCAGCACGGGCACGCCGGCCCCGTACAGCGCGTGCGACACCCGATGCGCCAGCAGCGCCTGCACGCCGCGATAGGTGAGCAGCATCTCCGCCCGCCCGACGCTGCGCGCGGCCGGGTCGCGCTGCTGTGCTGCCGCAAGGTCCTCTCGGACCTCTCGTGCGAGGCCGGCCAGAGCGGTCACGGCGCGAAGAACGGGGTGCTGATGTAGCGGTCGCCCGAGTCGGGCAGGATCGCGACGATACGCTTGCCGCGCATCTCGGGGCGAGAGCCGACCTGCACGGCCGCCCAGACCGCGGCGCCCGCCGAGATCCCCGCATTGATGCCCTCGCGGCGCGCGCACAGACGCGCGGTCTCGATCGCATCCTCGTCCTCGACCGGCACGATCTCGTCGATCACCTCGCGGTTCAGCACCTCGGGCACGAAGCCGGGACCGATGCCGTCGATCTTGTGTGGGCCGGGCTTCCCCCCGGAGAGCACCGGCGACCCCGCCGGCTCGATCGCCACCACGTGCAGGTCCGGGTTGTGTTCCTTGAGCCGCTCGCCGCACCCGGTGATCGTCCCTCCGGTGCCCACGCACGCCACGAACACGTCGATCTTCCCGTCGGTGTCGCGCCAGATCTCCTCCGCGGTCGTGCGACGGTGGATCTCCGGGTTCGCCGGGTTCGAGAACTGGTTCGGGACGAAGCAGTTGCCGCGCTCGCGGCAGATCCGGCGCGCCTCCTCCACGGCCTCGTTCATCCCGCCGATCGACTCGACCCAGACCACCTCGGCGCCGTACAGCCGCAGCAGCTTCTCGCGCTCGCGGCTCATGCCCTGCGGCATCGTGATGACGAGGTCGTAGCCCTTCGCCGCGCACACGAACGCGAGCGCGATGCCGGTGTTGCCGGACGTGGACTCGACGATGACGTTCTTGCCCGGCTCGATGCGGCCCTCCGCCTCGGCCGCCTCGATCATCGCCACACCGATCCGGTCCTTGACGCTGCCACCGGGGTTGTACGACTCGAGCTTCCCGATCAGCTCGGCGCCGCAGTCGGGCGCCACGCGGCCGAGCCTGACCATCGGCGTGTTACCGACGAGGTCGGCAAGGTTGTCCGGTATAGCCCTCGTGGGCGGCGAGACGCTCATCCGACGCCGAGGGTAGCCGCCGGGCTACTCGCAGAACGCGATGAAGGGGACGCCGATGATCGTCGTCTTATGTGTCTGGGTGCTCACGCCGAAGGTGATGCGCCCCGGGCCGGAGGGCCGCTTCGGGGTCTTCACGAGCGTCAGCTGGAAGACCTGGTCGGTCGAGTGGTCCACCTTCGCGTGTGGGAACTTCGCCTTGATCTGAGCGATCGTGGCGCCGATGCCCACGCCGCGCGCCTTCGCTCCGCCGGTGATGGTGATGCTGTCGACCTTGCGGGGACTGGACAGCGTGTAGTTCACGCTGCCCTTGAGCGGCGCCTTCAGCTTCGCGGAGCGCGTGTTCGGCCCGCCGAGCTCACAGCCCGGCCGGATCGGCCCGACCTTGCCGCGCGCGTGCAGATCGGCGTGCGTGTCGCCGAGATGGACACCGTCGACCCGCGTCGGCGTGATCTTCGCAGCGGCGGCACCACGAGCGGACGGTGACGCCGAGCCGGTCACGGCAAAGGCGCCTCCGGCGACGAGAGCGGCGAGCACGACGAGGGCAAGCGACGGGCGGAAGGGGCTCATGCCCCGCAAGCTACCGGTTCAGCTTCAGCCGCTTCAGCGTGATCTCGAGATGGTCGGTGGCGGTGCCGGAGACGGTCGCCTGGTCGGCAAACGCAGGGTCGGTGGTGCCCGACACCGGCGCCTCGACGGTCACGCTGTCGTGGATCCGCTTCCGCCTGGGATCGAGGAGTTGGCGGCGTGGCACGGCCCAGGCCGAGTCCGTCTCCGAGAGCGCCTCGAGGACGAGGTGCATCGCGGCGTTGCCGAACGGAAGCGAGACGCCGAAGGCGATCTCCGCCGCTCCCCGGCAGCTCGCGTCGAATCCGCTCGGCACGCGGACCTTGTCGATCCCTGCGTTCACGCTCATCGGGCCGTGCAAGAGGCCGGTGAGGAACGGTGACGCCGGCGCAGTCGTCTCGGGGCAATTCGTCGGCTCGCCGTCGCAGCCCGCCGTCTCCGAATAGTTGACCGACCTCGACGTGGTCGCCCTGCCGGGCAGGTATGTCACGTCGTACCGCTCGGGGGTTCGATCCGTCGACAGGCTCGTGCCCGGCTTCCCGCCGTACCGGAACACGTAGACGTACAGGGTTACCGGCCGGGTGGTGTGCCAGCGCACCTCGGACGTCGACGTGCCGACGCAGCGGTGCGAGGTCGTGCCTGACGCCGTCCCCTCCTCCTGGAAGCTCAGCGCCTCGCGGCCGCTGGCCGACACGAGCCTGAACTTCGCCTTCGGCTGAAGCTCTGCGGCGGCCGGCGGCACGAGGGCCAGCGCCACGACGATCGCAACGACCCCGAGCCAGCGGGAGCGCCGAGTCATGCTGCGAGCCTAGCCCTCGCCCCAGAGCGCCGCAAACAGCTCCGCCGCCTACGGACGGGTGCCCGGGCGGTGCTGATCGGCGTGCCCCTGCGGGTGCTGCCGATGCTGCTGCTGCACGCTCGGTTGCGCCGAGACCTTCGCCGGCGCGTTGTCGTCATTGGCGACGACCACGACCGCCGCCGTCAGCCCGACCACGGCGATCAGAGCGGCCGCGAGCAGTGCGCGGAGGGCGTCGTAGTGGCTGCGAAGAACAACTGTCGGCTCTCGCTTTGCGATGACCTGACCCATGACTGCCTCCTGACCTAAGAGCTTGGTTGCCATGAGGCGATGGTCCCGGCGACCGGTTACAGCAGGGCGACAGATCGGTAACAGCGCTTACCTGGGCGGCCCGTCCTCCTGCGAGATCTCTGCTTTCCGCTGCCCCATCCACCCCACGGCCTGGTCTCGGTCGTGGAAGCCGACGCGGATCTCGACGATCTTCCCGCCGACCAGCCTGTAGACCTCGAACTGTCTGTTGCTGACCGGCGCGCCGCTGTCGCGACCGATGCCTTCGAAGCGCACCTCGGCGAGCACGAAGTCTCCACCGAGGTCGACCACGTCGTGCACCTCGAGCCCCCAGTCCTCGAAGATCTCGGTCCACTGCTCGGCCATTTCGTGCAGCTCCTCCGGCCCCCGCCCCCGGTCCTGCATCCCCATCACAGCCTGGAGGTCAACCAGCTCGACGTCGGGATCGAAGGCGTCGATCGTCTCGAAGATGCCGCGCGTGTTCCAGGTGTCGAGCATGGCCCTCACGATCTCGGCGTTCTCCTGCGTCATCGCCTACTCCCGCAGCCCGGCGGCTTCGAGGGCCTGGGCGCGGTCCAGGAAGAACTCGAGCCGCGCGATTCTCATGTCCCGGACCGTCCAGACCATCGCCATCGACATTTCCCCCTGCGCGCCGCTTGCCTTCCCTCGGCCAAGCCAACGGACCAGCGCAACGACCTTGTCGCCCCCATCGATCAGGTCCTCCGTCTGCTGGTCGAAGTCCAAGGTGTCCATGCGGTCCCGGATCACCTGCCGGACCTGCTCGATGCCTCGGTAGTTCGCGGACCCGGGCCAGGCCGGATCTTCCCGCCATTCCACGTCCGGGTGGGCGGCCTCGAGAAAGATCGGAAGCGCGGCCTCAAAGCCCTCGGCGTCCATCACATCGATGACCCGCCGGACAACCTCGACGTTCTCCTCCGACATCGCGCGCCAGTATCGCTGGTCACGCCTGGCGCCGGTCTCCGAGTACAGAGGGCGTACGAAAGGACCGTCCAGATGAACTCAGCGTCCCCCGAGCGGGTGTTGTGGTGCCTGCCGCCCTCGCCGCAGCTGCGGCACTCGCCGCGCCGGCCATTGGTAGCGCCAGCGTGATTCGTCACACCGTCACGACTCCTCTCTCCGAGACCGGCCTGTCTCACGACTGTCGTCCAGGCATCACACGGACGGGGTCTTCCAATTTCGCGACACGTTCCACGAAGTCGAGCACTTCATCGCCACGAACGGTGTCGTCCGCGTCGACTTCGCGAAGGGCCATTTCCACTTCTTCGGCGACTGCTGAGAACTAGATGTGTACATCCGGTGCTGAGCGCGGTTTCTGGCTTGGCTCTGCGGAACCCGGCGGGGTGCGGGCCACTGGTGCGGGCCAATGCCCTACGCACCGCGGCTCCCAGCCGCGTCGAGGTAGGTGTCGAGCAGCCCGCCCGCTTCGCTCTCGGCGATCACGTTCCCGCCCTGTGGCGCCACGACCCCGGAATGGCCCATCCCGGGGTCGTATGTTGTCGAGGCCCGATGGGGTGCGGGGTACCCACATGAGCGCGGCCTCGACGGCGCCAGCGTTTAATACCCGGCACGACGGGAGCCACAACCTCGGTCGTGCGGCGTCGTCTCCTCCTCCCGCGGACGAATGTTCGAGCGCGCAGGACCGCTAACCAACGTACCGTCACGACCACTTCGCAACCTTCTGGGCGTTGCGATGTTCCAGAGGACAGCGGGGGCCGGAAACCCAAGGGACACGCTGCATCCGCAGGGGCGTCCGGGAAACCGGCCCCCGCGCTTGTTCTACCAGCGGAGATCCTCGCGCGGCGGTGCTGCAATTGGACGATCATCGTCGGCCACTGCCCGGCCTTGGCGATCTACCGGAAGGCGGCTCGGGTTGCCCCCCTCCCTCGGGCGGCAGATACTGGGCGGGCTATGTCGCAGGAGAACGTGGAGATCGTGCGGCGCTACTACGAGGCCTATGCCCAAGGCGGGTTTGATCCGTGGATGGAGTATTGGAGCGACGATCTCGATCACCGGCCCGCAAAGGACGGCATCGACGACCCCGGCCCGGTCCACGGCAAGAACGCAATGCGGAAGCACATCCGAGACTGGATCGACACCTTCGACGACTTCTGGTTCGAGGCAGTTGAACTGATCGACGCCGGTCAGGACACGGTGGTGGCGGTTGAGCGATTCGGCGGACGGGCCAAGTTGAGCGGCGTCGAAACGGATCAGACATCCGGGGTCGTGCTCACGATTCGTGAGGGAAAGATCGCCCGTTGCCGCGAGTACGCGACCCGCGCCGAGGCCCTCGAAGCCGCCGGGCTGTAGAAGTAGGCGATATCTGGACGGTGGCCGCCTCCGTCATCAGTTGTCGCGGCCCTCGACGCTCTGGTTCAGCGCGTTCATGTCGAGCGCGGTCTCGGCCTGCCGGGTCCAGAACCAGGCCCTGTCGCCTGTTGCGTCGACGGTGCGGCGTTCGAGCCAGCCGGTGTCCGCCTTTGATTCGATCGAGCGGGGGGAGCGGCGGCCGAGAGGAAAACCGCCGCCCCGCTGCCCGTGCTGGAGCTCCGGCATTGAGCGAACCGCCAAGGGGGCCGTGTTTGCCGTAGCTCTGCGGGATTCGGCTCTAGGCCGTAGCCGCTTTTAGATGTAGTACATCGGCGTCGACGAATCGCGCGCCTCGCGCTCGGCCACGTCCGCGATCGTCGTCCCCGCCAGCACGGCGCGCACCGCGTCGGCCGCCTCGGTCCAGATCGGCCCGCTCGCCGCGGCCTCCGCGCCCAGCTCGCCCTCGAGCAACTCCACGATCTCGAGCACCGTCACGTCGCTGGGCTCACGCGCGAAGCTGTATCCGCCCTTGACGCCGCGCTGCGATTGCAGGACCCCGGCGCGGCGCAGCGTCGCGAACAGGCCCTCGAGGAACTGCGGTGGGATGTCCCGCGCGCGGGCGAGGTCGCCGATCGGCACCGGTCCCGCGCCGCCCCTTCGCGCCAGCTCGGAGAGCGCGCGCAGCGCGTATGGCGACTTGCTTGTGATCACCAGCACGCGGTCTGACTCTACGGTATGGGCATGCGCCCTCTGAGACTCGACCTGTGGCTCCCGCCGCTCGTCCTGATGGGCGTCATCTTCGTCCTCTCGGCGCAGCCGAGCCTCAACTCGGGCCTCGGCATGATCGATCACATCGGCCGCAAGGTCATCCACTTCGCGGAGTACGCGCTGCTCTGCTTCCTGTGGTGGAGGGCGCTCCGGAGCGTGACAAATGAGCGAAGTGCGGTTCTACTGGCCTTCGTGCTGGCGAGCGGTTATGCGATCACTGACGAGTTCCACCAGACCTTCGTCGAGGGGCGCCACGGCACCCCCGTGGACTGGCTGATCGACTCCGCCGGCGCGGCGCTCGTGGCGCTCCAGCTCTGGCGGACGCGCGTGAGGTCGGCGGCGTGATGCGGCGGGTGCCGATCGACTCGGCGGCGCCGATCGCGGTGTTCGCGGTCGCCCGGCTGATCGTGTCGATCGTCGCCCTCGCGGCGGTCGCGATCCTCGGCTTCCCCTACGACGGCCGCGCCGCGCTTGTGCTCGGCGTGTTCACACTGTGGTCGGCCGCCGTGCTCGCGCTTGCGCGTCGCGACCCGGAGCTCGCGCTCAGCCCGGCGGTGCCCGCGGTCGACTTCGCCCTGCTGCTCGCGATCGAGCTGGTGGCGCCCAACACGCTCGTGGGCGTGCAGCTCGCCGCGCTGTTCCTGGTGGCCGCCCACGCGCACTTCCAGGGCGAGCGGCGCGGCGTGATGATCGGCGTGCTCGGCGCGGCCGCCCTCGTCGGCGGCGTGGCGATCCGCGGCGACGCGCCGTTCGACACCGACCTGGTCATCTTCTACGAGATCGTCTTCTTCCTGTCAGCGCTCGCCACCTCGGTCGTTGTGGGCATGCTGCGCACGTCGGAGTCGGCGTCACGCCTCCGGGCGCGCGAGCTGTCGCGGCGCACGATGCAGGCCGAGAGCGAGGTGCGGCGGCGGGTGGCGGAGTCGATCCACGACGGCCCCGTGCAGGAGCTGATCGGGCTCGACATGATCCTGTCGGCCGCGCGTGGTGAGGTTGACGAGGAGAGGGTGGCCGGCCTGATCGACGAGGCGCGCGACCTCGTGAGCCGTAACGTGCGCGCGCTACGGGACGAGATCGTGGACCTCGGTCCGTACGCGTTCCAGGAGATGACCTTCGAGATCGCGATCGAGAACTGCATGCCGGTCTGGCAGCGCCGCTACGGCTTCGAGGTGCGCGTGGCGATCGAGCACATCGACCTGCCGCCGGAGATGGCGGGCGATCTCTTCCGGATCGCCCAGGAGGCCGTGGTGAACGCCGGTCGCCACGCCGAGGCCAGCCAGGTGGAGATATCGCTGCGCACAGTCGGTGGGAACGTCGAGCTGCGGGTCGCCGACAACGGGCACGGCATCAAGGGCAACGAGGGGATCAACGCCTTCTCGTCCGAGCCCGGCCACCTGGGGCTGGCGAGCATGCGCGAGCGCGCCGAGCTGCTCGACGGTGAGCTCGAGATCGAGTCGTCGGGACGCGGGACGCGCGTCCTCGTGCTCGCGCCCTTCCGCCCGGTGGCGGCGGCCTCTTAGATCCAGCCGCGCTCGGTGGCGATCAGGACCGCCTGCGCGCGGTCCACCGCGCCGAGCTTCGCGTAGGTGTTGTGGAGGTGCGTGCGCACCGTGCTCGTCGAGAGCTCCAGCTCGTGCGCGATCTGCTTGTAGACCTTGCCCTCCGCGAGGCGCTTCAGCACCTCGACCTCGCGATTCGAGAGGGGGCAGGGATCGACGTTGCGCTTGGCGTTGCCGGTCCCCTGCGGCAGCTCGTACATGACGGAGCGAAGCTGCTCGGTCGTGAGCCCGCACGCGCGCGCGGCCTGGAGCAGCTGCTTCGGGTTGACGGTCTGGCCGTGCCCGTAGTGGGCGAGCATGTCCGCGAGGCGGACGAGCGCGGCCTCGCCCTCGACATCGTCGGCGTGGTGACGCTCGATCGCCGTGGCGAGCCGGTTCGGCAGCGCCCAGCGGCGGGCGAGCACGCCGCCCACGAGCGCGTGGTCCACACCGAGCTCGAGCCGCTCCTTGTGGAGCCGCTCCTCGGGTGTGCGGGCAGCGCCGTGGATCTGCGACGGATAGCCCGGATACGCGTGCGTGAGAACGAGCTTGCCCACGTCGTGCAGAAGCGCGGAGCAGAGCAGCTGGTCGCGATCGTCGTACTCGATCTCGCGGGCGAGCCGGTCGGCGGCCGCCTGGGTCGCGACAGCGTGGAGCCGGAAGCGCTCGGGCATCAGGTCCCAGCCCGGCGTGCGCTCGAAGAAGTCGAAGGTGGCGGTGCGGGCCGCGAGCGTCTCGACGCCCTCCGGCGAGAGGATCTCGACGGCCTCGGGGATGCTCGCGATCTTGCCCTTCTTGCGCTGGGCGGACCGGTTCGCGATCCGCAGCACGGTGATCACGAGCGCGACGTCCGACTCAACAGCCTGGACCACCTCGCCCACCGAGGAGCGGTCCTCGCGCACCACCCGCAGAACGCGGTTGCGCGACTCGGCCAGAGCCGGGAAAGCCTCGAGCGCCTCGAATGCGGCGGTCAGTCGGCGGCCGTGCCCTTCGTTGTGGCGCGCGGACGCATCCTGGCCGGTGGCCTGCTTGATGGAGGGCGAGGCTTCCACAGTCACCGGGGGTATCGGCAGGGGTGGACGAAAGGTTGAGTTTTTGGCGCTACTTGGCTTTCTGAAGGGCTTTATCGAGCCGTGCGAGCGTCTCCTCGCGGCCCAGAGCGGCCACGGACTCGAAGATTCCCGGCGACACCGTGGTGCCTGTCAAGGCGACGCGTAACGGCTGGAAGATCTCCTTCGGCTTGACGCCCTCCTCGTCCACGATCCCGCGCAGGACGACCTCGACGTCGCCGGCATCCCAGCGCTCGAGGCCCGCGAGCGCGTCACGCACGCCGCGCAGGTGCGGTGACTCGCCCCACTGCGCCCAGGCCTTCTCGTCGTAGTCGGCCGGAGCATCGAGGAGCGGTCCGGCGAGCGGCATGAAGTCCGCGAGCGTCTGCATCTTCTCGCGCGAGATCTCCACGAGCGCGACCGGGATCTCGCGGCTGCAGAACGCCTCGAGGCGCCGGTGGAGATCCTCGACAGGCAGCTCGCGCATGTACCGGCCATTCATCCAGCGGAGCTTCTGCTCGTCGAAGACGGCGGGGTTCTTCGACACGCGCTCGAGCGCGAACCGCTCGACGAGCTCGTCGGTGGTCATGAACGTGGTGCTCTCGTCGTAGCCCCATCCGAGCAGCGCGATGTAGTTGCGCACGGCCTCGGGCAGGTAGCCCTGTTCGCGGACCTCCTGAACGGACGCCGCGCCGTGGCGCTTCGACAGCTTCTTCCCGTCCGGCCCATGGAGCAGCGGGATGTGCGCGTACACCGGCGGCTCGGCGCCGAGCGCGCGGACCAGCATCAGCTGGCGCGGGGTGTTCGAGACGTGGTCCTGTCCGCGCACGACATGGGTGATGCCCATGTCGCGGTCGTCCACCGCCACCGCGAGGTTGTAGAGCGGGCTGCCGTCGGAGCGCTGGATCACGAAGTCCTTGATCGCCGAGTACGGGTTCGTAATCTCGCCGAGCACGACGTCCGTGAAGGTGATCTCGCCCTCTTCGGGCACCCGGAAGCGCACGGCGCCCTCGTCCTCGTAGGCCGCGCCGGAGTCGAGCAGCTGCCTCACGGCGGCCTGGTGGTTCTCGCGGCGCTCCCACTGCGAGAGCGGCCCCTCGTCCCAGTCGAGCTCGAGCCAGCGGAGCGCGTCGAGGATCAGCTCCACGTTCTCGGGAGTGGAGCGCTCGCGATCGGTGTCCTCGATCCGCAGCACGAGCTCGCCGCCGCTGCCACGCGCGAGAAGCCAGTTGTACAGTGCCGTCCTCGCGCCGCCGATGTGCAGGACGCCGGTTGGAGAAGGCGCGAAACGTACCCTCATCGGCAGCGATGCTAGTTGGAGCCCACGTATCGACGGCAGGCGGCCTCGTGGCGGCGCACGAGCGCGCCGTCGAGCGCGGATGCGAGGCGATGCAGGTGTTCAACCAGTCGCCGCGCGCGTGGCGGCCCACCCGCTGGAAGCCGGACGACGTCGCCGAGTTCCTGTCGCGCATGAAGAAGCGCCCGGTCGAGTCGGTCACGATCCACGCCGTTTATCTGATCAATCCGGCCACCAAGGACCGCGAGCTCCGGGAGAAGTCCGCCGGCTCGCTGATCCACGCGCTTCGGATGGGCGACGAGATCAGGGCCGACGGCGTGGTGCTCCACCCCGGGTCGACCGTGGGCGAGCCGCAGGACGAAGCGCATCGACGCGTGGGCGAGATGGTCAGGCACGCGCTCGCCGAGTCGGAGGGATGCCGCCTGCTGCTCGAGAACACCGCCGGCGCCGGGAACACGATCGGCCGCACCTTCGAGGAGCTCCGCGAGCTGATCGACCTCGCCGGGGGCGACGAGCGCATCGGCGTGTGCCTCGACTCGTGCCACATGTTCGCGTCAGGCTTCGACATCACGACCGCGGCCAAGCTCACCGGGGTGGTCGACGACTTCAAGAAGACCGTCGGCATCCGCCGCCTCCGCTGCCTGCACGTGAACGACTCGATGGCCCCACTCGGCTCGAACCGCGACCGCCACACCATCCCGGGCGAGGGTGAGATCGGACCGACGGGCTGCGCGGCCTTCCTGTCAGAGCCGGCGTTCGAAAAGCTCCCCGCCCTCTTCGAGGGCCCGGGCACGAGCGGCCACGCGCCGGAGAAGGTCGACGTGGACATCATGAAGCGACTGCGTATGAAGGGCCTGGCCTCGCGCAAACGCCGCGCCTAGCCAGGTGAGGCGTGTTCCTCCCTCCGGGCGCGCGGGCCGTAAGGCTCGCCGCGCGGCCGGCCGCGGCCTGTGGGTGGGGCGCTCTATGCCCCCAGGTGGGGGCAAAACTCGACCCACCCATGCCGGTGGGCGCCGGATCGCCCGAGGTGATGAAGAGAGCTTTGCGCGCGAACGGCCTGCGCGCGCCCGCTAGCGGATCAGACGGCGGGGAGTTCTGACCACGCGGTCCAGCACACTGTCTCTCTCGGTGATGCGCACGATCGCGACCGTGGCCGGCGTAAGATCGCCGTTGCGGTCGAAGCGGAAGGTCCCCAATAGGCCGTTCTTCACGCGGCTGGCCTTTAGCTCCCGCAGCACCGATGCCCGCGTCCCGTCGGAGCGAGCGATCGCCTGGATCACCAGCTCGGTGGCCTGAGCGGCTTCGAGCACGAATCCACCCACCTTGACCTCCGGTCCGTAGGCCTCCAAGAAGCGCCTGCCCTTCGGCGTCACCGCGATGTCCGTGCGCGAGACGTCGGACGTGGCCACGTACACCCCGCGGGCCGCCCCGCCGGTCGCATCCAGCGTCTCCCGCCCGGAGCCGTAGTAGAAGTCGGCCAGGATCTTCAGACGGCTGCCGAAGCGCGCGCGGAGTGCCTTGAGCAGGCCGGCGCCGACGAAGGGGTCGCCCGTGAGCACGACACCCTCGGCGCCCGAGCGCTCGATGTCGTCCAGCAGGGCGGCGCGAACGGGCGCCCTCTCGTTGAACCGCGCCTCGCCGGCGATCGGGACCCCGAGCCGGCGCGCCGCGTAGCGGAACGGGTCGATCAAGAGGCTCCTCCAGAACACCGAGCCATCGTCGAGGATGTACACGGACCTCAGGTGGAGCTGCTTCGCGAGGACGGCCTGCGCCGTGCCCAGGGTGTCGTCGAGCGGCGGTAGCCGCACGTAGTTGCGGGCGCCCGTCGGATAGAAGACGCTCGGCTCGCCGCGATAGCCCCAGGGCGCCGGCATTCCGCGCCTAGTGAGCCCCGCATAGGTGTTGGCCGGGCTGATCATCCCGACCGGCCCGCCGGGCGCCCGGTTCAGGATCGGGATCTCGATCATCGCGCAGTCGGAGTTGTAGGTGCCGATCAGCGCCACGAGCTTCTCCGTCCTCGCGTAGGCGTTCGCGTTGGCCGCGCAGGTGCGCCGGTCGAACAGGCCGCTCTGCTTGGTCGAGTCGTCGCACGAGCGGTAGCCGAGCGCGTAGCGCCCTGCCTTGAAGCCGTGCTGCTTGAGCATCAGCTCGATCGCGGCGGTGGTCCCGGCGGTCCCGGCACTCAAGTCACCCTGAAGCGGAAGATCCGACGCGAGCAGGACGTCGGGATCCCGGCCGCCGGACATCAGCCGACCGCATGATTCGGGCAGGCCGTCGGCCAGGGTCGCGCCCGCCGTGCTGACCCACGCGGTGCGATCGCCGGCTGCGAGCGACTGCACGGCGCCGACAGGGGACGATTCGACCTCGTTCGTCTCCACGTCGATGCGCGAGACGGTGCCGTCTCTGTAGTTCGCCGTCCAGATCGCCTCGTCGCCGTACGCCAGGAAGGTCACTCCGACGCCCACGTCGATCGTGCGCGTGACGGGATCGGGCCCCGGGTCGATCCGCCACACGAGCCCATCGCCTTCCGCGCTGGCCCACACATGGCCCCCGCCGACCGCCACCGCGGACAGGTGCTGGGCGCCCACCCGGACGCTCTGGCCGACCTGGTTGGACCGCGGGTCGATGGACCCCACTTCTCGCGTTTCATCACCGCTCAGGAACCACACGCCCTCCCTGCCGGCCGCGAGCGTGACGGCGTCCACCTTGATCCTGGCCACAACTTTCCCGGTGGCGGGGTCGACGCGCGACACGGTGCGGTTCTCGTTGATCACCCAGACCGCGCCGGCGCCCACGGCGACCTGGGGATAGCCCCAGTTCTGGGCCGGGACGTCGCCGGGGTACTCGCCGCCGGACGGCAGCGTGGTCGTGCTCAAGATCGCGCCCGTGCGCGGATCCATGCGGCTCAGCTCCCCGTCAGCCTTCAACCAGACGGCGCCCGCACCCGCGGCGATGTCCGCAGCCCTGCGGTCGAGCCTGAACCGCTTCTCGATCTTGCGCGTTACCGGATCGACGCGCAGGACCGTCTTGCCGTCGAGGTCGAGGGCCCACAGGGATCCCTCGCCCGCGGCAAGGCTGCTGGGCCGCGTCGGCGTCTCGGTGAACGAGGCAAGCCGGGCGTCGCCCCCGTCGAAGGCGGCAATTCCGTTCCGCGGTGGCGGCACGTACTCGCCGGCATCGTCTCCGACCATCGTGATCGCGGCGGTGCCGGCGGCAAGCAACAGGAGGGCGCCGCCCGCCACCAGAAGACGGCCGACGCGTCGTCTCCTGACACGGGCGAGCACGCCCGCGGCGGGTCCCTGCGGTGCGACCCGGAGAGCCCCGGCGGCCGCAGCGATGAACTCGGTGCAGCTCGGATACCGCGCGTTCTTCTCCTTGGCAAGCGCCCTGTCGAGCACTCGGTTGAGCGCCTGCTGGCCGCGCACCGGGCGCGGGGCGCCCTGCATGTGCGCCCAGAGCGTCTCCGCCTCGGTGGGCTGGCGGAACGGCGGAGTGCCGGTGAGGCACTCGTAGAGCACGCACGCCAGCGCGTAGCAGTCCGTGCGGCCGTCGACCTCCTCGCCACGGATCTGCTCCGGGGCCAGGTAGTCGAGCGTCCCGACCATCTGGCCGGTGTCCATTGCGTCGCCCTCGGCCGGCTTCGTGATGCCGAAGTCCGTCAGGTAGGGGTGGCCCGCCTCGTCGAGCAGCACGTTGCCCGGCTTCACGTCGCGATGGACGAGGCCGCGCTCGTGCGCGGCGTCGAGTGCACCCGCGACCTGAGCGAGCACCTCGATCGTCCGCTCGGGCGTGAGCTTCCCGTCCCGCTCGAGGGCGGCACGCAGGTCGCTGCCCTTCACGTACCGCATCGCCAGGTAGAGCTGGCCCTCGTGCTCGCCCGCCTCGTAGATCGGGATCACGTTCGGGTGGTCGAGCGAGGCCGCGAGCCTGGGCTCACGAAGGAAGCGCTGCCTGAAGTCGGGGTTCTGCACCAGCTCCGGCGCGATCAGTTTGAGCGCGACGGGCCGCTCGAGCGAGGGGTCATGGGCGAGATAGACCACGCCCATCCCGCCGCGCCCGAGAAGCGACTCGACGCGATAGCTCGCGAACGTTGTGCCAGGGGTGAACGCTGCCTTCATGAAGCGCTCCTGCGGGTCCGAGCCGACCGTACCATCGACCGCTTTCCGCGGCGAACGGCGGAGAGGGACGGCGCCCGTCGCGCCGCCCCTCGGTTGGAGCAGACCTTGCGGTCTTCCGCCACCGGCTTCAGTGAGCGGGCAGCTCGCTGCCGCGCCGGCGCCTGCGGGTCGTGACCATCAGGGCCAGCCCGCCCGCGATGCTCAGCATCGCGAGGAGCCCGGCCGCGCCGATCCCGGCGTCGCCCCAGTCGAAGCCGCCCTTCGGCGCCTCGCGGATGTCCACGACGGTGTCCGAAGTCGGGGACTCGGGCAGCCCCGCGTCACGCGCGTCGGGCGAACGGAGATCCTGCGTCACCTGGGTCACGGGCTCCGTCTTGGCGTCCCGTGCATCCGGAGAGCGCAGATCCTGCGTCACCTGGGTGGCGGCGGGCGCGTCGCCCTGCACCCGGGCCTGGCCTGAGGCCGGGTCGGACGAGTACATGTACCCGCCAGCTGCCGCCGCGTCGCGCGTGTCGGGCGACTGCAGGTTCTGACCGTAGTGCGCGGCCGCCGTGGCCGGCACTGCGCAGGCCGCCACGAGGGCGGCGGTGGTGATGAGGTGAGTGCGTCGCATGTCTGCCTCCTTCTCGTGGCCGCCCTGTGCGGCCGGTTCGAGACGCACGGTCGCCCCAGGCGGTTGCAGCCCTGCCAGACGCCCGGTAAACGCGGGTAAACGCCCCGCTTACGCGGCGGTGCCCTCCAGCGACCAGCTGAAGCGGGTGCGCGTCTCCGCCGGTGCCAGGCCACCGGGGCGCGCCCCGCGCCGCACGAAGACCGTTGGAGCGGGTGGCCGGCGCGCGAGCTCGCTGCGCGCGCGCCCCAGCCCCTCCTCACGCCAGCGCTCCGACAGGCCCACGATCAGCGCGCCCGCGCCCTCTGCCGCCTCCGCCACTCCCCGGCGGCCGGTGGCTGCCAGAACGGGTTCGGCGACGATCCCGGCGGTCCGCTGGACGATCAGGGACGCGTCGGCGAGGAGCCTGCTCGCGTCGCGGCCCCTGCGGCGCCGGTCGGCGGCGCCGACGAGCCGCAGCGGTACCCCCGTGATGCGCGCGAGCCAGGCGCCGAGCTCGAGCGCAGCCCAGTCGTGCCGCGCTCCGCCGAACGGCACGAGCACTGGACCGCCCCCGGGCGGCCCCGAGCCCGGCAACACAAGCGCCACGTCGCATGGCGCTCGCTCGAGAACGATGGCCGCCGCGCCGGCGAGCGGTTCCTTGCCAGCGTCCATCAGCAGCAGGTCCACCCCCTCCTGTGCCGCTAGGCGCGCCACGTCGTGGCCGATCGCGGGCGAGGAGAACGCGGCCGCGCGGCTCGCGAACCCCTCGGCCATCAGCTCGTCGCGTGCGAGCGCCAGGCGCGCCGCGGCCTCGGGCACGCTCTCGGCGTCCACGACGGTCGCCACGATCAGCTCCCGAGCGGGCTCGCCCATGGCGAGCGGCTTCGCGAAGCCGAGGAGTGCGTCGAGCGCGTCAGGCGCGGTCGGCGCCACCAGCACCGCGCGCTCCGGTGAGGCCGGCGCCGTCGCGGGCCTGACCATCGATGGATCGGCGGTGAGCGCCAGCTCGGGATCCTGGCGGAGGATCGCCGCCTCGAGCTGCTTCAGCGAGTCGCTCGGTTCGAGGCCGAGCTCGTCGGCCAGCTCCTGCCGGGCCCGGCGATAGGCGTCGAGCGCCTCGGCCTGGCGCGCGCTCCGGTAGAGCGCGAGCATCAGCTGGTGTCTGAAGCGCTCGCGCAGCGGATGGTGGGCAATGAGCGTCTCCAGCTCGGCCACGAGCTCGTCGTGCCGACCGAGAGCGAGGTCAGCCTCGAGCCGCTGCTCGATCGCGCCCAGCCGCATCTCCTCCAGCCGCGCGAGTTCCGCCTGGGCGAACTCCTCGTACGCCAGGTCCGCTAGCGGCGGGCCTCGCCAGAGCGCGAGCGCGTCGCGCAGCTTCGCGGACGCGCTCTCGGGGGAGGCACGGCGCGCCTCGGCCACGAGCTGCTCGAAGCGGGCGAGGTCCAGCTCGGTCGGATCGACGTAGAGAACGTAGCCCGGCGCGCGAGTCACGAGCCGGTCGTCCCCGATCGCCTTACGCAGCCGGGACACGTAAACCTGAATGGTCTTGGCGGCGGTGAGCGGCGGCGAGGCACCCCACAGCGAATCGATCAGACGGTCGGTGGACACCACCTGGTTGGCGTGCAGCAGGAGCGTGGCCAGGACCGACCGCGGTTTTGTGCCGCCCAGGGCGAGCGCGCCATCATCTCCGGCCACCTCCAACGGGCCGAGCAGCCGAAAGTCCATGTGGCGCTCAGTATGGTCGCCCGGAAGCGGGGCCGCCAGCGGCAGCTAGCATGGGGCGGTGTCGGCGCTGCTCGTCTCCGATCAGGATCGGGACTACACGGTCGGGCTGCTGCGCGACCACTGGCTCACCGGAAGGCTGACGGCAGACGAGTTCGAAGAGCGGGTCGCCCATGCGTGCGCCGCTCGCTACTCAACCGACTTGTGGCACGCCCTCCGCTGGCTACCGGTCGAGCCCCCGCCGCCGGCGAGACGGGGCAGTGCCGCGGCCGCGCTCATCCTCAGCGGGGTCGGATGGTGCCTCATGTTCTTCACGCTCGGGTTCGGCTCGCCTCTCGCCCTGCCGCTGTTCATCGCCGGCTGGGCGGCGGGGCGCGAGGCTCGCCGCTCGTCGCCAGGCGGCGGCTCCGGCGCGGCGGCCGCCGGCCAGGTGCTGGGGATCATCGGCGTGCTCGCCTCCCTCGTGTTCGTCGCGGGATGCGCCGCGATCGTGGCGAGCCTCTGAGCGGCTAGAGCTCGTCGCGTAGGTCGAACGCGGGCGAGTCGAGGTCGTCGACCACGGGCTTCGTGAAGAAGCCTGGGTTCACGCACTCGAAGGCCTCGGTGTACCCGTCGTAGGCGCGCTCCACGGAGGAGCGGCATTGGGGAAGCGGGAGGCCAGTCATCTTCACGCCGCCGAACCCGTGGCGGGTGCGCTCGGCCTGGTCGAACAGCTCTCGGTCGATCTCGCCGCGGAAGACCTTGTTCATGCAGCCCATGAAGCGCCGGCCGGTGTCCTCGTCGTCGTAGAGGTAGAGGTACTGGCAGCCGGTGGCGATGCAACCCGACGGGTGAACCGTCCGGTCACAGAATGAACAGCACTGCCTGCACTCGTGCAGTTCTTCGGTGGTTCGAGCCGGGAGGGGCGCCACTCCGTGAGTGTAAGAGGTCCGCGCGCCCTCGGCTAGCCGAGTGCTTGCGGCTGACCGGAGGGCCCGGTTCAGGCCACTACGCGCGCGGCGCCGTGGAGCCCCGACAGCTCGGTCCGACAGGCGCTCGACGCGGTCACCCTGAAGTCGTCTCCGAGCACCAGCCGCCGCTCGCCGACGGCCAGCAGCAGCTCGTGCCGGCCGCGGTGGTGGGAGACGACCTCCTTCAGCTCCTCGAGAAACCCCTCCGGCACTCCCGGCGACACGTGCAAGATCAGCCGCTCGACGACCGCGGCAGCGTGCTCACCGGCGCGGCTGATCTCCTCGTCGGTGGGCTCGAAGGGGGTGACCTCCTGGGCGACGAGCTTGGTCTCCCCCGCCTCCTTGTGGTCGACACGCCCGCGGACGATCACGATCTTGTCCAGGTCGACCTTGTCGGCGTTTGCCGCGTACGCGGAGTTGAAGACGAGCAGCTCGACCTGGCCCTCGAGGTCGTCGAGGGTGGCGAACATCATCGGATCGCCTTTCTTGGTACGGATCCGCTTGCACTCGGCGATCATGCCGCCGACCGTGACCCATTCGCCGTCCTTCTTGGCGCCCAGGTCGGCGATCGAGCTCTCGACCCTCGCGCGCAGGGCGTGGCGCAGCTCCTTGAGCGGGTGGCTCGAGAGAAACAGGCCGAGCGTCTCCTTCTCCCACTCGTTGAGCTGCTTGCGGTCGTTCTCGAGCGGCGGTATCGGCAGGTCGTGGTGGGCGACTGCATCGGCGCCGCCGCCCTCGAGATCGAAGAACGAGCCCTGCCCGAGCTGCGCGTCCTGCTGGGCCTGGCCGCCCGCGGCCTGGGCCTGGGCGAGCACGCTCATGACGCCGGTGCGCGTGCCGGGCAGCGAATCGAACGCGCCGCACTTGGCGAGCGACTCGACGCAGCGCTTGTTGACCGCCTGGCAGTCGACACGCCGGCAGAAGTCCCAGATCGAGGTGAACGGACCGTCTTCCGCGCGGGCGCGGATGATCGCCTCTACGGCCTGGTAGCCGAGCCCCTTGACCGCGTCGAGCCCGAAGCGGATGTTGCCCTCGACGACCTTGAAGTCGTGGCCCGACTGGTTGACGTCAGGCGCCAAGACCTCGATCCCCATGTCCTCGCACTGGGCGACGAAGAACGGGACCTTGTCCTTGGTGGACATGACCGACGAGATCAGGGCGGCCATGTACTCGGCCGGGTAGTTGGCCTTGAGCCACGCGGTGCGATAGGAGATCAGCGCGTAGCAGGCGGCGTGGGAGCGGTTGAAGGAGTAGTCGGCCGCCGCCTCGTTGACCGCCCACAGCTCGGCGATCACGGGCTCGGTCGTGCCGGACGCGCGCGCGCCGGCGAAGAAGCGCTCGCGCAAGGCGGCCATCGCGTCACGGTTCTTCTTGCCGATCGCCTTGCGCAGGTCGTCGGCCTCGGCGCCCGAGAAGCCGGCGACCGTCTTTGCGATCTGCATCGACTGTTCCTGGTAGAGGATCACCGAGTAGGTGGCCTCGGTGATCGGGCGCAGCCGCGCGTCGACGTAGGACGCGGCGTCGGGGTTGCGCTTGTTGCGCGCGTAGGTGTCGATGTGGCGCATGGCGCCGGGCCGGTAGAGGGCCACCAGCGCGACGAGGTCCTCGAACTCCGTGGGCCTGACCTTGCGCAGGGCGACGCGCATGCCGTCGGACTCGATCTGGAAGACCCCGATGGAGTCCCCGCGGGCCATCATCTCGTAGGTCTTCGGGTCGTCGAGCGGCAGCGTCGCCATGTCCGGGCGCTCGGCAGCCGACTCCTCGATGATGGCCAGGCAATCCTCGATCACGTCGAGGTTGCGCAGGCCGAGGAAATCCATCTTGAGCAGGCCGATCTCCTCGATCGGCTTCATCGAGTACTGGGTGACCACCTTGTAGGCGCGCTCGCCCGCGACTGAGGCGACGCTGCGGTCCTCCATCAGCTGCACCGGCACGATGTCGGTGAGCGGGCGGTCGGCGATCACGACCGCGGCCGCGTGGATTCCCGCGTTGCGGACGATGCCCTCCAGTCCCCTGGCCGTGTCGATGATCCGCCGGGCCTCGGGGTCTGTGTCGTAGGCGCGCCGGAGGTCCGGCTCCTCGGTCAGGTACTGGTCGAAGGACCTCGAGCGGCCCATCACGGGCTCGGGAATCAGCTTGGCCAGCCGGTCACCGGCGCCGTAGTCATGGCCGAGCACCCGCGCCGAGTCGCGCGTGGCGTTGCGCGGCAGCATCTTGCCGAAGGTGATGATCTGCGCGACGGAGTCCTTGCCGTACTTGTCCTCGACGTAACGCATCACCTGCGCACGGCCCTTGACGGAGAAGTCGATGTCGATGTCGGGCATGGACACGCGCTCGGGATTGAGGAAGCGCTCGAACAGCAGGCCGTATGCGAGCGGGTCGACTTCGGTGATGTTCAGGCAGTAGGAGACGAGCGAACCGGCGGCCGAGCCGCGGCCCGGCCCGACCGCGATGGCGCTGTCCTTGGCGTACTTGACGAAGTCCCAGACGATCAGGAAGTAGGCCGAGAAGCCCATTTTCTCGATCACCGCCAGCTCCATCTCGAGGCGCTCGACGGCCTCGGCAGGCGGCGGATCGCCGTAGCGCAGTGTCAGGCCCGCGTGCGCCAGGCGGCGCAGGTACTCCGGCTCGGGCACGCCCTCGGGCGTCTCGAAGCTCGGGATCAGCATGTTTCCGAGCTCGATCTCGACGCTGCAGCGCTCGGCTATCTCGAGTGTTGTGGCGAGCGCCTCGGGCGAATCGGCGAACGCGCTCGCCATCTCCGCGGAGTCCTTGAGGAAGAACTCGTTGGTGTCGAACGACAGCTTGGGATCGGCCAGGGTGCTCTTGGTCTGCACGCAGAGCAGCGCACGGTGGTTGTCGAAATCCTCGCGGCGCAGGTAGTGGACGTCACCGGTGGCCACCAGCGGACGGCCGACCTCGCGCGCGATCCGAGCGATCCCCTCGTTGGCCTTGTCCTGCGCCGCGATGCCGTTCTTCTGCACCTCGAAGTAGACGTTCTCGGCCCCGAAGACCCCCAGCAGCTGATCCGCGTGGGCGCGAGCCTCGGCCGGGTTGTCGTCGACGAGCCGCCTGCAGAAGCGCGACTGCAGACATCCGGTGAGGGCGATGACACCATCGGCGTGGCGGGAGAGCAGCTCCAGGTCTACGTTGGCCTTGCCGCGCTTGTAGCCCTCGAGGTAGCCCGCCGAGCTGAGCTTGACCAGGTTGCGAAAGCCCGCGTCGGAGCCGGCCAGCAGGGTCAGGTGGTTGCGCTCGTAGCGCACGGCCTCCGTGCGCCTGTCGTCGACGAAATAGGCCTCGAGGCCGATCACGGGGTTGATCCCGTGCTTGCGACAGGCCTTGTAGTGCTCGACCGCCCCGTTCATCACGCCGTGGTCGGTCAGCCCCAGCGCCGGCTGGCCGAAGGCGGCGGCGCGCTCGGCAAGGGCGTCGATGCGGCAGGCGCCGTCGAGGACCGAGTACTCCGAGTGCACGTGAAGATGGGCGAAGGACATCCGCGACTCCGAATATACGGTCGCGGGCCGACAGCTTGCGGAAGGCCCCTACGGCTCGACCAGCCCGCGGCGGATCGCGTAGCGCGTCAGCTCCACCCGGTCGCGCATCCCGAGCTTCTCCAAGATGTGGCTGCGGTGGTGCTCGACCGTCTTCTTCGAGATCACGAGCGTCGCGGCGATCTCGTCGGTGGTGTGACCCTCCGCAACGAGCTTGACTATCTCGAGCTCGCGCGGGGTGAGCGGGTCCGCCGGCCCGTCCTCCCCGCGCGCCGCGCGGTTCAGGAAGTCACGGATCAGCGCCGTGACCGCGGCCGGGTACAGAAACGGCTCTCCGCGCATGGCGGCGCGGCACGCCTCCACCAGGTCCTGGTCGGCTGCGCTCTTGAGCACATAGCCCGAGGCACCCGCCTTGAGCGCCTCGAAGAAGTACTGCTCGGACTCGTACATAGAGAGCATCAGCGTGCGCAGCTCGGGCTTGCGGCGCTTGAGCTCGGCGGCCGCCTGCAGGCCCGTCATCCGCGGCATGGCCACGTCGAGCACGGCCAGGTCCACGCCCTCCGCCAGCGCCATCTCCACCGCCTCGGCTCCGTCCCCGGCTTCCGCCACGACCTCGAGGTCGGGTTCTGAGTCCAGCACCATCCGCAGGCCGCGCCGGACCATCGGATGGTCGTCGGCGAGCAGGATGCGCGTCTTGAGCGGAACGGTCACTCGGGACCCTCCGGGACCGGCACGTCGAGCACCACCTCGGTCCCGCCCCCGGGCGCCGGGCGGATGCTCAGCCGGCCGCCGATGTGCAGGGCACGCTCGCGCATGCCCGACAGGCCGGAGGCGTTGAGCTCGTCACCCGGTGCGATGCCGCGCCCGTTGTCGCGCACGACCAAGCGAAGCGCGCCGCCGAGCTGCTCCAGCGAGACCATCATCTCGGTGGCCTCAGCATGCCGCATGATGTTGGTGAAGCTCTCCTGGGCCACCCGGTAGACGACCAGCTCGACGTCCGCGGTGAGATCGGCGTCGCCCAGCTCGAGCCGCCGCTCCACGTGCAGGCCCGGCTGTGCGTCGGCGGTCGTGCAGAGTGCTCGCAGCGAGCTCTGGAGGCCAAGCTCGTCCAAGGTCTGGGGCCGCAGCTCGCCCGCGATGCGACGGACGTCGTCGAGGCTGCGCCGCACCGACTCGCGCGCCTCGGCGTCCTCGAGGCTCAGCATCACGCCGGTGAGCACCTGGCCCACTTCGTCGTGGAGCTCACGGGCGATCCTCCTGCGGACCTCCTCCTGCGCGGCCAGGGCGCGCCGCCCGCTCTCGCGGCGCTCGGCCTCCAGGCGGTCCAGCATGTCGTTGAAGGCCTCGGTCAGCGCGGCCACCTCGGCGTCCGCGTGAGGAATGGCCAGGCGCCGTCCCGGATCGAGCGGCTCGACGGCGCGCATCGTGGCGGCGAGGCGGCGCACCGGGGCGATCACCGGGCGCAGCAGCACGAAGTCGAGGGCGAGCGAGACCGCGAAGCCCGACACGATGATGACCACCTGGGTGGCCGTGACCGGGAAGTCGATCTCGACCGGGGAGAACAGCAGCAGCAGCGCGATCGCCAGCAGCACCGCGGCGTTGGCGAGGAATACCCGGGTAAGGAGCGAGAGCCGTGGAGTGCGTCGCAGGCGCGACATGACGCCACCAGTATGGGTGTTTCTCCTGGGCCAAGATGGGGAGGCATCCCCATGGGCTCGGCGCCCGGCTACGACGATCATGGAGGCATCGGAAAAAGGCCCAACAGGAGGCGAAGATGCCGCAGGGAATCGTCCCGATTTACTCTCGTCGTACCTCTCCGCCCTGGTCGCGTCGCCTACCTGGCTGGTCCACCGGCGTGCGACTCTCGACCTTGCTTGACCACTCGGCTCTCGACAGGCAGATCGCAAGCGGCGCCCAGGCGCACTGGGACCCGCGTCTCGCTCTTCGCGAGCGGCAGCTGACAGCGCCGTCCCAGCGTGATCGCATCGCCCGCACGGTCGATTCCATGCTGGAGCGTGCGAGGACGGTTCCCTCGCCGAGCTCGCGCGTGCCGCTGCGGCGCGACGAGATCGGCGCATGCGCCGACGACTTCGTCGCGCTCGCGCGCCGGCTTCGCGACGGCAACGCGATTGACGCCCAGGGCGTCGTGATGACCAAGCGGCTGCTCAGCGACGGCGCGAGCCCGCTCTACTACCGTCACAGCCCCGTGTCGCTGCGCTACGCGGTGCGCTCGGCGCGCCTCGCGCTCGAGCCGGTCTCGGCGTGGGCACCGCCGGTCTCCTCCGACCAGGTGGCGGTTGCGGCCTAGTCCGGCCCCTAGGGCCGGTAGCTTATCGGGTCCATTGAGCGCGTAGCGCGGGCTGAGCAACAAGGGTCGGCCGGAAACGCGCTCAAGATCCGGTCCATTGTCGAGTTAGCGGGCCTAGCAACCGCTAACTCGACAACGGACGAAAATCTGGGCGGCTACACCGAACCGCCGCCCAACCCGTCCCGCCCAACCCGTCCCACCCGTTATAGCCCGCCGTTGGCCCGAGCCCAAAGAGGCGCAATCGAGAGACAAAGGTTTTCGGAATCAGCCATCTAGGGGGTGCTATGCACCACGGGTTCCGGCCTAGTCGTCTGAACTTGTGGAGCGCGCCACGATCACGCCGGCGCCCAGCACAGCCAGCACGGTCGCGGCCGCGCCCAGCTTCGCCTTGTTCTGCCCCAGCTTCAGCTTGGCTGCGCGGTAGAGAACCTGCCAGACGACCCAGCCCAGCACGGTGTAGCCCTTTGTCGGCATAGCTATCCGGTACCCCTCTTCCGCACGTTGTACGCCATTCGCGACTGCAGCGACCAGAGCTCGATGAAGCCGGGGCTCGCCTGCTGGGAGAACAACCCTTCGGACTCGCCGAAGCCGGCCAGCGCCGGGTCATACAGCGAGTTCGGCGAGCGCCGTGCCACCGGCCGGCAGCTGCCTTTGTAGAGCCGCATTGTGATCTCGCCGGTGACCTGCTCGTTGACGGCGTCCATGAACGCGTTCAGGTCGGAGATCAGCGGCTCATACCAGAGCCCCGCGTAGACCAGGTAAGCCCAGTGGTTGTCGAGCTGGGGCTTGAAGTTGTTCTGGTGGATCGTCCCGACAAGCTTCTCGAGCTCCTTGTGGGCGGTGAGGATGATCGCGGCCGCAGGCACCTCGTAGATGTCGCGCACCTTGAGGCCGACGATCCGGTCCTCCACGTGGTCCACGATGCCGACACCGTGGCGGCAGCCGATCTCGCCGGCGCGCTCGAGCAGCTCGACGAGCTCCAGCTGCTCGCCGTCGAGCGCCACCGGGCAGCCCTTCTCGAACGAGACGGTCACGTCCTCCGGGTCGTCCGGCGCCTCCTGCGGCCTCGTCACGAGCTGGAACACGTCGTCGCGCGGCGGCTCCCCGATGTCCTCGATCGCGCCGCCCTCGGACGAGCGCCCCCAGAGGTTGTCGTCGATCGAGTAGGGGACCGCCTCGGTCCCGCCCTTGACCGGGACGCCGTGCTCGCGCGCGTAGACGATCTCCTCCTCGCGGCCCATCTGCCAGCCGCGGACCGGCGCGATGATCTTCATCTCGGGGTCCATCGCCACGACCGTCGACTCGATGCGGACCTGGTCGTTGCCCTTGCCGGTGCACCCGTGGGCGATCGTGTCGCACTGCGCCTTCCGCGCGTACTCGACGGCAAGCTTGGCGATCAGGGGTCGCCCGAGGGCGGTGAACAGCGGGTAGCCGCCGCCGTACAGCGCGTTGGCCTTGATCGCGGGAAGTACGTACTCGCGCGCGAACTCCTCGCGCGCGTCGACCACGTGACAGTCGAGCGCGCCGAGCTGGAGCGCCTTGCCCTTGACGACGTCGTAGTCCTCGCCGGGCTGGCCGAGGTTGACGGTGAGGGCCACCACGTCGGCCTCGTACTCGTCCTGGATCCACTTGAGCATCACGCTCGTGTCGAGGCCGCCCGAGTAGAGCAGCAGCACCTTGGCGACGTCGCCGGGCTCGGCCTCGTAGGAGGCGGTCTTGATCAGGGTGTGGCGCCTCTCGCTCACCGGCCGAGCACCCTACCGATGCGCAGGAG
>JBEVKE010000086.1:0-6618 GCA_040509835.1 Thermoleophilaceae bacterium
ACCGGGCGAGCCGGTCCGCGCCGAACATCTCGCCCGCGCGGCGCGCCTCGATCAGGCCGTCCGTGTGCGCGAACACGAGGTCGCCGGGAGCCAGCTCCAGCTTGCTGGATTCGTAGGTCTGGCTGTCGAGCACGCCGAGCGGCAGCCCGTGGCCCTCGAGCTGCTCGATTGCCTCGCCGCGCACGTGCAGCGGCGGCAGGTGACCCGCGTTCGTGTAGCGCAGCGAGTCGCTCGTGAGGATGCCGAGGAAGGCGGTCACGAACGCGTCGCGAGGGAGCCTTCCGAGCAGCATGGAGTTCGCCTGCTCGAGCACGGTGGCAGGGCACAGCGAGTCCCAGCTCCGCGCCTCGATGAAGAAGCGCACCATCGCGCTGAGCGCGGCCGTCTCCACACCCTTGCCGGCCACGTCGCCCACCAGCACCGCCACGCTCTCGCCCCCGCCGATCGGCCACGCGCCGTAGACGTCGCCGCCCGTGGACTCGTTGGCGGCGGGCGCGTAGAGGAGACCCGTCTCGTACCCGCGCAGCCTCGGCAGCGACTCGGGCACGAAGCCGAGCGTCAGCGCCCGCGCGATGCGCCGCTCGCGCTGGTAGTCGATCGCGTTGGAGATCGCCGCGGCCGACGACCGGGCGAGCTTCACGAGCAGCTCGAGCTCGTCCTCGCCGAAGCGGTCCTGCTCCTCGTGCCCGACCGTCAGCACGCCGTACAGGCGCGGGCCCAGCTCGATCGGGATGTGCATGACGGAGCCGAGCGGCGCGGCGTCGGGGCCGCTGCGCAGGACCGGCGCCCGCGTTCGGACCACGTGGCCGAACGCGTTGCTGTCGAGCGACGCCAGCCGGGCCGCGACCTCATCCGGGCAGTGCACGGTCGCTGCCGTGCGCGTCTCGCCCGCGCGCGAGTTGAGCCGCGTGAGCAGCGAGCAGGTGCCGCCGCAGATGGCGGCGGCGTGCTCCGCCACGCGCACGTACACCTCGGCCGGGTCGAGGGTGCTCGAGATCTCCTCCGACGCCCGCTTCAGCCTGAGCTCGTCGCGGGCCCGCCGGCCCTCGGCCTCCAGCAGGCTGGTCCGCTCCAGCGAGATCGCCGCCAGATCCGCGAGCGCCTCGACGGTCGGGAGCTGGTCCTTCCCGAGCGGCTGTCGCCGGTCCACGGACGCCACGATCAGCGCGCCGATCCGGCTGCCGAACTCGCCCCGCACCGGGCACGCGATCAGCGACGCCCCTCGGAGCGCCTCCCACGCCCTGTGCGCCGGCTCCTCGCCCAGCTCGGCGACCATGGCGTCGAGCAGCTCCGGCGCGGCCTGCCAGGCCTCAACCCGCGGCAGCAGGAGGGGCCGGGCACGCACCAGACGCGGCAGGCACGATGCGAGCGCGGCTCGCAGGTCCTCGCCGGCGAACCAGGTGACGGCGCTCTCATCAGGCGTCTCGTCGGTGAAGAAGGCCACCGCCGACACCGGCAGAACGGCGCGCACGTGCTGCACGAGTCGCGCGAGCGTGCGCTCCCTCCACGGAGGGGGGATCGCCTGCGCAGGGGCGGCTGGGGGAAGCATGCTTGGCTGGGTCATGTGGGGTCCCCCGCCCTGCTTCCACGATAGGTCGGCTAGGGCTGTTTCGCCACCAGCGCCTCGGACCGCCTGCGCCTGCCCCGGATGATGAGCCAGCCCACGCCGGCCACGATCATCGCCAGCACCGCGTAGTCCACGTAGTGGAGGCTGTCCTTCCAGGACTCCCAGTTGTCCCCGGCCTCCTTGCCGATGAACGTCAGAAGCAGCACCCACGGGATGCACCCGGCGAGGGTCAGGATCGTGAAGCGCCAGAACGGCATGCGCGCCACGCCGGCCGGCAGCGAGATGAAGGTGCGGATGATCGGCAGCATCCGAGTGAAGAAGACGGTGGCATCGCCGTGGCGCTCGAACCAGCGGTCCGCCCACTCGAGGTGCGACTTCTTGATGTGGAGCTTCTTGCCGTGCTTCTCGAGGATGTCCACGCGCCCCGCGCGGCCGACCCAATAGGCGATCCACGAGCCCACGAGGTTGCCGAGCACGCCGGCGGTTGTCGCGGCCGCGAGGCTGTACTCGCCGTTAGAGACGTTGAAGCCCGCGAACAGCATGGTGGCCTCGCTCGGCACGGGGATGCAGGCGCTCTCGAGGAGCATCAGGACGAACACCCCCGGGAGGCCCAGCGCGTCCACCGTGTCGACCGCGAACTGCACGATCGGGTCCGTGAGGGATGCAAGCAGCAGGTGCACGGGCGCCGGGTAGGGTAGCTGGCCGTTCATGAGCTCAACCCCGCTTTTCGCCAGCAGTCTCGAGCCGTATTACGACCGCCTCACCGAGGCGCTCGACCGCGTCGCGCGCAGCGGCCGTTACATCCTCGGGCCCGAGGTGGAGGCGTTCGAGGAGGAGTTCGCGCGCTACGTCGGCGTGCGCCACTGCGTGGGCGTCGCGAACGGCACCGACGCGCTCACGATCGCGCTGAAGGCGGCCGGCGTGGGGCCCGGCGACGAGGTCGTGCTCCCGTCGTTCACGTTCTACGCGACCGCCGAGGCAGCGCTCTCGCTCGGCGCGCGCCCGGCGTACTGCGACATCGATCCGGAGACGTTCAACGTGACCCGGGCGACGGTCGAAGCGGCCATGTCGCCGCGCACGAAGGCGATCGTCCCGGTGCATCTGTTCGGCAACGTCGCCCCCGTGGCGGAGCTGCGCGACCTGGGCGTGCCGGTGATCGAGGATGCGGCCCAGGCGGTCGGCGGCGGCGTCGGCGGCGTCAAGGCCGGCGCGCTCGGGGACGCCGCCACGTTCTCGTTCTTCCCGTCGAAGAACCTGCCCTGCCTCGGCGATGGCGGCGCCATCGTCACGGACGACGATGAGCTTGCCGAGAGCGCCCGCATCCTCCGCTTCCACGGGTCCAGGGACAAGCGCACCTTCACCGAGGTGGGCTGGAACTCGCGGCTCGACGAGGTCCAGGCGGCCGTGCTGCGTGTGCTGCTTCCCGAGCTGGACGGCTGGATCGATCGCCGCCGCGGCGTGGCCGAGGCCTACGAGCGGCTGGGGCTGGGCGAGCACGTGAAGCTCCCGCGAGCGCTCGACGGCGTGCGGCACGCCTATCACCTGTACGTCGTTCGCTCGGAGCGCGAGCTGCCCATCGGCCGCGGGTACTACCGGACGCCGGTACACCGCCAGCCGGCGATCGCCTCGGATGCCGAGCTGCCCGCCACCGAGGAGGCGGCGCGCACCAATTACGCCCTCCCGATGGGCACGGACCTCACCGAGGACCAGGTGCGCGAGGTCGTGGAATGCGTGTCTGGGTCGACCTGACGAACAGCCCGCACGTGCTCGTCATGCGCCCGCTGATCGAGGTGATGCGGGCGGACGGGCACGAGGTCGAGGTCACGGCGCGCGATTTCGCCCAGACGCTCGAGCTGTGCGAGCGGTTCGGCATCGAGCACACGGCCATCGGCCGCCACCGGGGCGAGCGGCTCGCGTCGAAGGCCCTCGGCCTGGTGCGCCGCAGCGGGGCACTCACTCGCTGGGCGGCGGGGCGCCGGTTCGACGTCGCGATGGGCCACGGGTCGAACGACGTGAGCGTGGCCGCCGCGATCCTGAGAATCCCCGCCGCCACCGCGTTCGACTACGAGTTCGCGTCCGCTCAGCACCAGGTGAACTGCCGCCTGTGCCGGGTGGTGATGGTGCCCGAGGCGATCCCGCCGGAGCGGCTGGCGCGGTACGGCGCGAAGCCGGCCAAGCTACGCCGCTACGCCGGGCTGAAGGAGGAGTACTACCTCGCCGACCTCGAGCCGTCGGAGGCGGTCCTCGCGGAGCTCGAGCTCGACCGCGCGCGGCCGCTGGTGGTGGTGCGGACGCCCCCGGAGGTGTCGCTCTACCACCGCTTCGAGAACCCGCTCTTCCGGCAGGTGCTCGAGCGGCTCGCCGGCGAGGACGCGCAGACGGTGGTGCTCCCGCGAACGCCTGAGCAGGGCAACGAGGTGCGCCGCCTCGGCCCGTTCGTGGTGCCCGAGCACGCAGTGGACGCCCAGTCCCTCGTCGCATACGCCGACCTCGTCATCTCGGCCGGCGGCACGATGAACCGGGAGGCCGTCGCGCTCGGCACGCCGGTCTACACGACTTTCGAGGGACGGCTCGGAGCCGTCGACGAGCAGCTGCTCCGCGACGGGCGGCTCCGCCGCCTCACCGACGCGGCGGATGTGAGCATCGAGCGGCGCGAGCGGCACGGCGAGTTGCGGATCCGGCGAGACCCGCGCGAACTCGTCACACTTCTGCTGTCCGCCTCGGACTCATGAGAGCGCTGTCCTCATCCGTGAACGCACGCCGCCTCGGGCAGGTCGGCATCGACGCGTGCCTGCTCGCACTCGCGTACTACCTCGCCTACGTCCTCAGGTTCGACTCCGGCATCCCGCACCGGTACGAGCTGCTGCTGTCGGACACGATCGTCGTGACGGTCGCGATGAAGCTGGCTATCTTCGCGCTGTTCGGGCTGTACTCGAAGCTCTGGCGGTTCGTCGACCAGAAGGACTTCGAGACGATCCTGAAGGCGGTGGTGGTCTCGTCCATCGGCGTCATCGTGTTCCTCTTCGTCTTCTCGATCGGCAAGCACGATCCGCCCCGCGGGGTGCTCGCGCTCGACTTCCTGCTGTCGCTCACGTTCGTGAGCGGCGCGCGCTTCGCGGTGCGCTGGGTCGTGGAGCGGCCGTCGCGCGGGAGCATCCTCGAGCGGGCGGCCACCGAGGTGCTGATCGTGGGAGCCGGGAACGGCGGCCAGCAGGTGGCCTTCGAGCTGCGCCGCAACCCGGGGCTGCGCAGCGCGCCGGTGGGCTTCGTGGACGACGACCCGCGCAAGCAGGGAATGCGGATCGCCGGCATCAAGGTGCTCGGCGCCACGAGCAACCTGCCGCGCGTGCTCGACGGCGTGCAGCCCGACGAGGTGATCATCGCGATCCCGTCCGCGCCCGGCACGCTGCGCCAGCAGGTCGTGACGGCCTGCCGCGAGCGCGGCATCCCGGTGCGCACGCTTCCCACCACCTTCGAGCTCCTGTCCGGTGGCGTGAACCTGATGCGGCAGGTGCGCGAGGTGCGCGTCGAGGACGTGCTCGGACGCGACCCCGTGCGCGTGGAGATCGACAGGATCGGGGCGTACCTGCGCGGCCGCACGGTGCTCGTGACCGGCGCGGGCGGGTCGATCGGGTCGGAGCTGTGCCGTCAGATCGCGCGTGTGGGCGCCAAGCGCCTGATCCTCGTGGAGAACTCGGAGAACGCGCTGTTCGAGATCCGGCGCGAGCTGGAGGAGGAGCGCCACTTCGCCCGGGCGGCGTCGGTGCTGGCCGACTGCAAGGACGCGACGCGCATGCGCGAGGTGTTCGCGGAGCACACGCCGTCGGTCGTCTTCCACGCGGCCGCGTACAAGCACGTGCCGCTGATGGAGGAGAACCCCGTTGAGGCGATTCGCAACAACGCCGTGGCCACGCGGATCGTGGCCTCCGCGGCGGGCGAGTCGGGCGCCGAGCGGTTCGTGCTCGTGTCGACCGACAAGGCCGTGAGCCCCGCGACGGTGATGGGCGCGTCGAAGGCGCTCGCCGAGTGGGCCATCGAGGCCGCTCAGAACCGCTGGAAGGGGACCCGCTACGCGTCGGTGCGGTTCGGAAACGTGCTGGGCTCGTCGGGCTCCGTGGTGCCGATCTTCCGCCGCCAGATCGCTCAGGGCGGCCCGGTCACGGTCACGGACGAGAAGATGACCCGCTACTTCATGACGATCCCCGAAGCCGTCCAGCTGATCATCCGCTCGGGCGAGCTGTCCACGGGCGGCGAGGTGTTCGTGCTCGAGATGGGCGATCCGGTCCGGATCATCGACCTCGCACGCAACATGATTCGGCTGGTCGGGCTGGAGCCCGACGTGGACATCGGGATTGAGCTGATCGGCCGCCGGCCGGGCGAGAAGATCCACGAGGAGCTCTTCAACCCCGGTGAGCGCCCCGAGGCCACGCCGGCCGAGAAGATCGTCAGCGCCGTGCATGCGCCGCTCGACCCGGACTGGGTCGAGCACGCGTTCGTCCGCATCGAGGAGTTGGCGTACGGGGGCGACGCCGCGGCGCTCGCGGCCACCGTCGTCGAGCTCTCGGTCGAGCGGGCGCTCACGGTGCAGGGCGGCTAAGGTCCTCCGGGCCGACCCCGCCTCTACAGTTCCAGACCTTGCCCGAGATCGTCCAGGAAATCGGGGCGGTTGCCGGCCTGGCCGCGGTTGCCGGGCTAGCCGTCCTCTCAGTGCTCTATTTCTCGCAGGCGCGCGACGTGAAGCGCCTGCGCGAATGGGCCGGCCGCGCCCCGGAGCGCTCGAACGAGCTGGGCACCCAGGTGATCCCCGGCCGCGCTCAGCCGCAGCCGGCCCAGCCCGTGGCCGCGCAGCCCCAGGGAGCGCAGCCGGCACCCTTGCCGCAGGGCGCTCCTAAGCCGGGCCAGCCCGCGCCCGCCGGTGCGCAGGCCGCCACAACGCCGGGGCAGGCCGTGCCCGCCGGCGCGCAGTCGGCGAAGCCGGGCCAGCCCTTGCCCGCGACCGCGCAGGGCGCTCCTAAGCCGGGCCAGCCAGCGCCGGCTACCGCGCAGGGCGC
>JBEVKE010000087.1:0-7255 GCA_040509835.1 Thermoleophilaceae bacterium
CTCAACGGCACCAAGGTCTTCATCACGAACGGCGGCATCGCCGACGTGACGGTCGTGGTCGCCACCGTCGACCCCGATCTCGGCCACCGCGGCCAGGCCTCGTTCGTCGTGCCGAAGGGCACGCCGGGGCTATCCCAGGGCAAGAAGGAGTCGAAGCTCGGCATCCGCGCCTCGCAGACCACCGAGGTGATCCTCGAGGACTGCCGCGTGCCGATGGACTACCTGCTCGGCGGCTACGACAAGCTTCAGAAGAAGCTCGCGCGCGCGCGCTCCGGGCAGGCCACGGGCCGCTCGTCGAACGCGCTCGCGACCTTCGAGCTCACCCGCCCGCTGGTCGGCGCGTCCGCGCTCGGCATCGCGCAGGCCGCGTACGAGTGGACGCTCGAATACCTGTCGGACAAGGAGGAGGACGGCCAGCCGCTCCTCCAGGAGCAGCGGATCCAGCAGGTGCTCGCCGAAGTAGCGACCGAGATCGAGGCAGCGCGCCTGCTCGTGTGGCGGGCCGCGTGGATGGGCCGCAACGGCGTGCCGATGACCGGCGGCCAGGGCTCGATGTCGAAGCTGAAGGCGGGCGACGTGGCCATGTGGGCCACGACCACGCTGATGGATCTGGTCGGCCCGTTCGCCCAGACCACGGACTGCCCGCTCGAGAAGTGGTTCCGGGACGCGAAGATCTACCAGATCTTCGAGGGCACGGCCCAGGTCCAGCGGCTCGTCATCTCGCGCATGCAGGCGCAGCACTACCGCGACGCAAGCGACGCCGAGGACAAGCCGCTCGGCTCCGCCGTGGCCGACGCGGTGGCCGTAACCCGCTGACCGCTCCCGCAGGCCGAGCTCGGAAGCGCCAAGATGGCGAGGACGAGGCCAGCGGCCGTGACGAGTCGCACCCGATCAACCTAGGCTGGATTCGTGCGCCTGGCGAACCTGACCGCCGTCCTGCTGGCGCTCGCCGTGCTCGCGAGCTGCAATTCCTCGTCGCGCGAGGCGCCCGATCCGCTGCACACCTACAACGGCCGGGTGATCCGGGGGTGGCTCCTGTCCCTCGAGCGGCAGGACTACACCCAGGCGGCGTACTACTTCGCGCCGAATGCGCTGATCGACCAGGGCCATCCGTACCGGCTGAAGACGAAGTCGGAGGCGTTCGCCTTCAACGCGTCGCTCCCGTGCAGGGCGGACCTGATCCGCATGGCGGGCGGTGGTCACGCCCACCACGTGCTCGCGACGTTCCGGCTGCGGCGCGGACCGGGGGGCAAGTGCAGCGGCCTGACGCGAGTGCGTTACACGATCCGGAACGGCAAGTTCACGGAGTGGCGCCAGCTTCCGGAGCCGGCGAGCCCGGAGGTGTAGTCCGCTCCTCTTCGATCCGCTGCCGTTCCGCTAGGCGGGTGTCGCGGCGCAGCTGTGCCTCGCGCGCCCGCCTCGTCTCGTCGGGCGTCTCCGGGACGATCGGAGGGACGGGCGTGGGCCTGCCCTCCTCGTCCAGGGCGACCATCGTGAGGTAGGCCGTCGAGGTGTGCAGCACCTCGCCGGTGCGGACGTTCTCGGACTCCACCCGCACCCCGACCTCCATCGAGGTGCGCCACGCGGCGTTCACCAACGCCTTGACGGTCACGAGCTGGCCCACGTAGACGGGGTGGTCGAAGGTCATCCGGTCCATCGCCGCGGTCACCACGCGGCCGCCGGAGTGGCGTACCGCGGCGATCCCAGCCACGTCGTCGCACAGCCGCATGATGAGCCCGCCGTGCACGTTGCCGGTGTTGTTGGCGTCGGCGATCCCCATCCAGCGACTTAGGATCGAGCTCGATGCTGAGGGTGGACGTGGCTCCAAGAGTGCGCGGAGACTACTCTTGGCCCGACTGGATTCGAGGGTGAAGGAGGAACGGCATGCCCGGCCTTGCGGGACGGATGTCCACAGTGGTGAAGTCGAAGATCTCGAGGATGCTCGACCGGGCCGAGGACCCGGGCGAGACGCTCGACTACGGCTACCAGAAGCAGACCGAGCTGCTTCAGAACGTCAAGAAGGGCATTGCCGACGTCGTCACGTCGAAGAAGCGCCTTCAGATGCAGTCCCAGAAGCTCGAGCAGCAGGTCGTGAAGCTCGACACGCAGGCCCGGCAGGCGCTCGCGCAGGGTCGCGAGGACCTCGCGCGCACGGCGCTGGAGCGCAAGAACCTCGCTCAGACCGAGCTGCAGTCGCTCGACCAGCAGATCAAGGAGCTGGAGGGCCAGCAGGAGGCGTTGACCGCCAACGAGCAGCGCCTGCGCCAGAAGATCGAGCAGTTCCGGACCAAGAAGGAGGTCATCAAGGCGCAGTACTCCGCCGCCGAGGCCCAGGTCCGGATCTCGGAGGCCGCCAACGGCGTTGGCGAGGAGATGGCCGACCTCGGGCTCGCGATGCAGCGGGCCGAGGACAAGACCGAGACGATGCGCGCCCGCGCGTCGGCGGTCGAGGAGCTCGAGCAGGCCGGCGCCTTCGACGACATCACCCAGCTCGGGTCGGGTCAGGACGACCTCGACCGGCAGCTGTCCGAGCTCACGAGCGGCGCGCAGGTGGACGACGAGCTCTCCAAGATGAAGGCCGAGCTCGGCTCGGGTGGCGGCGATGCGCCGGCGCTCGAGCAGGGGGAGGAGAAGGCGTGATCGTCCGCATCTCCGGGGAAGGGCAGTTCCGGCTGCCCGACGAGGACTCGGCCCGCCTCAACGAGCTCGACAACCGCGCGGTCAGCGCCGTCGAGCAGGGCGACGAGACCGGCTTCAAGGAGCTGTGGAGCCAGATGCTCGAGCTGGTGTCGAGCGACGGCAACAAGATCGGCGACGACGAGCTGGTCGAGTCCAGCGTGATCCTGCCGCCGCGCGACATCACGTTCGAGGAGGCCTGCGGCGAGTTCACGGGCGAGGGCCTCATTCCCGACTAATGGACGAAGAGGCCTTCAACCTGTCGGTCCGGCGCTTCCTGAAGAAGCTGGGCGTGACCTCGCAGCGGGAGATCGAGCTCGCGGTCCGCGAGCAGCTCGAGGCTGGCGCGCTGCGCGGCGACGAGACGCTGAATGCCAGGGCGGTCGTGACGGTGGACGGCGTCGAGCGGGAGATCATCGTGGAGGGCGACATCGCGCTCAGTGGCGAGCCGAGCGGCTCACCGAAGTAAAGGTTCACGCACCCCCGGCACGGGTAACGCGGGCACATGCGCTGGGTGTGTGCCGCTGTCCTGACAATGTCCCTGGCCCTGCCGACCGCCGCGAGTGCCGCCACCACGTGGACGGAGGCCGACAAGGACGGCTACGGGACGTCGACCACGACGAGCAGCCGGGTCTGGCACACGCTGGACGACGGCCGCCTGACGGAGGTCTTCTATCCGGATCTCGGCACGCCGAGCGTGCGGTCACTTGAGTTCGTGGTCTCTGACAACAAGGGCTTCTCGCAACGCGATACCGAGGCGCGCAGCCACAGCATCCAGCTGATCGAGTCCCGCAGCCTCACCTACAGGCAGGTGAACGAGGAGCCGGGCAGGTACCGGATCACGAAGACCTACGTGACCGACCCGGCACGGAACGTTCTAATGATCGACGTTCGGTTCGAGTCGCTGACTGGGAAGAAGCTCCAGCTCGACACGCTGTACGACCCGTCGCTCGGGAACGACCACCAGGACGACGTGGCGGAGCCGGGCGGCGCCGCGCTCCTCGCGCGCGACACCGGCAGCCCCGTCGCGAGCGCCGTGGCCGGCAGCCCGGCCTTCGCGCGCACGTCGAGCACGGGGAGCGGCGGGGACCTCGTCCAGACCGCCGAGACGTCGCTGACGGGACTGTCCGGCAGCCAGTCGCTGACCGTGGCGCTCGGCTTCGGCGACACGACGGCCGCCGCGCTGTCCGCCGCGAACGCCTCGCTCGGGGCCGGTTTCGGGGCGACGCGCACCGCCTACGAGTCCGGCTGGCACTCGTATCTCGCAGGGCTCAAGAGTGCGCCCGCCAGCGCCGACGCGACGCTCTACCGGGCCTCGGTGATGACGCTCGCGGCGCACGAGGACAAGACGTACCGCGGCGGCTACATCGCCTCGCCGACCATGCCGTGGGTGTGGGGCACCGGGCTCGAGAGCCCGTCGGGCGCGTACCACCTCGTCTGGGCGCGCGACCTCTACCAGATCGCCACGGCGCTGATCGCGGCCGGCGACACCGCCGGCGCCAACCGGGCGGTCGACTACCTCTTCTTCCGCCAGCAGAAGGCGGACGGCTCGTTCCCGCAGAACTCGCTCGTCGACGGGACGCCGCACTGGGGCAACCTGCAGCTGGACGAGGTGGCGTTCCCGATCGTGCTCGCCTGGCAGCTCGGCCGCACGGACGCGGCTCTGTACCGCGACCACATCAAGAAGGCGGCGGACTTCATCGTCGGCTTCCCGAACGCGCCCTTCTCGCCGCAGGAGCGCTGGGAGAACCAGAGCGGCTACTCGCCCGGCACGATCGCGTCCGAGATCGCGGGTCTCGTGTGCGCCGCCGACATCGCGCGGCGGAACGGTGACACCGCGTCGGCCGACCGCTATCTGCGCACCGCCGACGACTGGCAGAAGCGCGTTGACGGCTGGACCGCCACGGCTAACGGCCCGTACGGCCCCCGGCCCTACTACCTGCGCCTGACGAAGGACGGCAAGCCGAACTCCGGCACCACCTACAACATCGGCGACAGCGGGCCGACGGTGGACCAGCGCAAGGTCGTGGATCCGAGCTTCCTCGAGCTGGTCCGGCTCGGCGTGAAGCGGGCGGACGACCCGGTCGTGCGCAACACGATCGGGGTCGTGGACCAGCAGCTCGCGTCGGGGGACGCCAGCGGCCGCTACTTCTGGCACCGGTTCAACTTCGACGGCTATGGCGAGAAGCAGGACGGCAAACCGTGGGACATCGGCTTCCCGCCGAATCCGACGGAGGTGTGGGCGAACAACGTCACGATCGGCCGCAACTGGCCGATCTTCGGCGGCGAGCGCGGCGAATACGAGCTGCTCATGGGCAACTCGGCGGGCGCGCGGACGCGGCTTCAGAACATGGCCGCCGCTGCGAACGACGGGGACATGCTGCCCGAGCAGGTGTGGGCGCCCGACTTCCCGCCCGCCGGCGGGCCCGGATTCCCGCTCGGCGAGGGGACCTTCTCCGCGACTCCGCTGGCGTGGTCGCACGCCCAGTACGTGCGGCTGGCCTGGTCGATCGACGCCGGGCGCCCCGTGGAGCGGCCCGGCATCGTCGCGGCCAGGTACGGCGGCTGAGCTACTCGCCGCCGCCCTGGTCCCCGTTGTCCCCCTCGATGACGACGAGCTTGTAGTCCTGGTCGAGCCGGACGTCGACGGTCTTGCCGTCCCTGCCGGTCACCTCGACCTCCCAGGTGGCGCCGTTCTCGGAGTCGCGCTCGACGGAGTTGGCCGTGCCGGGGTGATACGAGAGCGCCGCCTCGCGCGCCCTGTCGGCGCCCGCGCCGCTCACCTGCTCCTGTGCGTCTCCCGAGGTGCCGGCCGCCACGGCGGCGCCCACGCCGCCGGCGCTGACGGCGAGGACGAGTCCACCTACGGCGATGTGCTTGCGAGTGATCTTCATGGCCAGGTTTCTACGGCGCCGGGATGAGATGGACATTAGACCCGGGCAGCTCGATCCACACGTCGGCGCCGCCCCCTTCCCGGGCAGCCGCGCCGGCCGCGCCGCCGTGCGACCGGGCGATTGCGTCCACGATCGCCAGGCCCAGCCCGGTGCCGCCGCGTGACCGCGCTCTGTCGCCACGGGTGAACCGCTCGAAGGCGTGGCCGTCCAGGTCGGGGTCGAAGCCCGGCCCGCGGTCGAGCACGTGCAGCCGGACGCCGTCGCCGGCCGCCTCGGCCGCGAGCTCCACCGCTCCGCCGCCGTGGCGGAGGGCGTTGTCCACCAGGTTCGCGAGCGCCTGCTCGGCGCGGAGGCGGTCGGCTCGCACTCCGAGGCCGTCCGGGTCGGTCACGCGCAGCTCGCGCCCCGACTCCGATGCCCGCGTCTCGAAGCGGCGCACAGTCGTGGCGAGCAGCTCGGCGGTGTCGAGCTGCTCCGGCCGCACGGGCAGCCTGCCCTCGTCGGCCCGGGCGAGCACGAGCAGGTCCTCGGCCAGCTGCACGAGCCGGTCGCTCTCGGCGGCGGCCGAGGCCACCGCCTCGCGCAGCTCCTCGTGCGACCGGCCCTCGCGGAGCGCCAGCTCGAGCTCCGTGCGAAGGAGCGCGAGCGGCGTGCGCAGCTCGTGGCTCGCGCTCGCCACGAAGCCGCGCTCGCGCTCGGCGGAGCGCTCGAGCCGGTCGAGCATCTCGTTCAGCGTGCCGCCGAGCCGCGCCAGCTCGTCGCGGCCCTGCGGAACCGGGAGCCGGAGCCCGCTCTCGAGCCGCGAGATCTCGGCCGCCTCCGAGCGCATCGCGCTCACCGGCCGCAGCGCCGCCGTGGCCACTCCGTAGGCCGCGAGCGCGGCGAGCAGCAGGGCGATGGGTAGGCCGATCAGAAGCACGCGCTCGAGCGAGGCCAGCGCCTCCTCGCGGTCCTCACGGGTGGCGCCTACGACCACCACCCGGTTGGCTGCCGGCCGCGCCAGGAGGCGCAGGTGCTCGTCGAAGCGCGCGACGCCGTTCCTGTCTACGAACACCGGCCCGCGCCGTGCTCGCGCGAGCTCGTCGCCCGTGAGCACCGGCGTGCTCCCGAGCCCCGCGCTCGAGAACTGGACCCGGCCGCCCGGTCCGATCACCTGCGCCAGGCTCTCGTCCTTGGACACCAGCCGCGGCTCTCCGGGCGACGCGCTCTCGGGCTGCGCGGCCGTGGTCGCGAGATCGTCCGCGCGTGCCTGGAGCGACTTGTCGAGCGCGCTCTCGAGGTCGGCGCTCACGCGTGAGTAGACGAACAGGCCGACGGCCACCAGCACCACGGCCATCACCAGCGTGAACGCGATCGTGAGCCTGATCCTGATCGGGAGCCGGCTCAGGAGACGCCTCCGTCGTGGCGCAGCCGGTAACCGGCGCCGCGCACGGTCTCGATGGTCCTGACGCCGAACGGGCGGTCGATCTTCTCGCGCAGGTAGCGCACGTACACGTCGATCACGTTCGAGCGGTTCTCGTAGTCGAAGTCCCACGCATGCTCGAGGAGCTCGAGGCGGCTCAGCACGTCGCCGGGCCGCCTCATGAACGCCTCGAGCAGCGCGAACTCCTTCGTCGACAGGTCGATGCAGTCGGTGCCGCGGCACGCCGGGGGCGGGGCCGGGGCGTGGCGCAGGTGGCCCCCCG
>JBEVKE010000088.1:0-24490 GCA_040509835.1 Thermoleophilaceae bacterium
CCGCATCGCGATGTCCTCGCGGAGCGCCTCGTCGGCGCCCTGCGAGCGGGCGCGCTTGAGCGCGCGCTTCAGCTGCTTGTCGCTCGCGTCCGGCGGCGCCGAGGCGCGCAGCGCCTGCTCGATCTCCTCGTCCGTGACCTCGATGCCCTCGGCCTCGACGATCGCGGCGAGCACCGCCTCGCGCTTGAGCGCGGTCTCGGCCTCCGGCTCGGACTCGACGACGAGCTCCTCCTCCGTCTTGCCGGTCATCTGGAGGTACTGCTCCGGATTGATCCCCTGCGCCTCGATCCGCCGAGCCGTTCGGTGCCACATCTCGTGCGCCTTCGCATGGACGAGCTCCTTCGGCACCTCGACCTTCGCCTGCTCGACCACCGCGTCAACGGCGGCCTCGCGGTACTCCGCCTCGATCGCGCGCTCCTCGGCCTGCGCGATCCGCGACTCGATCTCGCCACGGAGCTCGTCGAGCGAGTCGAACCCGCCCGCCTCGACGGCGAAGTCGTCGTCCAGCTCGGGAAGCCGCTTCTCCTTGATCTCCTTCACGTCCACGGCGAAGGAGGCGTCCTTCCCGGCGAGCTGCTCGGCCGGGTAGTCGTCCGGGAACGTGACCTCGACGGAGCGCTCGTCGCCGGCCGAGGCGCCCTTCAGCTGCTCCTCGAAGCCCGGGATCAGGCGGCCCGAGCCGAGCTCCGCGACCTGGCCGCGGCCCTCTCCGCCCTCGAACGGCTCGCCGTCCAGCGAGCCCACGTAGTCCATGACGACGTAGTCGCCCTCGCCCGCCGCGCGGTCCACCGTCTCGAGCGACGCGAGCGACTCGCGCAGGCGCTCGAGCTCGGCCTGGACCTCCTGCTCGTCCACCTTCGGCTCACGGCGCCCGACCTCGACGCCCCGGTAGTCGCCGAGTTGCGCCGGCGGGACCACGCCCACCTCGATCGTGAACGCGAGCGGCGCGCCCTGCTCGGGCAGGTCGGCCAAGTCGAGCGGCGGGTCGCCCACCGTCTGGATGCCGGCGTCGGCGAGCGCCTCCTCGTACCACCCCTGAAGCCCCCGGCGCACCGCCTCGTCGAGTACGGCCTCGCGACCCACCTGACGCAGCACCACCTCGGGCGGCACCTTGCCGCTCCGGAACCCGGGCACCCGCATCTCGCGGCCGAGATTGCTCGCGGCGGTCTTCAACTCGCGCTCGATGGCCTCGGTCGGGACCTCCACGTCCACGCGCACGCGCGAGTCCGGGAGCTCGGTCGTCTTGGTCTTCACGCCAGTCGGCATTGGACGGCTGACATTAGCGTCGTGCGCACGCTCCGGTAGCTTGGCGCCGGTGCGTCGCCGCCCGGTCGCCGAGCAGCTCCAGGCCTGGATCGTCACCGGGCCGATCGGGCACCTCTGGAGCGCGATGGCGGACATGACCCTGATCTGGGCCCGCTACCTCGCCAACCGGGCTCGCGGGCGGGCCTAGCCGTGGGCGCTGCGATCGGCTGGGGCGCGCTCGCCGCGTCGTCGCTCGTGATCGGCGCCGCCATCGGGCTCGCGCGGCCGTGGCCACAGAAGCTGGTCGGGCTCGTGCTCGGCTTCGGAGCCGGCGCGCTGATCAGCGCGGTGAGCTTCGAGCTGGTCCAGGACGGAGTGCAGAAGGCGCGCGGCCTTCCCGTCGCGATCGGGCTCGCCGTGGGCGCTCTCACCTACTACGTCGCGGCCGGCAGGGTTGCGGCGATGGGCGGTGGCGCGGCGCTCGCGCTCGGAGCGTTCCTCGACGGGATCCCCGAGCAGATGGTGCTCGGCATCGGGCTGGCGTCCGGTGAGCCGGTCAGCGTCGGCCTCCTCGCGGCGATCTTCGTCTCGAACCTGCCGGAGGCGATCGGCGGCGCGACCGACATGAAGCGCCAGATGCACAGCGACCGGAAGGTGATCCTCAGCTGGGTGGGGATCGCCGGCTTCTGCGCGCTCGCGACGGTGGTCGGCTATGGGGTTGCGGACATCGTCTCGAACGAGCTGCAGGCCGCCATCAACGGCTTCGCCGCCGGCGCCCTGATCGTGATGCTGGTCGACTCGATGATCCCCGAGGCGACGGAGCGGGCCGGGAGGACCACCGGCCTCGTGACCACGCTCGGATTCGCCGTGGCGGCGGGGCTGTCGTTCACGACCTAGGCGCGGCGGCCACGCGCGATCAGCAGGCCGAGCGCGGCCCCGACAACGATCGACAGCGCGATCACGACGATCAGCGGCGTCTTCCAGGTGCCGAGGATCCAGTTGACCTTGACCTCGTCGAGGTTGGCCGCGGCGAACGCGATGCCGCCGGCGGCGAGCGCGATGCCGGCGATCTGACGCTTCTCCACGGCGGGCAACCTACCTGAGGCTCGCCGGGGCGGGCATCCGCCCCAGCAGGCGCCGGTAGCGGTCCATGACCGGCCTCGGGAAGTCGGCGTGCGTCTGGGTGCGCAGGCGCGGCACGTTCTCGCGGTGGTAGGGGCTCGAGAGGCTCTCGTTGTGCCCGATCACGTTGCGGGTGGCGATGCCGTAGCGCCCCTGCAGCGCACGCGTGAGCCGGAGCGATGCCGCCAGCTGACGGCGGTCGCCCATCACCTGGGCGTCGCTCTGGCCGACGTGCTCGATGCCGATCGCCGTGTAGTTCAGGCCCACGGTGTGCCGGCACATGACGGTCGGCTTCACGAGCCGGTAGGTCGTGCCGTCGCGGTCGATCACGAAGTGCGAGCAGATGCCCGGCAGCTCGTGCAGCTCCTGGTCCGGCACGTTCTGCGAGAACAGCTTGACGACGGGCGCGAACGTGGACGTGACGGTGTAGTGCTCGACGATCACCTTCGGGTCGCGTAGGCGCCAGTCGTGGAAGCCGTAGTGGCGCTGCGCGTAGTCGGCCATGTCGGCGCGCCGCTCGGCGCCGTACGGGATCGGCTTCGCCACCTCGCGCGGCGGCGCGACGGCGCGCGCCAGCGACAGCACCGCGTTCGCGTGCCTGCGGATGCCCGCCGCCGGCAGCGCTCCCCCCGGCAGCTCCACGACGAACGCGCTGTCGCCCGGGGACGAGTGGTTCTGCCAGGACACCGCCGTGCCGTGGTAGCGCGGAAGGGCCTTCCGCGGCAGGCCGCTGCGCGCGGAGTACAGGCGCTCGAGCTTCGGGTCGCCCGTGCTCTTCACGACCATGCGGAGCGCCTGGTGGTACCAGATGGAGACGCGCGGCCGCTCGCGCTCGAGGAAGCGCTCCATCACCTGCGTCTCCACCTCCGAGGCCGGCCCGGAACCGGACTCGTACACGCCGTCCTGAGGCTGCCAGCGGTAGGGGAAGTTGCGGTTCAGATCGACCCCGTGGGCGTTCCAGCGGCTGCCCACGGCCTCGCCGTCCGGGTTGGCGCTGTCGACGAGCCAGAGGGCGGTCCCGCGCGGCGGGCGCACCCGCCGAAGGCGGGCCACCACGGCGCGTCCCGCGTGCTCGTTGCCGTGGATCAGCCCCACCACGAGGACCTTCACACGCGCGCGTGAGCTGCCCACCCGGAGGGCGCGGATCGGACGGCCCTGTTCCGACTGGCCGATTGTCTCCCAGGCGGACGCCTGCGCCGGGGCGGGACCCGCGGCCGCCGCGGCGGCCGCGATTCCGGCTACGAAAGCTGACAGCACCACCCGTCCGAGTATGGCGACCACGCTAGGGTCAGCCCCCTGTGATCGCGGAGCTGGCGGACCGAGCCGCCGAGGGCGGGCGCATTGCAATCGACACGGAGTTCGTGTCCGAGCGCCGCTACCAGGCGCTGCTCTGCCTCGTGCAGGTGGCGGTACCCGATCCCTCAGCGGAGGACGGCGTGCGCACCGAGGTGATCGACCCGCTCAAGGGTGAGCCCGACTTCTCGCCGCTGGCGCGCGTGCTGGCGGACCAGGAGATCGAGGTGGTGATGCACGCGGGCCGCCAGGACGTGGCGATCATGCGCCGCACGTTCGACACCGAGGTGCGCAACATCTTCGACACGCAGGTGGCCGCCGGGTTCCTCGGCTTCGGGAACCAGGAGGGATACGAGTCGCTGGTGCGCAAGGTGCTCGGCGTGAAGCTCAAGGGAAATGAGGGTTTCACGCGCTGGGACAAGCGCCCGCTCACGCCGCAGCAGCTCGAGTACGCGGCCGACGACGCGCGCCTGCTGCTCGCGCTCGGCGAGGAGCTCGAGCGCCGGCTCGAGGAGCTGGGCCGGCTCGAATGGGCGCGCGAGGAGTCGCGCTCGCTCGAGGAGGTGTCCGACGAGCGTGACGCCCCGCGCTCCTACGAGCGGCTGCCTAGGCTCGGCCGCCTCAACGAGAGCGCGCGCGGCGTGGCGCTCGAGCTCACGGAGTGGCGCGAGGAGGAGGCGCGCGGCGCGGACCGGGCGCCCGGCTCTGTGCTGCCCGACCAGGCGCTCGTCGAGCTCGCCAGGCGCACCCCGCGCGACAAGCACGGCCTCGAGCAGATCCGCGGGCTGCCGCCGCAGACGCTCCACCGCCGCGCGGACGCATTGCTCTCGGCGATCGACCGCGGCCGCTCGCGAACCGCGCCTCCCCCGCCCGCCGAGCCGCCCGCGCGCGACCCCGGCGACGCGGCGCTGGTGTCCTTGGCGCAGGCGCTCGTGCGCCACCGCTCGATGGAGTCCGGCGTGGCGGTCGAGCTGATCGCGACCCAGTCCGAGCTGTCCGCCCTCGTCGGCTCGCTGCGCCGCGGCGAGAACGGCGACCACGTCCGTGTCACCCAGGGCTGGCGGCGGGAGCTCGTCGGTAACGAGCTGAAGGAGCTCGTGGAGGGACGCCGCGCCCTGAGCGTGGACCCGGACGGCGGCCTGCGGGTCACTCCGGCGTAGGTGGGAGCACGAGGTCCGGCGGCAGCTCGCCGTCCTCGATCAGGCGGTGGATGTCGCCGCTCCGGCGCGGGCTCAGGTACACGTGGCGCTGGCCGACGCTCGGCTTCTCCTCGAGCAGGCCGGCGACCAGCAGCGACTCTCCGACCTCGTACGCGAGCGCCCGCTCGTGGCCGGCGAACCCGCGGGCCAGGTGATCGATGGCGGTGTGGTAGCCGCCCCACTTGCCCATGCCGTCGAGGCGCTGCAGGATCCGGCGCGCCACTCGCCGGACCGGGTCGGGGTCCTCGTGCGCGCGGGACACCGAGCCGGCGGGCTCGAGCAGCTGGAGCAGCTGCTGCTCGAGCGCCTCCACGGTGTCGTCGTCGAGCGGCGAGCCGCCCAGGCGGGTAACCGCCTCGGCCACGCGCAGCGGGTGCGTGGCGCCGATCGGCGCACGAAGGTCGGATACCTCCTCGAGCACGTGGCCGGGCAGGAGATGAGAGCGTGCGCGGAGCCTGTCGATCCGGCGTTCCTCGAACTCGGCGGTGAGCGCCTCGTGCGCGTACTCGGCGGCGTCCGCCGGCTCGGCCGCCGGATACGCGAACGCCAGCATCCCGTGGAGCTCGCCGAGCCGCAGCGACAGGTCGTCGCCCGAGCGCGGCGGTCCGGGCGACGCGCCCTCCACGATGTGCTCCACGGCCGCGGCCGCGAGCGCACCTGAGCGCTCCCCCACCGCGCCGGGGTCGGCGCGCAGCTCCGGCGAGATGGGGAGCGCGGCCACCACCTCGTCCCCGGTGGCCGCGACGGCGACCACGATCGGCATCTCGTAGCCGGTGCGCGACTCGCCGAGCTCGACCATCCCGCGCCGCAGCTCGGCCGCGAGCAGGTTGCGCAGGCGTGCCGACACCTCACGCGGGGCGTCCGCCCCGCCCGCGTCCGCGAGAACCGTCTTGAGGTCGCTCCGCCCGTCGGCCATCCGGAGAGCCTATTTCGGGCCAGTCCGGGTACGGTCGAATCCTGATGAACGAGAAGTACCTACGGATCTACCTCCAGGACCATCTGGCCGGATCGACCGCCGGCCTCGAGCTGGCACGCCGCACGCGCGGAGCCAACGAGAACACCGAGTACGGCCCGCCGCTCGCCCGGATCGCGGACGAGATCGAGGCGGATCGCCGGATGCTCCAGGGCATCATGGACGACCTCGGCTTCGGCGGGGACCGGCTGAAGAACGCCGGCGCGTGGGCGCTCGAGAAGGCCGGGCGGCTGAAGCTGAACGGCGAGCTCACGGGTTACTCGGCACTCAGCCGCGTCGTCGAGCTGGAGGGCCTCCTGACCGGCATCACCGGCAAGTGGGGCCTCTGGGTGTCGCTGCTCGAGATCGCCCCCAGCGAGCCGCGCCTCGACGCCGAGCGGCTCGAGCGTCTGCGGGACCGCGCGGAGGAGCAGCGGGCGACGGTGGAAGAGCTGCGCGAGAAGGCGGCCAGGGAGGCATTCGCCGCGTAGGCTCCCCGCCGTGTCCTGGGAGCCCGAGCTCGAGGAGCTGCGCCGGCGCGAGGAGCTCGCCCGGCGGATGGGCGGCGAGGAGCGGGTCGAGCGGCAGCACGCGTCGGGCCGGCTGACGGTTCGCGAGCGGATCGAGCGGCTGTTCGACGAGGGCACGTTCCACGAGACCGGCGCGCTAGCGGGCCGCGGCACCTACGGCGACGACGGCGAGCTGAGCGACTTCCTGCCCGCCAACACGGTCGTCGGCCGGGGACGCATCGACGGCCGCCGCGCCGTCGTGGAGGGCGACGACTTCACGGTGCGCGGTGGAGCGGCCGACGCCGCCATCTGGGAGAAGACGCTGTTCGCCGAGCGCATGGCGCACGACCTCCGGCTCCCGCTCGTGCGGCTCGTCGACGGCACCGGTGGCGGGGGCAGCGTCAAGTCGCTGGAGGACATGGGCTTCTCATACGTGCCGCCGCTGCCCGGCTTCGATCTCGTCGTGCGAAACCTGTCGATCGTGCCCGTAGCGGCCGCGGCGCTCGGCCCGGTGGCCGGGCTCGGCGCCGCGCGCGTAGTGTGCTCGCACTTCTCCGTGATCGTCAGAGACACCGCGCAGCTGTTCGTGGCGGGACCGCCGGTTGTGGCGATGGCGGGCATGGGCGAGACGCCCGACAAGGAGGAGCTGGGCGGCGCGCGGATGCAGGCGCGCGCCGGCGCGGTGGACAACGCGGCGGCCGACGAGGACGACGCCCTCGCCCAGCTCAAGCGGTTCCTCTCCTACCTCCCGCAGAACGTCTGGGAGGCGCCGCCGGTCGAGGCCTCGAGCGACCCGCCCGACCGCCGCGAGGAGGAGCTCGTCTCGATCGTCCCGCGGGACCAGCGGCACGCGTACAAGATGCGCCGGATCCTCGACGCGGTGCTCGACCGCGGCTCTGTGTTCGAGCTCGGCGCCGGCTTCGGCCGCCCCACGATCACCTGCCTCGCTCGCCTGGGCGGGCGGCCCGTGGGGGTGCTGGCGTCGGATCCCGAGCACTACGGCGGCGGCGTGACGGCGGACGCCGCCGAGAAGACCGCCCGCTTCGTGGACGTGTGCGACCAGTTCCACCTGCCGGTCGTGAACTTCGTGGACATCCCGGGCTTCGTGATCGGCACCGCGGCCGAGCGCTCGGGCACGATCAGGCGCGGCGCGCGCGGCCTGTTTGCGATCGCCCAGGCGACGGTGCCGTGGGTCTCGATCCTCGTGCGGAAGGTGTACGGCGTCGCGGGCGCCGGTCACGGCGATGGCTCGCGGCTGAACCTCCGGTTCGCGTGGCCGTCCGGCAACTGGGGCTCGCTCCCGATGGCGGGCGGGCTCGAGGCGGCCTACCGGCGCGAGCTGGAGGCCGCGGAGGATCCGGCCGCCCTGCGCGACGAGATCGCCGCCCGCCTGGACACCGTGACCTCGCCGTTCCGAACCGCGGAGCGCTTCAGCGTCGAGGAGATCATCGACCCCCGCGACACGCGGCCGATCCTGTGCGACTGGGCGGAGCGTGCCCACGAGCTCGTCCGCCACGACCTGCAGGCGGGGCCGAAGACGCGCGGCCCTCGTCCGTGATATAGTTGTACGCGCAATTACCGCCCCGGCCCCACCGAGGAGAATCAGAGGCATGAAGCTGAACGGCATCCACCACATCACGGCGATCACAGGTGACGCGCAGCGCAACGTGGACTTCTACGTAGGCGTGCTGGGCCTCCGTCTCGTCAAGAAGTCCGTGAACCAGGACGACCCGACCGTCTACCACCTCTTCTATGGCGACGAGGACGCCAAGCCGGGCCTCGACCTGACCTTCTTCGAGTACCCAGGCGCCGCGCCGGGACGGGCCGGCGAGGGCATGATCCACCGGATCGTGTGGCGCGTTGGATCGCCGGCCGCACTCGACTTCTGGAGCGAGCGGCTCGCTGCCAACGGAGTGGACGCGACGCGCGACGGCGACACGCTCGTGTTCTCAGACCCCGAGGGCCTCGAGCATCAGCTGCTCGTCTCCGACGTGACCGACGAGCCCCTCACCGCCGAGCATCCCGAGGTGCCGGCGGAGCACGCGCTCCAGGGCTTCCACGCCGCTCGCGCTTACGCGTCGGACCCGGAGCGCAGTCGCGAGCTGCTCGAGCAGGGCCTCGGCTTCGAGCAGAAGGACGACGCCTTTGAGGCGCGTGGCGACGAGCGCGGCGGCCTCTACCTCTACGACGAGCCACCCGCCGAACGCGGCATCCAGGGCGCCGGCACCGTGCATCACATCGCCTGGAACTCGGCCGACGAGGACCACGAGCGGTGGCGTCGGCAGGTGTCCGAGCACGGCGCGCACCCGACCCAGGTGATCGACCGCCACTACTTCAAGTCGATCTACTTCCGCGAGCCGAGCGGCGTGCTGTTCGAGCTGGCAACCCCGAGCCCGGGCTTCACGATCGACGAGCCGCTCGAGACGCTCGGCGAGAAGCTGTCGATTCCGCCGCGGCTCGAGGAGCTGCGCCCGCAGATCGAGGCGACCGTCAAGCCGCTGACGAACCCGCGCACCGCTCAGCGCGCCAACGCCTAGATTCTCCGCCGGTGCTCTTCACCGGCGGAACGATCCGAACGCTGGACCCGGCTGCCCCCACCGTGGGGCAGCTGGCCGTTCGCGGCCCGTGGGTCGTGGACGACGACAAGGCGGGTGAGGGCGTGATCGAGCTCGGGGAGCGCTGCCTCCTCCCCGGCTTCACCGATTCGCACGTGCACTTCCCGACCTGGGCGCTCGGCCTCCGGCAGGCCCGCCTGGACGGCGCGCGCTCGCTGGAGGAGGCGCTCGATCGCGTGGCGGCGGCGCGCGAGCACGTGCGCGAGGGCGGCTGGCTGCGCGGGCTCGGCTGGCGCGAGGGCGATTGGACGGAGGCGCCCACACGCGCGGCCCTCGACCGGGCGGTCCCGGACGTGCCGGTGGCGCTGATGTCGAAGGACTATCACTCGCTGTGGCTGAACAGCGCGGCGCTCGAGCGTGCCGACGCGCCGCTCGAGGTGCCGGGCGGCGTCGTCGAGGACAGCGGCATCCTGCGCGAGAACGCGGCGTGGGCGTTCCGCGACCGTTACGTCCGGCCGACGCTCGATGAGATGATCGAGGCCTCCCGCGAGGGCATGCGGGTGGCGGCGGCGCGCGGCGTCGTGGCGATCCACGACAAGGACGGCTGGCTCGGCTCGTTCGCGGTGCACGAGCGGCTGCTCCGCGACGGGGAGCTGCTCGTGCGCGTGTGGCAGTCGTTCCCCTGGGACCGGCTCGACGACCTCGCCGGCCTCGGCATCAGGTCCGGGTTCGGCGACCCGATGCTCCGGTTCGGCTACCTGAAGGGCTTCATGGACGGGACGCTCGGCTCGGCCACCGCCCGGCTGCTGGACGGCTCGGGGGTCGAGATCAGCTCGCGAGAGGTGCTGGAGGACGTCGTCCGGCGAGCGGCCGCCGCCGGGTGGCCCGTCGCCGTGCACGCGATCGGCGACGCGGCGAACCGGGCCGCACTCGACGCGTTCGAAGCCACCCGCGACGAGTGGGCGCCGCGCGGCCTGCGCCAGCGGATCGAGCACGCGCAGCTCCTCGACGACGCGGACGTGGCGCGCTTCGCCGAGATCGGCGTGGCGGCGTCGGTGCAGTTCAGCCACGCACCCTCCGACCGCGACCTCGCGGAGCGGCTGTGGGAGGGCAGGCAGGGCGCCTACGCGTACCGCTCGCTGCTGGACGCCGGCGCGGCGCTGGCCAACGGCTCGGACGCGCCCGTGGAGGAGCTCGACCCGCTCGCCGGGATCGTGGCCGGCGTGCTTCGGACGCTGGACGAGCGGCCGCCCTGGCGCCCCGAGCAAGCGGTGACGCTCGAGGAGGCGCTCCATGCCACCTGCGTCGCGCCCGCGTGGCTGGAGCACGCGGAGAACCGGCGCGGACGCCTCCGCCCCGGGATGGCAGCCGACCTCGTGATCCTGAACCGCGACCCGGTCAGCTGCCCGCCGGACCAGCTGCGGTCGCTTCGGGTTGAGGCGACGATGGTGGCGGGGCGCTGGACCCACCGGGACGGCTAGCCAGCCAGAACGCCGGCGCGCACACGAGCGCAGCCGCACCCAGCGCGAGCGCGCCCACGCCGAGTGACTCGAGCGCGGCTCCGCCCAGGAGGGCGAGGCCCGCTCCGGTCAGGCCGCTCAGCAGGTCGTTGAAGCCCATCAGGCGGCCGCGCTCGGACGGCAGCGTGCTGTCCGCCAGCTCCGCGGTGGCCGCCACGAACGAGAAGTTCCAGCCCAGGCCGAGGCCGAACAGCGCAACGGCCGTCGCCGGCACGCTCTCGATCCACAGCAGCGAGATCACCGACAGCGCCATCAGCACCAGCCCACCGAAGAGCGCGATCTGGCGTCCGATCCGATCGATGATGTTCCCCACGACCAGCACGAGCGCGTACATGCCGATCACGTGCGCCCCGATGATCGGGAAGACCGTGTGCGCCGCGTGGTGCATGTGGTCGACCACCACCGAGCCGGTCAGCGTCATCACGCCGACCATCACGCCGAAGCTCGCCTGAGCGGCGAGCATGGCGGGGATCACGCCCGGCCTGCGCACGATCTGGCTGAGCGGGACGCTCGTGTCAGGCGGAGGCTCTCCGGTGTGGAGGATGTCGGCGATCCGGCGCGGGTCCGGCCGCACGAAGAGCACGAGCACCAGAGCGACGACCATGAAGCCCGAGCCCGCGAGCCACAGCGGCGCGAGCGCGTCACCGTCGAGGTGCTTGCCGGACAGCATCGGGCTGAACACCGCCGGGCCGAGGATCGCCCCGAACACGGCGCCGAAGAGCACGAGCGCGATGCCGTGCGCGCGGCGCTCGGGCGGGTACATGTCGCCGGCCGCCGTGCGCGCCAGCAGCGCCGTGCCGCTCGCGATGCCGATCAGCACGAACGCGGTGAACACGAGCACCGCGTTCTCCGACGCCGAGCCCGCGGCCGCCACGACCCCGCCAACGGCGCCGATGGCGAAGCCGGCGGCCAGCACCGGCACCCGGCCGACCCGGTCCATCGCGCGCCCTGCGAACGGCGCCGCGATCGCGCCGCACGCGAGCACGACCGCCGGGCCGAGCCCGAGCAGCCCGTCGATGCCGAGCACCTGGACAAGCGTGATCGACGCGACGGCGGCCTGCAGCTGGAGCATGCCCGAGTTCGCCGCGAGCGCGGCCGACAGGAGGGCCGTATTGCGGCCGATCGGCAGGTCCTGCATGACGGGCGCTCAGCGTACCCGCAGCGCGTCAGGTAGTCGTTCGCCCGATGAGGGAGCGACTGCGGGTCCTCCGCCACCGCGACTTTCGCAACCTGTGGCTCGGCCAGAGCGCGAGCGCGATCGGCGATGCGGTGGTGATCGTTGCGGTCGCCCTGTACGTCACGGAGCTCACGGACAACCCCACGCAGGTAGGCATCGTCCTGGCCGCCTACCTGCTCCCGCTGATCGCCTTCCTCCTGATCGGCGGCGTGTGGGCGGACCGGCTCCCGCGCGAGCGCGTGATGATCGCGGCCGACGTCGCGCGCGCCACCCTCCACACGCTGCTCGCCGTCCTCATCTTCACGGGAGCGGTGGAGATCTGGCAGATCGTCGTGATCGAGGCGTGCTACGGCACCGCGCAGGCGTTCTTCCAGCCGGCGTACACGGGCATCGTGCCGCGCACCGTCCCGCCCGGCGAGGTGCAGCAGGCCCAGGCGCTCTCGAGCCTGACCCTCAATTTCGCCGAGCTGACGGGCCCCGCGATCGCCACCGCGCTCGTGCTGGGCGTGGGCGCCGGCTGGGCATTCCTGCTGGACGCCGCCACCTTCGTGGTGAGCGCCGGGCTCCTCCTGCACGTGCGCACGGCGGGCACGGCGCCCGCCCCCGGCGAGCGCGGCACGGTCCTGGCCGAGCTGAGCGAGGGCTTTCGCGAGGTGAGCTCGCGGCCGTGGCTCTGGGTCACGGTGGTGGTGTTCGCGCTGGCCGTCCCGCTCGGCTACGCGCCGCTGTTCGTGCTCGGCCCCACGATCGCCAGGGAGACCTACGACTCCGCCGCCGTGTTCGGGATCGTCACCGCCGCCTACGGCGCCGGCGCGCTCACCGGCGCGCTGATCGGGCTCCGCTGGCGGCCCCGCCACCCCATGCGGGCGGCGTTCCTCGTGATCGCGGTGTGGCCGCTCTCGATCGTCTCGTTCGCCACCGGCATGCCCGTGGCGGTCGTGCTGCCGCTGTCAGTGGCCACCGGGATCGGATTTGCGCTGTTCGACGTGTTCTGGGACACCACCATGGCGGAGCGGATCCCGCCGCACGCGCTCTCCCGCGCGAGTGCATGGGAATGGATGGGCTCGCTGGCCCTGCTGCCAATCGGCTACCTGCTGGCCGGGCCGGCCGCCGAGGCCAGCAGCCCGAAGACCGTGATGGTCACCGGCGCGATCCTCACTGCCGTTGCGCTGGCCATCGGCCTCTTGCCGCGCGACACGCGCACGCTCCGGCGGGTCGAGCACGGTTCCCACGTATAACTCGAACCGGAGAGGGGAATACCCCAAATGTCATGAGGCAGGCATGGCTACCGGCAACGCCCGAGGCTGCACCAACGGCCCGCGCCATGGTGCGCCAGGCGGCGGCGGAGCTCGGGCTCGACAATCGGACCACGTGGGAGCTGACGCTCGCCACGACCGAGGCGTTCGCGAACGCGGTGGAGCACGGCAGGCCGTGCGATCCGCGCGGCGTCAGGCTGCGCATGGAGGTCGGGGGCGACCGCCTGCACGTGGAGGTCGCCGACTGCGGCTGCTTCGAGTCCGCTCGGACCTCGAAGCCGAACGGCAACGGCGGACGCGGGATCCCGCTCATCGCGGCGATGATGGACGACCTCGAGGTGGTGCCGGACGGCGGCACCACCAGGGTGCGCTTCCAGAAGCGCTTTGCGCCGGCCTAGCCGCCTAGGCGGCCTGCGGAGCGAGCTCGAACCACACGCGGGTGCCGGCGTCCTGCTCGACGCCCCAGCTCTCCGCCATCGATTCGATCAGCACGAGCCCCCAACCGCCCACCTCGTCGAGTGGCGCGTCGCGAGGACTGGGCTCGAAGCCCACGCCGGGATCGCTCACCTGCACGCGCACGCGGCCGGCGTCGAGCGAGGAGAGCTCGAGCTCGATGACCTGCTCCTCACCGGCGCCGCCGTGGCGCACGGCGTTGTTCACGAGCTCGCAGGTGAGCAGGAGTAGCGTGCTCTCCAGCTCGGCCGGCAGCCACGAGGCCGCGCTCTCGATCCACGAGCGCGCGCGCTCGGGCGCGCGGCTGCCACCGGCGATCGCGATGCGAAGCCGCTTGCGGGGCGTGCCGAATGTCGGTTGCAGGTTTAGTGCAGTGGAATGAGCCATCGGGGGGTTGGCGCCCCGGCAAAGAGGGCTGGCCCGGGTCGAGGTCCACTTTCCGCGTCGGCGTTTCCCCCCATTCGCTTTAGCGATGCAACCCCTGGGCTAGCCGCCTGTTCGAGCCGCCTACCGGCCAATACGATGATCAGGGAGAAGAGATGAAGGTCGAGGATCCCGAGCAGGCGCTGACCGAGGCGGTGTGCTCGCGCGTGCGCGAGCAGCTCGACGGTGCCGACGCGGAGCTCGCCGAGGCGTTCGCCCGGCAGTTCTACCGGTGGGTCGCCCCGGAGGATGTGGCGGAGCGCGACCCGCTCGACCTCTACGGCCTGGCGCTCGGGACGTTCAACTTCGCCCGCGAACGGCCGCCCGGGAAGACCAAGGTGCGCGTCTATAACCCGCGCTTCGAGGAGCACGGCTGGCAGTCCACGCACACGGCCGTGGAGATCGTCACCGACGACATGCCGTTCCTCATCGACTCGGTCAGCATGGAGCTCAACCGGCGCGACGCCGGCGTCCACCTGATCGTCCACCCCGTGCTCTCGGTGCGCCGCGACGCCGAGGGGCAGCTGGTCGAGATCCTGGCGCCCGGCGAGGCGCCGGACGAGGGCGCGATCCGCGAGTCCGTGATCCACGCCGAGGTGGAGCGGCAGACGGACGACGGACGGATGCGCGAGCTCGAGCGGCACCTCGAGCGCGTGATCCGCGAGGTCCGGTGCGCGGTGGACGACTGGCACGCGATGCGCGAGCAGGCGGTCGAGGCGGCCGGCGAGGTGCGCGACGAGGACGCCGAGGCGGCGGCGTTCCTCGAGTGGCTCGCCGACGACAACTTCACCTTCCTCGGCTATCGGGCGGGCGACGAGCCCGGGCTCGGCATCCTGCGCGACTCGCCGGAGGAGGACCCCATCGCAGGGCTCAGCCGCGACTCGAGCTCGATCACGCTCAGCAAGGCGAACACGCGCTCCACCGTCCACCGCGCCGCCTACCTCGACTTCGTGGGCGTGGGCGAGCGCGTGTTTCTCGGCCTTTACACGCACACGGCCTACCGCGCGAGCCCGACCGAGATCCCGATCCTCCGGCGCCGGGTGGCGCGTGTGCTCGAGCGGGCGGCGTTCCCGCGGGGCAGCCACAACGAGAAGGCGGTGCTCGAGATCCTCGACACCTACCCGCGCGACGAGCTGATCCAGATCTCGGACGACGAGCTGTTCGAGGTGGCGATGGGGATCCTCCACCTCGGCGAGCGTCAGCGCCTGCGCCTGTTCGCGCGCCGCGACCCGTTCGGGCGGTTCTTCTCGCTGCTCGTGTTCGTGCCGCGCGATCGCTTCAACACGGAGAACCGGCGCCGGATCGAGGCGATCCTCCGGACAGCCACCGGCGCGGCCACGATCGACTACACGACCCGCGTCTCGGAGTCGATCCTCGTGCGTCTCCACTTCGTGGCCTACGTGGAGCCGGGCGTGGAGCCCGAGTTCGACCAGCGCGAGGTGGAGATGATGCTCGTGGCCGCCACGCGCTCGTGGGCGGACGATCTCGAGGAGGCGCTGATCGAGGAGCTCGGCGAGGCGAGCGGCGGAGAGCTGTTCCAGCGCTACGGCGACGCCTTCCCGGCCGCCTACCGCGCCGACTGGGTGGCGCGCTCCGCGCTGGCGGACATCGTGCACGTCGAGCAGCTGCCGGATGCCGACGGGCTCGGCATCAGCCTCTACCGGCCGCTCGAGGCGGGGCCGCGGATGCTGCGCGCGAAGCTGTTCCGGGCGGGCCGGCCGCTGATGCTCTCCGACGTGCTGCCGCTGTTCGAGAACATGGGGGTGCAGGTCGCCGACGAGCGCCCCTACCCGATCACGCCGCGCGACAGGGACGGCGTCTGGATCTACGACTTCGGCCTGACGTACTCGGGCGACGGCGACCTGGACGCCGGCGGCATTCGCGAGAGCTTCCAGGACACCTTCGTGCGCGCCTGGCGCCGGGATGTCGAGAACGACGCGTACAACCGGCTCGTGCTCGGCGGCGCGCTCACCTGGCGCGAGATCACGGTGCTCCGGGCGATCGGCAAGTACCTGCGCCAGGCGCGGATCACCTTCAGCGACAGGTACGTCGAGCAGGCGCTCGTGGCGCACCCGGAGATCGCGCGGCTCTTGGTGGCGCTGTTCCAGGCGCGCTTCGACCCGCGCCGCACCGACCGCGCGGACGCCGGTGAGATCGCCGAGCGGATCGAGGAGGCGATCGACGCGGTCGAGAGCCTCGACCAGGACCAGATCCTCCGCATGTTCCTCGCGGTGATCCAGTCGATCCTCCGCACGAACTACTTCCAGACCGGCCCCACCGAGGCCGCGAGCCACCTGTCGTTCAAGCTCGAGCCGACCGCGCTCCGCTGGCTGCCACAGCCGCGCCCGCGCTACGAGATCTTCGTCTACTCGCCCCGCACCGAGGGCGTCCACCTGCGCGGCGGCTCGGTGGCGCGCGGTGGCATCCGCTGGTCGGACAGGCGCGAGGACTTCCGCACCGAGGTGCTCGGCCTGATGAAGGCTCAGATGGTGAAGAACGCCGTGATCGTGCCGGTCGGGGCCAAGGGCGGCTTCGTCGTGAAGCGCCCGCCGGAGCGCCGCGACGACCTCCCCGAGGAGGTCGTGGCCTGCTACCAGACCTTCATCCGCGGCCTCCTCGACCTCACGGACAACATCCAGGGAGGCGAGGTCGCGCCGGCCGCGGGTGTCGTGCGCTACGACGGCGACGACCCCTACCTGGTCGTGGCCGCCGACAAGGGCACCGCGACGTTCTCGGACATCGCCAACGGCATCGCCATCGAGGAGGGGTTCTGGCTCGGCGACGCCTTCGCCTCCGGCGGCTCGACCGGCTACGACCACAAGAAGATGGGGATCACGGCGCGCGGCGCGTGGGAATCCGTGAAGCGCCACTTCCGCGAGCTCGGGAAGGACATCCAGGCCGAGGACTTCACGGTCGTCGGCATCGGCGACATGGCGGGCGACGTGTTCGGCAACGGCATGCTGCTCTCGCGCCACATCCGGCTGGTGGGCGCCTTCAACCACAGGCACGTCTTCCTCGACCCGGACCCGGACGCCGAGCGCAGCTTCGAGGAGCGGAAGCGGCTCTTCGAGCGGCCGGCGTCGACCTGGGACGACTACGACCGCGACGCCATCTCGGTGGGCGGCGGCGTGTACGAGCGCACGGCGAAGTCGATCCCGGTCTCGCCGGAGGCGCGCGAGGTGCTCGGGATCGAGGCGGAGTCGCTCAAGCCGAACGAGCTGATCCAGGCGCTGCTCCGCGCGCCCGTCGAGCTGCTGTGGAACGGCGGCATCGGCACCTACGTGAAGGCGGAGGCCGAGAGCCATGCCGATGCGGGAGACAAGGCGAACGACGGCGTGCGCGTGGACGCCTCCGAGCTGCGCGCGAAGGTGATCGGCGAGGGCGGCAACCTCGGGGTCACCCAGCGCGGACGGATCGAGTTCGCCCTGGCGGGCGGCAGCGTTAACACCGACGCCATCGACAACTCGGGCGGCGTCGAATGCTCCGACCGCGAGGTGAACATCAAGATCCTGCTCGACGCCGTCGTCGAGGCGGGCGACCTCACCGAGAAGCAGCGCAACGAGCTGCTCGTGGAGATGACGGACGCCGTCGCGGCGCTCGTCCTCCAGGACAACTACGAGCAGTCGGAGACACTCAGCCTCGCCGAGGCGAACGCGGCGAGCATGGTGGACGTCCACCAGCGCTTCCTGCGCTTCCTCGAGTCGCGCCGCAACCTTGACCGCGAGCTGGAGGCGCTGCCGGGCGACGAGGAGATCGGCGAGCGCAAGCGCGACCACGGCGGGCTCGCCCGGCCGGAGCTCGCCGTGCTGCTGGCGTACAGCAAGATCGACCTCAAGGAGGCGATCGTCGACTCGGACGTGCCGGAGGACCCGTATCTGTCCGCCGAGCTCGAGCGCTACTTCCCGGCTCCGCTGCCCGAGCGCTTCGGCACGCACATGCGCGGGCACAGGCTCGGCCGGCAGATCGTCGCCACACAGGTGGTCAACAACATGCTGCACGGCGGCGGCACCACGTTCGCGTTCCGACTGCACGAGGAGACGGGCGCGCCCGCCTCGCAGATCGCGCGCGCCTACGCGTGTGCGCGGGAGATCTTCGAGATGCGCCCGCTGTGGACGGAGATCGAGCACCTCGACACGCGCTGCGACGCCTCGGTGCAGATCGACCTGCTGCTGGAGGGCCGCCGGCTGGTGGAGCGCGCGTCGCGCTGGCTGCTCGGCAACCGGCCGCGGCAGCTCGACATCGCATCGACCGTGCGCCACTTCCGCCCGGGCGCGATGGTCCTGTACGCGTCCATCACGCGGCTGCTGGCGCCCGAGGATGCGGAGCCGCTCGCCCGGCGCGCGGATGAGCTGCGCGAGCGAGGCGTGCCGGAGGATCTGGCCACGCGCGTGGCGGCGCTGCCGATCATGTTCTCGGCGCTCGACATCGTGGTGGTGGCGGATGAGAGCGAGCTGGACGTGGAACGCGTGGCCGCGGCGCACTTCCGGCTCGGGAGCCGGCTCGGACTGCATTGGCTGCGCGACCGCATCGTGGCCCTGCCGCGCGACGACCGCTGGCGCGCCCGCGCCCGCGCGGCGCTGCGCGACGACCTGTACGCGATCCACCGGGAGATCACCTCCGAGGTGCTCCGCTCGGCCTCCCCCGACGCGGAGCCGGACGGTCTGGTGGACGGCTGGATCGACTCCAACCCGGCCTCAGAGCGGGCGCTGCAGACACTCGGCGACATCCGCGGCGGCGAGAGCTACGACCTGACGACCCTCCCGGTCGCCGTGCGCGAGATGCGCAACCTCATCGCACGCCGGTGAGCTCGGCGCTCACGTCCCAGAGCCGGCGGGCCGTGACCTCGTCGCGCGCCGTTCCGCTCGGCTTCACGATCTTCGGATGCCCGCGCTGCTCGCCGAGCCCGTCCGGGCCGATGTAGAGGCCGCCCGCCACGCCCGGCTGGGTGGCGGCGAACAGCATGGGCAGCGCGCCCATCTCGGCGCTCTGGGCCACCACCGCATTGCTGACCTTCATCACGAGCCGGTCGACCAGCGGCGCGGCGGCGCTCTGGAGGTTCGTGGCCGCGTAGCCGGGATGAGCCGCGAGGCTCTTGACCATGGAGTCCCGCGCGCGCAGCCGCCGGTCGAGCTCGAGCGCGAACAGGAGGTTCGCGAGCTTCGACTGGCCGTAGGCGTTCCAGCGGAAGTAGCGCCGGTCGCCGTTCAAGTTGTTGAAGGCGATCCCCCGGACCGTCTTGTGGGCAGTGCTCGACAGCGTCACGACACGGGCGTCCTCGCGGCCCTCCATCAGCGGCAGGAGCAGATTGGTGAGCGCGAAGTGGCCCAGGTGGTTGGTGCCGAACTGGAGCTCGAAGCCGTCCGCGGTGAGGCGCCGAGGCGGCGCCATCACGCCGGCGTTGTTGATCAGCAGGTCGAGGCCGTCGTGGCTCGCCGCGAAGCGCTCCGCGAACGACCGCACCGACGCGAGGCTGGCCAGGTCGAGCTCCTCGAGCTCCGGCTTCGGCCCGTACGCGGTGGCCGCGACCTCCGCCTGGGCGGCGCGCCCCTTGTCGAGGTTGCGGCAGGCCATGACCACCAGCGCGCCGTGGCGCGCGAGCTCGCGCGCCGTGACCAGCCCGATCCCGCTGTTCGCGCCGGTGACGACGGCGATCCGGCCGGTCTGGTCGGGGATGTCGCCAGCGTCCCAGCCGTCGCCCATGGGCGGAACCTAGTTGATCGTGATGCGCGTGGTGGCCGTGACGAAGCGGGTCGACCCGTCCTTGCCCGACTCGCAGCGCATGCGCGCGACCATGGTCCAGCTCCCGCGCCCGATGTTCTTGTTCTTCGGGATCCACCGGAACGTGAAGCGGCCGTTGTCCCCTATGTGGCGCTGCGCGATCGGCGCGGCGTTCTGGGCGCTCCTGACCGAGACGCGGATGGTCCGCGAGCAGAACTCGATGACGGGCCAGCCCCTGCCGTGCACCGTCTGGACGGCCGTGCGGCCGACCGTCTTCGGAGTGGCGCTGATGCGCTGAGCGGCCGCTGCCGCACCCGGAGCGGCAAGGAGGGCGCCGGTGGCAACGACGGCGATGAGGGCGGCGGAGACGCGCATGCGGCCGAATCCTCGCAAACCCGGCCGAAAGTCGCGACATATAACCGCATGGTAATGTGTTTCGCAGCATGAGCGCGACCGTCACCGCCCCCTTTACCGCGCTGTCGGACCCGGCGCGGCGCAGGATCCTGGAGCTTCTGCGCGAGCGCGAGCGGCCCGTCGGCGAGCTCGTGGGCCACTTGAAGCTCAGCCAGCCCGGCGTGTCGAAGCACCTGCGCGTCCTCCGTGAGGTGGGACTCGTCCGGGTCCGGCCCGACGGGAAGCGGCGCTGGTACGGGCTGCGGGCCGAGCCGCTCGCCGAGCTGGATGCGTGGCTCGCTCCCTACCGCGAGCTCTGGACCGGCCGCCTGGATGCGCTGGAACACCACCTGGATCAGGAGGAGCACCGATGAGGGAAGGAACACTCGAGCACCGCGGCGATCGTCAGGTCATCCGCTTCGAGCGCCGGCTCGACCATCCGGTCGAGCGCGTGTGGCGCGCCATCAGCGAGCCCGGCGAGATGGCCAAGTGGCTCGCGCTGACGGAGCTCGAGCCGGCGGAGGGCGGCAGGGTCGTGCTGACCTGGCAGAACACCGACGACGAGGGCTCCACGACGGTCGCACGCGGCACGGTGACCGCACTCGACCCGCCGCGGCTGATCGAGTTCGACACGGACGTCCACGGCCGGCTCCGATGGGAGCTCGAGCCGGATGGCGAGGGCACCGTCCTCTCGTTCACCGCCGAGGTGCAGCTGCCCGAGGAGTACGAGCTCAAGGTGCTCGCCGGCTGGCACATCCACCTCGACCATCTCGAGGAGGTGCTCGACGGCGGCACGGTCGACTGGCCCAACTGGAGCACGGAGCACCGGCCCGACTGGGACCGGATCCACGAGGGCTACACGGCGCGCGCCTAGCGGACGCGGAAGCCGTTCTTCGTGCCGGGCGGCGGTGACTCCCAGCCCGTCGCGTACTTCGCGTAGCTCAGCGCCCGCGGCAGGTACCACGCGATCGGCCTGCCCTGACACGACTGCGCGTAGCCGGGGCGGTTGATCCACAGGTACGCGTCCGCCCTCGGGTTCGAGGTGTCCGTGGTGGGCGCCGGGCCGAGCCCGCGGTTCGGCGGATTGCACCACACGGTCAGCCGCCGTCCGTTCGGCAGCCGCTGGTGAATCGGGCCGCGCCCGTTCTCGGCCGTGTTGATCACGAAGCGCTTGCCGCCGGTCATGCGCGAGATCTTCAGGCCGTGTCTGATGTTCGCCCGCGTCCAGTCCTGGTGGGTCGCGTTCAGCATGAACCCGCGCACCTTGGCGATCCCGATCGCGCGCAGCTGGCGCGCGGTCCGCCGCGCCGGCTCCCAGTCGGAGGCGCCACCCTCGAGATAGATGGTCGCGTTGGGGTTCCGCGCCAGGACGTCGACGCCGTAGCGGAGCAGCCGAAGCCGGTCGTGGCGGCGGCTGCGCGCGTGGCAGTCGATCGTCCCGAGTGAGTCGGGCTCGAACAGCAGCACGATGCGCGCGTGGCCGAGCGTCCGGGCCAGGCGGCGGTACCAGGAGCGGGTTCGCGCGTCCTCCGCCGGCCCGCCGGCCGTGTAGCCGGGGCCGCAGCGGTCCGACACCGCGCGCATGACGGTGAAGAGCGGGACCGCGCCCTGCCACTTCGCCGCCACGATCAGCCTGCGCACCTTCTTCCTGAAGTGCGGGCGCGTGAAGCGGCCGAGCCACAGGGCCTTAGGCTCACGCGCGATCTTCCGGATCAGCGCCGCCTTGCGCCCCTGCCCCCGGTGCCGGTACACGCGCCATTGGTGCCACGACGGGGAGTCGTGGTCGACGAACAGCCGTATACCGGCGAGCGGGTTCCCGCCGCCCTGGGCGTCGGACCCGCTTGGAAGGGCGAGGAGCGCAGTCGAGACGAGCAGGAGCGCGGCTGCGAGACGAAGCCGTGGCACCCCCGCCAGGGTAGGGAGCGCGAGACGGACCCTTCTACCCGGGCGGCGCTTCCCAGTTCGTGGCGTACCGCGCGTAGCTGAGCGCTCGCGGCAGATACCAGGCGATCGGCCGGCCCTGGCACGACTGCGCGTAGCCGGGCCGGTTGATCCACAGGTACGCGTCCGCCATCGGATTCGAGGTGTCGGTGGTGGGCGGCGGCCCGAGCCCGCGCTTCGGCGCGTTGCACCACACCGTGATGCGGCGTCCGTTGGGCAGCCGCTTGTGGATCGCGCCGCGCCCGTTCTCGGCTGTGTTGATGATGAAGTGCTTGCCGCCCACGAGACGCGACAGCTCGAGGCCGTACTTGATGTTGTTCCTGGTCCAGTCGTTGTGGGTCGCGTTCAGCATGAAACCGCGGACCTTGGCGATACCGACGGCGCGGAGCTTCGGCGCCATGCGCGTCGCACCCTGCCAGTCCGAGGCGCCCGCCTCGATGTAGATCGTGGCGTTCGCGTTGCGCGACAGCGCGTCGACCCCGTACCGCAGCAGCCGGAGACGATCGTCACGGCGACTCGTCTTATGGCACTCGATCGTGCCCAGGGAGTCGGGCTCGAATGCGATCACGACGCGATCGTCGCCGATCGCATGGGCGAGGTCGTCATACCAGGCACGCGTCCGGGCATCCTCGGCGGGGCCGCCGCCGTCGTAGTCCGGGTTGCATCCGGTGGACTGGGCGCGGAGGACGGTCAGGATGGGCACGGCCCCCTGCTCCTGTGCGCTGTCGAAGATGCGGCGCACCTTCACGTGGAAGTTGGGCCTGGTGAAGCGCCCCACCCAGACCGCCTTCGGCTCGCGGGCGATCTTCCAGATCAGGTCGGCCTTCTGCCGCTGCCCGGACCGCGTGAGGTGTTCCCACTCGAGCCACGAGGGTGACCCATGGTCCACATAGAACTGGAGTCCCGCGAGCGGATTCGAGTCGGCCGGCCGGGCAGGCGCGGATCCGCCTGTGGCGGGCACGAGAGCGCCGAGCACGAGCAGCAGGGCCAGGGCACTGACGAGGCGTATCGAGTTCATGAAGGGTTCCCCAGCGAGTCGTGTGCGGCGGACCAGGCCACTTCCGGCTGACCCTACACCGAGTTGGGGTACTAGGCGACGATCAGGCGCACAGCTCGCGCGCCGCGGCCACGAGCCCATCCGCGCAGGCCTCCACGCTCGCGAGGTCGACCCACTCGTCCACGGAATGCGCACCCTCGCCCCCCGGCCCGAACACCACGGTTGGGATCCCCGCGGCCTGGATCAGCGCGGCGTCCATCCAGAAGGTCTCTCCGTACAGCTCCGCCGGCCGTCCGCTTACGCGCTCGGCTGCGCGCGCCACACTCTGCACCACGTCGGCGCCGGGATCCACGCTGAACGGCGGCCGGACGAGCCCGATCCGCACCTGGGCGCCCTCGATCCCCTCCACGAGGGCCTCGCACTCGCGCTCCACGACGTCGGGCTCCTCCCGCGGCTCGGTCCGGCGCTCGAGCGAAAGCACGCACCGCGCCGGGTAGCTCGACAGCTCCTGCCCGCCCTCGATCAGGGATGCGTGCACCGAGCCGGGGCCGACGAGCTCGTGCCCGGCCCGCGCGTCGAGCTCGGCCTGGAGCTCCGCGAGCCGCGCCAGCGCCGGGGCCATGCGCGTGATCGCGTCGACTCCCTCCGCGGGCCGTGAGCCGTGGGCGGCGCGACCGGTCGTCTCGAGCTCCGCCCAGACGAACCCCTTGTGCGCCACGCACACCCGCAGCGAGGTCGGCTCGGTAACGATCGCGGCGTCGGCGCTCCAGCGCCTCAGCACCGACCGGGTGCCGATGCTCGCGTACTCCTCGTCGGCCACCGCGGCGACGATCACGTCGCCGGCGAGATCGTCCGAGGCAAGCCGCTTCGCGGCGATCATGCACGCCGCCACGCCGGCCTTCATGTCGTACCCGCCGCGGGCGTACAGGCGCCCGTCGCGCACGACGGGGTCGAAGGGCCGCTCCATGCCCTCCACGCCGACGGTGTCGAGGTGGCCGTTCAGCATCAACGTCCGCCCGCCGCCGCTCCCGCGCGCGACGCCCACGACGCTCGGCCGGCCCGGGGCGGCCTCGTCGATCTCCACCTCCAGCCCGGCGTCCCGCATCCACGCCGCCACGTACGACGCCACCTCTCCCTCGCCCGCGCCGCCCGGCACGAGATCCGGATTCACCGAATCGATTGCGACGAGCGCGGACACGAGCTCCGCCTCGCCCTGCGCCGCCATCGGCTAGGCGACGACGCGCAGGTGCCGGAACGGGCGGCCCCTGAGCTCGCGCACCACCGCGTCCACGAGCCGCTCCTCGTCGCGCACCGTGCCGTCGGTGACGGCGTCGATCAGGCTGCGCTTGCGCTCGAGCAGCTCCGCCATCGTCTCGTCGATCGTGTCCGGCGCCAGCAGGTACCACGCCGTCACGGCGCTCTCCTGCCCGATCCGGTGGAGCCGGTCCTCGGCCTGGTCGTGGCGGGCCGGGGTCCAGTCGAGCTCGAGGAACGCCACGTTCGAGGCGCGCGTGAGCGTGATGCCCTGCGATGCCGCCTTCAGCGAGCACACGATCAGCTGCGGGCCGTCCTCCTCCTGGAACGCGTCGACCGCCTTCTGACGGGCCTGCGCGGTGTCGCTGCCGAGGATGTGGAGCGCGCCCGGGAAGCGCTCGAGCACGGCCTTCTGCGTGGCGATGTGCTCGGCGAACACCACGATCGGCTCGCCCGACTCGAGGAAGTCGGCCACCCAGGCGA
>JBEVKE010000089.1:0-18574 GCA_040509835.1 Thermoleophilaceae bacterium
GGCCCGTCAAGAACGAGTGGCTCGCGAAGCTGCAGGCCACTGGAGCCACCGTGCTGGGCTACGCCGCCCAGAACGGCTACATCGTGCACGCGGCGGGAGACGCCCTCGACCGCGTGACCGAGCTCGTGGGGTCCTACCCCGCGGTACGTGCCGCCACCGCCCTGCGCCCGGCCGACAAGGTCGAGCGCGGGGCGGAGAGCGGCCGCGTGGCCGTGCAGACGGTGGCCGGAGCACCCGGTGCGGACGCCCGCGCCGCGGCGGCCGGCGACGGGCCCACGCTGGCCCCGGACCTGTCCGCGGTGCACGTGCGGACCCAGTTCCTCGACCTGACCGCGGCCGAGGTGGCCGAGCTGGCCGCCGACCCGGCGGTGGTGGCGGTCGAGCCCGCGGGCGTGCCGAAGCTGCACGACGAGCGGGCCGCACAGATCGTGGCCGGCAATCTCACCGGCAACGCGCCGAGCGGTCCGGGATACGACGCATGGCTGACCACGAAGGGATTCGGAGCCCCCTTCGGCTTCGCCATCGACGTGACGGACACGGGTCTCGATCGCGGAGACACGACCTTCGTCCACCCGGACCTGCTCGGCAGAGTCGGCTACGCCCACGACTTCACCGCCGACCCGGACGCCACCGACTGCGGCGGGCACGGGACGAACGTGACCTCGATCGCGGCCGGTGTGGGCACGTCCGGGCAGGACGCGCAGGGGTACAGGTACGGACTCGGCGTGGCGCCGTACGCCAAGGTGGGCGCCTCGAAGATCTTCCGTTGCAGCGGCGCGGCCGCCTCGGTCAACTACCCCCAACTGACCTCGGACGCCTACGCCGCCGGCGCCCGGATCTCGAACAACTCCTGGGGCATCTCGAACTTCGGCGGATACCACGTCGCGTCGCAGGCCTACGACGCCCTGGTCCGCGACGCCTCCGCGGGCACGCCCGGCAACCAGGAGATGGTCGAGGTGTTCTCGGCGGGCAACGACGGCGACGGCAACGGCAATCCGGCCGACCCGAAGGGCGACGAGGGCTACGGCAGCATCACCTCGCCGGGCACCGCGAAGAACGTGATCACGGTGGGCGCCGCCGAGAGCGTTCGCAACTCGGGCACGGACGGCTGCGGCGTGACGAACGCCGGCGCCGACAACGCGAGCGACATCATCAACTTCTCGGGCCGCGGGCCCACGCAGGACGGCAGGATGAAGCCGGACGTGGTGGCGCCGGGAACGCACATCACGGGCGCCTCGCCGCAGCACGGCGGGTACTCGGGCACGGGCGTCTGCGACGCGGCCTTCGCCGGCAGCGCGTTCTACTCGCTCGTCTCGGGCACCTCTCAGGCCGCCCCGCAGGTCTCGGGTGCCGCCGCCCTCCTTCGCGATTGGTACGTGCGCACGGTGAGTCCGCAGGCGCCGTCGCCGGCCATGACAAAGGCGATGCTCGTGAACACCGCCACCGACCTCGACGGCGGCGACAGCGGAAAGGGCAGCCAGATCCCGTCCGCGCCGAACACCGACGAGGGCTGGGGCCGCGTGAACGTGGGCGCGGCGCTCGACGACACCCAGCGGGCGTACGTCGATCAGGACACGGTGCTCGACGCCGCGGGCCAGAGCTTCCTGCGCTCGTACTCGGTCCCGGACACGTCCCGCCCCGTCCGGGTCACGCTCGGCTGGACCGACCCGCCGCCGGCCACCGTCACCGGCAACGCCTTCGTGAACGACCTCGACCTCGAGGTGAGCGCCGGCGGCCGGACCTATCGCGGCAACTGGCTGGCAGGCGGCTTCTCGGTCCCGGGTGGCCAGGCCGACTTCCGCAACAACGTCGAGAACGTGGTGCTGCCGGCCGGCACGGCCGGGCGGATGTCCGTGAAGGTCGTGGCGAGGACGCTCGGCGGCGACGGCGTGCCGGGCAACGGCAAGCCGCTCGATCAGGACTTCGCGCTCGTGGTATCGAACGCGCAGGACCAGGCGTCCTCGCCGGTGCTCGTGCAGGGCGGCGTGACGGTCGACGATGTCCAGGACGGCCAGAACGGCGACGGCGCGCTCGAGCCCGGTGAGTACTTCAGGCTGCACCAGGGCGTGAAGAACACGGGTACGGACGTCGCAACCGGCGTGACCTCGACTCTCGCGGGCAGCGGGTCGCTGAACGTCTCGCAGGCCGACTCCGCCTACCCGGACATCACGGCCGACACCGAGCAGCAGAACTCGACCGACTTCGAGGGGATGCTCGCGACCAGCGCCACCTGCGGCCTGGACGCCGCCGGCGTGCTCGACGTGACCACCGCCGAGGGCGGGACGCAGCCGGTGCCGGTCACGATCCCGACCGGGCGACCGGGCCCGCCGACGACCTACACCAAGACCGAGACGCTGCCGATCCCGGACGACAACGCCGGTGGCGTGGCGTCGAACCTGTACGTGCCGGTGAGCGGCCGCATCAAGGACCTCGACGTCCGCATCAACAGCATCGACCACAGCTTCGTAGGCGACCTCAAGGTCGAGCTCACGAGCCCCGACAACTCGACGACCGTCCGGCTGATCGAGCACGTCGGCGGCCCCAACAACAGCGGCGACGACCTCGTCGACACCGTGTTCGACGACGAGGCGCCGACGGTGATCGGCTCCGGCGCGACAGCAGCCCCGTACACCGGCAGCTTCCGCCCGCAGGCCGATCAGCTGGCGCGGTTCGACGGCAAGCAGCAGCAGGGCACATGGAAGCTCCGCGTGAGCGACCGCTACGAGAACGACACCGGCTCGCTGCTCGGCTGGAGCATGATGATCCGCACGGCCCAGTGCGATCCGAACGTGAACGCGCCGGAGACGCAGATCCAGGGGGCCCCGCCGTCGCTCGTGGGCTCCCGCCACGCGAGCTTCCAGTTCGGCTCGCCGCGCCCGAACGCCCAGTTCCAGTGCCGCCTCGACGGCGGCGACTTCACGCCCTGCTCGTCGCCCCAGGAGTTCGGCGACCTGCCGGAGGGCGACCACACCTTCGAGGTACGCGCGTACGACCAGTACGGAAACGTCGACGGCAGCCCGGCCATCTACACCTGGACCGTCGACGTGACGGCGCCCGGGCCGCACATCGCCGCGGCCGGTGGGTCGACCCCGCTGGTGCAGGGCACGGCGGGCACGTCCGCCGGCGACGACTCGAGCGTCAGGGTGGACCTGTACTCGGGCGGAGCCGCAAGCGGCTCGCCGTCCCAGTCGATGGTGGTGGCGCGCGACGGCTCCGGATCCTTCAGCGCGCGGTTCGACCCCGTGCCGGCCGGCACCTATACCGTGGCGGCGCGCCAGAGCGACGCCGCGGGCAACGCCGGCGCGAGCGCTCCCGTGAGCTTCACGGTCGCCGGTGCGGCCACGCAGCCGCCCGACTTCGCCGTCATGGCCATGGACGAGTCGATCGCCGACGCCGCGGCCGGCCGTCTCACCACGCTCAACTCGTGTGAGGGCGCGTGCTCGCGGAGCGCGGCGCTGACGGTGTCCTCGCGGGTGGCGGCGAAGCTCGGCCTGCCGCGCAGGGGCAGCGCGCCGGTGCGCCTCGGCGGCAGCGCCACGAGCGCCGGCGCGGGAGCCGTGAAGGTGGGCCTGAGCCGCAGGGTGCGGCGTGCCCTCGCGCACAGCCGCGGGGCGAAGGCCACGCTTGCCACGGCGGCAGGCTCGGTGTCACTGGCGCGCGCGATCTCGCTGCGGCCGGAGCTGGGCCTCGCTCGCGTCGCGAGCCGCGGGCTGAAGCTCACCGGGATCTGCTCGGCCCAGTGCACGATCGCGAGCAGGCTCATCCTGAGCGGCTCCGGCGCACGCCGCCTGGGGATCCGCTCCGGAGGCCGCAGCGTGGCGATCGGCAGCGCGACCGTCGATGCATCTCCCTCCACCGCCCGCACCTTCACGGTCCGGATCGCACGCAGCGTGCGCCGCGCCCTGTCACGCGGGAAGCGCGCCGACCTGACCCTCGAGGTGACGGTGTCCGGGACCAACAGCGCCTCGCGCCGCGCCACCCGCCGCGTGACGCTTGGGTAGGCGCAGCCGATCGTGAGGATCCGCGCTGTCGGGGGTTACAGGAGCATGAACGCAACAATCAAGCGCCTCATCGGTCTGCTCGTTGTCGTCGCCGCTCTCGTTGTTCCGAGCACCGCGCTCGCCCGCGACCGCGATCACGACCACATGCGCGATCGCTGGGAGCACAAGCACGGCCTCTCGACCAAGGTGGCCAACGGCCATCGCGACCGGGACCACGACGGCCTCTCGAACCTCGGCGAGTTCAGGGCCCACACGGACCCGGACGACCCCGACACCGACGACGACTGCGTCGGCGACGACGACGAGGACGGCGATCACGACGGCCTCGACAATGGCGACGAGATGCGTGACCACACGCGACTCCACGACAGCGACTCGGACGACGACGGCGTGAAGGACGGTGCCGAGGACCGCGACGACGACGGCGTCGCGAACTCCGAAGACAGCGACGACAACGACGACGGCGAGGCCGACGACGAGGACGGGGACACCGAGCACTGCCAGTCGGGTGACGACGACGGCGGCGAGCACGAGTCCGGCGACGACGGGGAGCGCGGCGAGGGCTAGACCGCCGTTCATCTCGGCTTAAGAAAGGACGGCCACGATCCCGGCATGCGACCGGGCCTTGTGGCCGCCCTTGTCGTTCCAGCGGCGCTCCTCGCCGGGTGCTCAGGATCGGGCGGACCGCCCAGCGGCATCGTGAGCCCGCTCCCCGTGAGGCTCGCGAGCCATCGCGGGATTCACAAGATCAAGCACGTCGTCGTGATCATGCAGGAGAACCGGTCGTTCGACTCGTACTTCGGCACGTTCCCCGGCGCGGAAGGACTGCCCACCGACGGGCACGGGAACTTCACGAGCTGCATCCCCGACCCGCGCACGGGCGGCTGCGACCACCCGTACCACAACCCCAGCCAGGTGAACGGGGGCGCGCTCCACAACGGCGACTCGGCGCGCGCGGACATCGACGACGGCCGGATGGACGGGTTCGTCCGTACCGCGGAGCAGCCCGGTGGGCGCGGCTGCGGCGCGACCGCGCCGATCTGCGCGTCGAGCGCCCCGCCCGACGTCATGGGCTATCACGACGCGCGCGAGATCCCCAACTACTGGCGCTGGGCGCGCGACTTCACGCTCCAGGACCACATGTTCGAGCCGACCGCCTCCTGGAGCCTGCCCGCGCACCTCTTCATGGTCTCCGGGTGGTCCGCGCACTGCTCCCGCGGCGGCGACCCGATGAGCTGCGTGAACGACGCCGAGCTCGGCGGGTTCAACACGGCCCAGATCACCGGGAAGCCGGGCGCCGACGGCCCGGCGGCGACCGCCGCCGCCGCCCTTAGGGGCGTGACCCGCTGTCTCGAGCGGCACGGCGTCCGCCGCCAGCCGTACGGACTCGACCTGCGCGAGCCGCACCTGCCCGACGCGCTCGCGCTGTGTCGCCACCTCGCGCCGCCCGCCGAGGCGAAGCGGCTCACCGAGTACGGGAACTACGCCTGGACGGACCTCACCTGGCTCATGCACCGGCACCACGTGAGCTGGCGCTACTACATCCACAAGGGCACCGCGCCCGAGAACATCCCCAGCACGACGGCCGAGATCTGGGATCCGCTGCCGTCGTTCACCGACGTCCGTCGCGACGGTCAGACAGGCAACGTCACGGACGTCTCCCACTTCCTTGCCGCCGCGCGTGGCGGGCATCTCCCCAACGTGTCCTGGATCGTTCCTGACGAGATCCACTCGGAACACGCGCCCGCCACGCCGGCGGCCGGGGAGCGCTATGTGACCCGGTTGATCAACGCCGTGATGAGGGGCTCCGACTGGGACAGCACCGCGATCTTCCTGACGTGGGACGACTGGGGCGGCTTTTACGACCACGTCGCGCCACCCACCGTGGACGGCAACGGGTACGGCATGCGGGTGCCGGCGCTCGTGATCAGCCCATACGCCCGTCGCGGCCGCATCGACCACCAGGTGCTCTCCTTCGACGCCTTCAACAAGTTCATAGAGGACGACTTCCTGGGGGGCCAGCGGATCGACCCGAGAACCGACGGCCGCCCGGACCCGCGTCCCGACGTGCGCGAGAACGCGAAGATCCTCGGCGACCTCGCGGCCGACTTCGACTTCATGCGCAAGCCGCGCCCGCCGGACCCGCTGCCGCTCGACCCGCCGCCCGGTCCGGCCAACTGATACCACTGCTCGAGGAATGAGCCGCAAGGCCACGAGCGACGTCTGGTGGAAGAACTGCGTCTTCTACTGCCTGGACGTCGAGACGTTCCTGGACTCGGACGGCGACGGCTGCGGCGATTTCCCGGGTCTCTGCGACCGGATCGACTACCTCACCGGGCTCGGGATCGATTGCCTGTGGCTGATGCCCTTCATGCCGTCCCGGCAGCGCGACGACGGTTACGACATCACCGACTTCTACGGGGTCGACCCGAGGCTGGGCACGCACGGCGACCTGCTCGACGTGGTGCGCACGGCCGGCCAGGGTGGCATTCGGGTGATCGCCGACCTCGTCGTGAACCACACCTCCAACGAGCACCCGTGGTTCAAGGAGGCGCGCCGCGGGCCGGACTCGCCCCTTCACGACTTCTACGTATGGCGCGACGAGAAGCCGGAGGAGAAGCCGGGCGGGGTGGTGTTTCCCGACAAGGAGGACTCCAACTGGGCGTTCGACGAGGAGGCCGGGCAGTGGTACATGCACAGCTTCTACTCGCACCAGCCGGACCTGAACGTCGCCAATGCCGAGGTGCGCGACGAGATCGCCGAGACGGTCGGGTTCTGGCTTCAGCAGGGGCTCAGCGGCTTTCGTGTCGACGCGGTTCCGTTCCTGATCGAGCCGCCGGCCGGACGGCGGCTCCCGGGTGACGACCCCCACGAGCTCCTGCGCGACCTGCGGCGCTTCATGGGCCGCAGGAGCGGTGACGCCGTGCTGCTCGGCGAGGTCAACCTGCCGCCGACCCAGCAGCGCGAGTTCTTCGGCGACGAGGACGGGGACGAGCTCCAGGTCGTGCTGTCGTTCACCGTGAACCAGGCGATGTTCCTCGCGCTCGCGCGGGAGGACGCGACCCCGCTCGCGCGGGCGCTCGAGACGCTTCCGCCAATTCCGGAGGACTGCCAGTGGGCGAACTTCGTGCGCAACCACGACGAGCTCACGCTGGACAAGCTGAGCGAGGACGAGCGCCAGGAGGTGTTCGCCGCCTTCGGGCCGCAGAAGGAGCTTCAGCTCTACGGCCGCGGGCTGCGACGCCGGCTCCCGACGATGCTCGACGGCGACGAGCGCCGCATCCGGCTGACGTACTCCCTCGCGTTCTCGTTGCCCGGCACGCCGGTTCTCTTCTACGGCGAGGAGATCGGCATGGCCGAGAACCTGGCGATCGAGGGCCGCTACAGCGTCCGGGCGCCCATGCAGTGGTCATCCGAGCCGCAGGCGGGCTTCACCACATCGGGCGAACCGTGCCGGCCGCTCGTCGAGGAGGGCCCCTTCTCGTACCGCGATGTGAACGCGACGAGCCAGAGGCGCGACCCGAACTCGATGCTCAACTGGATGGAGCGTCTCATCCGGCGCCGGCGAGAATGCCCGGAGCTGGGCTGGGGCAGATGGGCAATGCTCGACACGGGCGACGAAGCGGTCTTCGCGCACCGGTGCGACTGGGAGGACTCGACCGTCGTGGCGGTGCACAACCTCGCCGGCCGCGAGGCGAGTGCGCGCCTCGTCCTGGGCGCCGAGGGAGAGCTCGTGGATCTGTTCGAGGACAAGGACCACGACCTCGACGCGGGGGAGATCACGCTCGACCTGGATCCCTACGGCTGCCGCTGGTTCAGGTTGCGCCGCCCGGGCGCGCGGCTGCCGCCCTAGCCGGCCAGCTGCTCGACCGCGGCGAGGTCGTACTCGCCGTAGTCGGTGCCCAGCCCCTCCGCGACCTTGGCGGCGGCCGCACGGCCGAGCCGAGCGGCGTCGCGGCGGTCGAGGCCCAGGCTGAGCCCGCGGAGGAAGCCGGCGGAGAACGCGTCGCCGCAGCCTGCGGAGGTCTGGACGTCGTCCTGTCGCACGAGCAGACCGGTGTCCACGCCGTCGCGCTCGAGCAGCGCTAGCAGCATGTCGCCGGCGGCGTCGGTGCCGATCGCGCCGGCGCTCCCCACCGCCGCGCCCAGCTTCGCCAGGACGAGGGCCGTACCGCCCGCCGAGCCGGCGGCCGTGATCCGGATCTCCTCGACGAGCTCGCCGTCCTGTCCCTCGGGGATTGCCTCCACCGGGCGCACAAGCACGTCGAGCACGTGCACGCCGGCGCACAGCGCCCGCATCTCGCCGCTCACGTATCCTCGTCCACCCTGCGCGTCGTTCCGTAGCCGCGCGCGAGCGCGGCGTCGATCACGGCCCGGCGCTCCTCCGCGCCGAGGGCGCGCGGCTCGCGGATCGCGGCGGCGCGCCAGTAGACCGTGCACGCCCACTCGAGCAGGAGGGCCAGCTCGAGCGCCTCGGCCGCGTCGCCGGCGTGGACGATTGCGCCGTGGTTCGCCATGAGCGCCGCGCGGCGGCCCTCGAGCGCGTCCAGCACCGCGGCGGCGAGCTCGGGCGTGCCGAACGTCTCGTACCTCGCCACCGGGACGGTGCCGCCGAGCTGGAGCATCCCGTAGTGCACGCACGGGACCTCGTCGAGCACGCACGACAGCGCCGTGGCCATGGGGGAGTGGGTGTGCACGACCGCACCGGCTTCGTACCGGCGGTACACGCCCAGGTGCAACTCCACCTCGGAGGTGGCCGCCAGCTCTCCATCCACGTGCCGCCCGTCGAGATCCACGACGGTCACCTGCTCCGGCTCGAGCTCGGCCAGGACGGCGCCGGTGGGTGTGATCGCCACCTCCGTGCCGCTGCGAGCGCTCACGTTGCCGGATGTCCCGAGCACGAGCCCCTCAGCGGCCAGCCGCCGGCTCACGTCCGCCACCTGTCTGCGTTCCTGCTCCAGAAGCACGGCGGCATCGTACGCGGAGGGAACCGGCGTGCTCGCCGGTGGGTACATGGAAAAGTTCGCGCCCTCGGTGGATCGGTCAGCTATCACCCGGCGAGAGGTGGTCGCGGCGGGCGCGATCGCGCTCGCGGGCCCCGCCGTAGCGGACGCCGCGCGGCGACATCGCAGGCCTGCGCGGCGGCACGCCGACGTGGTGGTCGTCGGCGCCGGCTTCGCCGGCCTCACGGCGGCTCGCGAACTCGCTCGCGACGACCGTTCTGTGGTAGTCCTGGAGGCGCGCAACCGGGTGGGCGGCCGCGTGCTTAACAAGCCGATCGGCGGCGGCGAGCACTCGGAGGCGGGTGGCACCTTCGCGGGGCCCGCGCAGGACCACATCCTGAGACTCGCGGCGGATCTGGGCGTGGGGACGTTTGAGACCTACAACAAGGGCGACAACGTGTACTTCGCCGACGGCACGCGGATGACGTACCCCGACAGCGGCCCGACCGGCACCGCGCCGCCCGACCCGACCATCCTGCCGTCACCCATTTGACAGGCGGCGCACTCGCATGTCTACTCGCCTGATGCGCTGGCCAGCGTTCATCGTCGCCGCATCCCTCGTTCTCCCCGCGGCGGCGTACGCCCAGCGGCCGGAGAGCACGTTCTTCAACTCGATCATCCCGAGCCGCGTCGACCACCTGATCGGCTTCACTCCGACGACCTTCGGCATCCATCCGGCCGGGCAGCGGGTCGTGCCGATCACCGTCCGGGTGGGCGGACGCCGGTACCGGTTCATCTTCGACAACGCCTCCGCGGTGGTGGGTCCTTCCGCCGGGCTCTACCTGAAGAACATGATCCGCCGTCGCCGCTATCCGAGTCCGGAGGGGATCTTTCTCGACCGCAGGCTGAAGCCGGCCGAGCGGCGTTACCTCGAGGTTCGCCTCGACCTCGCGCGCGACGCCGACGTGCTGGTCGTGACACGCGACCATCCCGCCTGCGCGGCGGGAGTCTCGCGCGCGGCCGCTCGCGGGATCGCCGCTGGAACCGTCCGCACATGGTCGGCGGCCGGCGTGCCGGCCCCGCCCGGCGGCGACGCGATCGCGCTGCGCCGCGCCGGCACCGGGGTCGACCGGTTCGTGGAGCCGCGCTTCGGCGCCGCGGCGAGGCTGCCGAGTGGCGCGAAGGCGGCCTACGACGGCGGCCTGTCGGAGGCCGCGTCCGGCAACTCTCGAGTCGCCGCGGTCACGAGCTGGTCGCGCGCCCGTTCCTACCAGACGACCACCTGCACGGTTCCGGTCGGCGGGTCCGCGCCTTCCGACGCCTCCGTCCGCGCGCTGTCGCACCGCGACGCCTACCAGATCTCGTTCGTGATGCTGAAGCGCCTCCGCGACGTGCGCCCGATCGCCGCCGCGTTCCTGAAGTACCTCGCTGGACCACGCGCCGCGGACTCGTTCCGCAACCGCGGGATGCTGCTCGTCAAGGACCGGTGGCCGGGCGAGGGCGGCTAGGGCGGGCGCGCCAGCTTTACTCCCGTGACAAGAGTCGCGCTCCAGCGGGGGCCGCGGTTCAGCGGGCGCTCTCGCCAGGGGTGAGAGCGAACGCGATCGCCTCCTCAAGGCTCATCTCGGCGCCTCCCCTGTACGCGTCGGCCCAGTGCGTCGTGCCGTGGCGAGCGCGTGCTGGTGCGAAGAAGTGCTCTTCGAGCTGCGCATTCACGTCGGTATCGCCGATCGGCCCTACTGAGGTCGCCGCACCGAGCAGCCGCGCGGCGCGCGATGGATCGCCCCGACGAGTTGCGATCGCCGCCAAGCCGCCAAGGGCCTCAGGGGCGACGTCCGTCACGACGTGCTCGCGACCCAGCCGAAGTCCCTCTTCGAACGCCTCCCGCGCCCGGTCCAGATCATCGTTGAAGAGTGCCTCCAGGCCGACGTTGCCGCATGTAAAGGCCGAGGAGACCGGGTCACCGAGCTCATCTGCGAGTGGGATCGCCTCGGCGAGGAACGTCCTAGCGGCATCCGGGTTGCCCGCCTTGATGGCGTTGTACGCCGCGTTGTTGTAGAGCCAGAGGAGGGGGCGCGCGCTGCCGAGCTTGCGAAGCGCGCTCGCCGCCTGCTCGAGCTCTCCCGTGTCGTCCTCCGGTGGGGTCGCGCCCGCTCGCTCCATCAGCGCGCGAGCCACGAGCCTGTCATCGCCGGCCTCGCGCGCATATGTCAGTGCCTCGTCCGCCAACGCGCGCCGGCGTGGCTGCGGGTGACTCTCAGCCCTGTCGAGGCTGGCCAGGCAAAGCAGGGCGTCCGCGACTCCCGCCGGCTCGCCGGCGTCTCGGGAGAGCGCAAGCGCGCCCCTTGCCTTGGACCTCGCTTGGTTCGGCATGTAGGCGGCCCCCTGGTCGACGAGCAGATCCACCTCCGCGCGGCGAGCTCGGGCGCGGTCGCCGACGGGGGCGCCTTCACCCGCCGCTTCGAGCGCCGCTTCGATCCAGTCGAGCCCTTCGGCGGTTCTGTTGCGGATGTCCCAATACTTGGGCAGCAGCCCGGCGATCCGTAGCCCCAGTGTGGGGTTGCCGTGCCGGAGGCTCCAGTCAAGCGCCGCCCGGAAGTTCTCGACCTCGGCGTCGAGCCGTGGCAGCCACGCGGCTTCCCCACGGGTGAACAGCTCGGGCTCGGCCCGCTCGGCCAGGGCTAGGTAGTGGCGGCAATGGCGCTCATGTATTTCGGGCGCGGCCGGGTCCGCGTCGAGTCGCTCACTGGCGTACTCACGCACGGTTTGCAGCATCGACAGGCGGGGATCCGGGCCGGAGTCGTGGCGACGCAGAAGCAGCTGCTTGTCGACCAGGCCCTGCAGTACATCGATGTCGGTGTCCCCGACTTCTTGGGCCGCCTCGGTTGTGGCTCCCCCGGCGAAGACCGCGAAGCGGGCGAAGGCCTCGGCTTCCGCCGCGTCGAGGAGATCGTGGCTCCAATCGATGGTTGCCCGCAGGGTGCGCTGTCGGTCGGGCGCGTCGCGCGGGCCGTCCGCCAGGACTTCGAGTACGCCTGAGAGCCGGGCATCCAGCTGCTCGGGGTCGAGGATTGTCGTGCGCGCCGCCGCGAGCTCGATGGCGAGCGGAAGGCCGTCGAGGTGGCGGCAGATGGAGGCGACCGCGGCGGCGTTCCCGGCGCTCAGCTCGAAGCTTCGGTCGTGGCTGCGGGCACGCTCCACGAACAGCTCGCCGGCCGCGGCCTGTGCGACGGCGGCTGGATCGGCCTCCGCGGGGACCTGCAGTGGGGCGACGGCGTAGCGGTGCTCGGCTTGGAGTCGCAGCGGCTCACGGCTGGTCGCCAGCACGGCCAGAGCCGGAGCGGCGGCCAGCAGCTCACCGATCAGCGGGGCCGCCGGCAGCAGATGCTCGAAGTTGTCGAGCACCAGCAGCCCGCCCTTCGGGGAGAGGAAGCGCTCGACGGCCGCCTCGAGCGTCTCGCCCTCCAGCGGTGTGACGCCCACGGCTTGCGCCATCGCGCCGGGGACATGCTCGGCGCTCGCGGTCGCGGCGAGCGAAACGAACCATCCCCCATCGCGGAACTCGGGCTCGAGCCCGCGCGCGACATCCAGCGCCAACCGCGTCTTGCCCACCCCGCCTGGGCCGATCAGCGAGACCAGCCGAACCTCGGGACGGCGCAGTAGCTCCGAGACGGCCTCCCGGTCCTCGTCGCGGCCGAGCGTACGAGTCGGCGGAACCGGCAGCCGGCTTGCCGGCATCTCGGCCGTCTCCACCGCCGGCGTAGCGAGCGCGGGATCCTGTGCCAGGACGGCCCGCTCGAGCTCACGCAGGCGCTCCCCCGGCTCGATCCCCAGGTCCTCGACCAGCGTCCTCCGCGCATCTTGGTACGCCTGTAGGGCGTCTGCCTGGCGTTCGCAGCGGTACAGGGCGAGTATCAGCTGCGCGTGGAGGCGTTCGCGGTAGGGGTGCTCGCCGATCAGCGCCTCGAGCTGCCCGATCAGCTCGCTGTGGCGTCGGAGCGCGAGCTTTGAGTCGTTGAGGTCTTCGAGCGCGGCAACCCGCAGATCCTCCAGGCGGGCGATCTCCGGCTGCGCGAACGGCTCATAGGCGAGATCGGCAAGGGGCGACCCGCGCCACAGTGAGAGCGCCGACTCGAACGCCGATGCGGCGCGCTCAGCGTGGCCCATCGCGAGCTCCGTCCTGCCCTCGGCGACGAGCCGCTCGAAGCGGTGCGCGTCGAGCCGCTCGGGGTCCAGCTTCAACTCGTAGCCGTGCTCGCGCGTCACGATGACGCCGCTCGGGCCCGTATCTGCGCCGGCGCCGAGCACCTTCCGCAAGCGAGAGACGTGTGCCTGCAAAGTCCTGGCCGCGGTCACGGGCGGATGGTCGCCCCAGAGCTCGTCGATCAGGCGGTCAGTGGGGAGCGTCTCGTTGGCGTGCAGCAGCAGCAGCGCCAGCAGTGCGCGTCGCTTGGTCCCCGCGGGCGCCACGTCGCGGCCCTCGTCGAGGGCCTCCAATGGGCCGAGGATGCGGAAATCCATGGTGAGCGAGTGCGGGGGCCGGTTGGACCCAACGTAGCGGAGCTCCGCGCGCCCGCCAAGCGGCTGTCGCAGGCCTGTCACCACTGTGTCGCAGCGGCGCAACAGGCGACCGCCACGATCGCCCCGAGAGATCAGACCACCTACCGGGCGAGCCGCCGAGGCGGCCGCCCGAGCCCAGGAGGCAGCCATGCCGCAGACAGTCCCCTCACAACACCCCGCCGTCGTGCTTCGCTCCCACTACCGGCACCTGCGTGCGCTGCTGGCGATCGCATTGGTCGCGCTCGTCGGCCTGACAGTCGCGGTCGTCAGCCTCGCCACCGACGACGGCGCCACCGGCACCCGTTCCGCATCGCCAGTGAGCTCGCCTCCCAAGACGGCGGACGATCCCCGGTACATCCACTCGCCCGGCCAGCACTACGACAGCGGCAGGGGTGAGGGCGCTCACAGCCTCCGCTAGTGGCCCTCACAGCTTGTCGACCAGGCCGGCGACGATCCATACGAGCGCTCCCGCGCCGAGGAGACGACGGAACCAGTTGACCCCGGCCACCACCTCCAGCACCGCCCACACGCCGAGGCCGACGACGAAGGCCGAGCGGCCGACGTCATGCGCCGTGCCATGGGTTACGGCGGCGAGTCCCCAGCCCGCGAACGCGACGAGGAGCGGCGCGTTCGGGAACTGGACGATGGGAAAGCGGCGCGGCCAGCCCACCTGGCCGCGCCGCCACAGCGCGGCGATGGTCACGGCGCTGATGCTCGCAGCCGCAGGTCGTCCCCCACGTTCGTCGATCCGCATAATGAGGTCATATGCCGCTGTACGGACAGGAGCACATCGACCGCTACGTCGCCACCGACGGTAGGGAGGGGCATGACTGGCAGGGCACGCAGACGCTCATCCTCACCACAACCGGGCGGCGCTCCGGCCAGCCCAGGCCGCACGCCCTGATTTACGGCCGTCACGGCGACGACTACCTGGTCGTCGCCTCCAGGGGCGGAGCGCCGCACCACCCGGCGTGGTACCTCAACCTCGAGGCGAACCCCGAGGTCGAGGTCCAGGTGAAGGGCGACAAGATGCGGGCTCGGGCGCGCACGGCAACGCCCGAGGAGAAGCAGGAATTGTGGCCGATCATGACGAGCGAGTGGGCCGCCTACGACAGCTACCAGGAAAAAACGGACCGCGACATTCCAGTGGTCGTCCTTGAGCCAGAGTGAGGCCCGATGACTGTCGTTGATTACAGGCAGCTCGGCGACCGGCTGTGGCCGGTCCTCAGGCAGGTGATGAAGGGACACACCGTCGTCTACCGCGCGACACACGGCGTCGTGGGCCATCACTTCCCCGGTGCGCCCCCGACCCTGCTGCTCGACCATGTGGGCGCCAAGAGCGGCAAGACGCGCACAACACCCCTCACCTACATGCGCGACGGCGGCAACTTCGTCCTCGTGGCGTCGAAGGGCGGACACCCAAGGAACCCCGCCTGGTACCACAACCTACGCGCGAACCCCGACACCACGGTCCAGGTCGGGTCTCGGCGGAGAGCCGTGCGTGCTCGCGTGGCGACCCCCGCCGAGCGCGCGCGCCTGTGGCCGAGGGTGGTCGAGCTCTACGGCGGCTACCGGGACTACCAGGAACGCACCGAGCGCGAAATCCCGCTCGTCATCCTCGAGCCCCGCTGAATCACTCGGCCTTGCCGCCCTCAGCCCAGGTTTGAAGGAGGTCCACCTGGTCTCGGGGCCACGCGCCGTCGCAGGGCATGTCGCCGGCCCTGAGGCGGGCGAGGATGGCGTCGGCGTGTCGGCTGACGTCCTCGTACGACCAGAGGTCGAAAGCGCGCTGCATCGATTCGCGATCGCGTTCGCGGAACAGGGGCTTGATCTGCGTTTCGAAGCTCGGTGCCTGGGCGTCGTTGGGGGTCACGACGGCTCCTTTCGGTGCTGATGCTCCTTGAGGATCGTGTCACGCATCTCCCCAGTCAGCTCATCCGCCTGTACCGCCACACGCACAGCGGGATGAAGACCGCCAGCAGGCCGATGATCCACGCGGCGGCCTCCGGGAGCGATCCCGGCACGCCAGCTTCGAGCGCGTAAGCGCGGGCCGTGTCCGCGGTCACGGTGACCGGACTCACCTCCGCGACCGCCTGGAGCCAGTCCGGCATCGTGGAGACCGGGACGAACACGGAGCTCGCGAACACGAGCGGGAAGATCACCACGAAGCCCGCCGATTGCGCCGCCTCCGAGCCGCGCACAGTCAGCGCGACGAACGCGAAGATCCAGCTGAGGGCGAGCCCGAACGCGGCTACGACGGCGACACACGCGAGCGCGTTCAAGAAGCCGGCGTGGAACTGGAAGCCGATCAGGTAGCCGACCGCCGTCATCAGCAGGATGATCAGCACGTTGCGGACGAGGTCGGCGGTGGTGCGTCCGATCAACACCGCCGAGCGTGCCATCGGCATCGAGCGGAATCTGTCGATGACGCCGCGCTCGAGGTCCTCGGACAGGCCGACGGCGGTCTGGGTCGCGCGGAAGGCCACCGACTGCACGAAGATGCCCGGCAGCAGGAAGTCGATGTAGTCCACCCCGTTCGGGAGCGAGCCCTGCACCGCGCCGCCGAACACGTAGGCGAACAGCAGCACGAACATGATCGGCTGGATCGTCGAGAAGATCAGCAACTGGGGCTGGCGAACGAAATGGCGCAGGTTGCGTCCGGTCACGACGCGGGCATCGGTCACCGCGGACCGCAGTGCCGCAGGCTTTGGGAAATGAAGTCGAGGCCGCACGCGCCGGCGCCCGATCGCGGGGGTCGCGGCCGGCGGCAGCGCGGTCGTTTCCGGGCCCGCGCCGTTCTCGCTCGGCGGCGCGCCCGTGAGCTGCAGGAACACGTCGTCGAGCGTCGGGCGGCGCAGCCCGATGTCGCTCACCCCGATCTCCGCCTTGCGGAGCGCCGCAGCCGCATCCTCGATCAGCTCGAGACCATCGCGCGGCGCGGGAAGGGTCAGCTCGTCCGCCCGCCCGCCCGGCTCAGGATCGCCGCAGCCCACCCCCGCCAGCACGGCCCGCGCCTCTTCGCGCCTGGCGGCGTTGGTCAGCTCGACCTCGAGGATCTGCCCGCCTACGTGATCCTTTAGCTCGTTGCCCGTCCCCTCCGCGATCACGCGCCCGTGATCGATCACAGCGATCCGGTCGGCGAGCTCGTCCGCCTCCTCGAGGTACTGGGTCGTCAGCATGATCGTCGTTCCGTCGCGGACGAGCTCCCGGACGATCGCCCAGATCTCGTTACGGCTGCGCGGATCGAGCCCGGTCGTGGGCTCGTCGAGAAAGAGGATCCGCGGACGCGTGAGCAGGCTCGACGCGAGGTCTAGCCGGCGGCGCATCCCTCCGGAGTACGTGCGCGCCGGGCGGTCGGCGGCGTCGGCGAGCTCGAAGCGCTCCAGCAGCTCGCTCGCCCGTCGCCGCGCGTCGCCGCGCGACAGATCGAACAGGCGGCCGAACATCTCGAGGTTCTCGCGTCCGGTGAGAATCTCGTCCACGGCGGCGAACTGCCCGGTGAGCCCGAGCAGCTCGCGAACGTCCGAGGCCTCGTGCGCCACGTCGCGCCCGAAGACCTCGGCGCGGCCCGCGTCCGGCGCGAGCAGCGTTGCGAGCACGCGGACGAGCGTGGTCTTCCCGGCTCCGTTCGGGCCCAGCAGCCCGAAGACCGTGCCCTCCGCGACGTCCAGATCGACACCCGCGAGCGCACGCGTGGTCCCGAAGCGCTTGGTCACCCCCTCGATGTGAACGGCGAACGCGGCGTCAGACATTGGCTGCCGTGGAGTCTCCCGCCTACGCTCGCGTAGCGTGTGAGGACGATGTCTACATCCACGCCCAATCCGGTCCCGAGCGATCCAGCGTCGAGCTACCGGGCTATCGAGAATCTCATCGCGAGCTACGCGGAGCTTGTGGACGACGGTGATTTCGCGGGCGTCGGCATGCTCCTCGCGGACGCCACCTTTATCGGCGCGGCCGGGCCGGTGAGCGGCCGAGACGCGATCGAGAAGATGCTGCGGGACAGCCTGATCGTCTACGACGACGGCACGCCACGGACCAAGCACGTCACGACCAACATCGCGATCGAGATCGATGAAGGGGGGGACAGCGCGGGCTCGCGTTCCTACTTCACCGCGCTGCAAGCGCTGCCCGAGCTGCCTCTGCAACCGATCGTCAGCGGGCGCTACCAAGACCGCTTTGCGCGCCGCGACGGGCGTTGGTGCTTCGTGGAGAGGCGCGTCCGAACAGATCTCGTCGGCGACGTCAGCCACCATGTGCGCCCGGCTGACGCCGACGCGCGCGGATCCCGTTGACATGCCCCTCTGACCGGCATACATTCGGCGGCGTCCAGGTCGAGCAAGGAGGGCCGACCTTATGTCACACGGTGATCGTGACCCGTTCCGCGATGGGGTATCCCGTCGCACCTTCATCAAGGGAGCCGGCGCCGTGGCGGTCCTGGGCGGCTCGCTGTACGCGACCGCTCCGGCGGCCGCTCGGGCCAGGCAGGTGGCACAGGTCGACACGCCGCTCAGCAACCTGGTCATCTCGTGCGCCGAGAACCGATCGTTCGACCATTACTTCGGTTATGCGCCGCAGGTGCAGGCGGCCGGCTTCGGGCCGCCACCCGGCTACTCGCAGCCGGACGCGGACGGGAACCCGCACGAGCCGTTCGAGTTCACGAGCCTCCAGACGGCGGACCCGCCGCATCACTGGAGCGCGGTGCATGAGCAATGGAACGGCGGGGCGATGGACGGCTTCTACAAGAGCTCGGCGGCGGAGATCGGCGACGGCGACGCGGCGATCGGCTTCTACACGGCCGACGAGCTGCCGTTCTACTACAGCCTGCTGGATGACTCGGCGCTCGTCGGGAACTTCTTCTGCCCGCTGCTTGGCCCGACCTGGCCGAACCGCTTCTACTTCGCGGCCGGCACGTCGGGCGGAATCACCACGAACGGCATCTGGGGATACGGCGTCTTCGACTACCCGATCATCCTCGACCTGCTCGACGCCGCGGGCGTGACCTGGAAGGTCTACAACCTGAGCTGGGACAGCGTCCCGTTCGGCAACACGGACAACGTCTTCGTCTTCTGG
>JBEVKE010000090.1:0-15065 GCA_040509835.1 Thermoleophilaceae bacterium
GTCGCCGCGATCACGCCGGTGATGTCGAGGCGCTCGGGACTCGCGCCGAGGGCGCGGAGCGTGGCAGCCACCGCGTCCATGTCCTCGTGTGTGCGCACTCCGACCAGCAGATGCGCGGGAGCGTCCGAGCGGGCGATCCGGGCGAGCCCGCCACCGCCGGCGGCCGCCGCCGCCGCCCGCGTGCGCTCCGGCAGCGGGAGCGGAACGACGTCCGCACGCGCCGCGTGCGGGCGCAGGCGCAGAGCCGCGCGCAGCTGCTCGCGCTCGACCATCCCCGTAGAGGCCTGGGCGGTCGCAGCAAAGAGCGGCGCCGCACAGAGTAGTCCCGCCAGCGCCGCTCTCCGCACAACGGCCATGGTAGGGGCGCCCGCTAGTTTTCGCCGTTCGTGCAGCCGGAGATCCACATTGGGCCGCTCGACCTCAAGACCTTCGGGATCTGCTTCGCGGCCGGGTTCCTCGCGTCCGGCATCCTGATCGGGCGGCGCTTCCGCGAGCTCGACAAACCGGTCGACTGGAGCTACGAGATGGTGTTCGCCGCGCTGGTCGGCGGCCTCGTCGGCTCGCGGCTCGACTACATCCTGCAGAACTGGTCGAAGGTGTCGGACGACCTGTTCGGCAACATCTTCTCCGGCTCCGGGCTCGTCTGGTTCGGCGGGCTCGTGGGGGGCGCGCTCGGCGTGGTCCTGTGGGCGCGCTGGCGGCGCTTCCTCGGCTGGGAGCTGTTCGACACGGCGGCCGTGCCGCTGGCCATCGGTTACGCGATCGGGCGCGTGGGCTGCCAGCTATCCGGCGACGGCGATTACGGCATCCACTCGGACCTGCCGTGGGCCATGTCGTATCCGGACGGGACGGTGCCCACGACCGACACGGTGCACCCGACACCCGTCTACGAGACGCTCGCCATGGGGCTCGTGGGAGTCGTGCTGTGGAGCCTGCGGGACCGCTTCGCGCCCGGCGTGCTGTTCGGCCTGTACCTGATCGCCGCGGGGGCCGAGCGCTTCCTGGTCGAGTTCATCCGGCGGACCGAAGAGGTGGTCGCGGGGCTCACCCAGCCGCAGCTCATCTCGCTTGTGCTGATGGCGCTCGGCGCGGCGATTGTGGCCGTGCGCGGGCGCGTGCCGCGCGCCGCGACGGCCTGAGCGCGGGGCCCAGCGCAGCCGCCGCGCACAGGGCTAGCGCCACCGACGCCCCGGCGGCGCTGTGGGCGTGGAAGGAGACCTCGATCCCGGCGAGCGCCGCGACCACCGCCACAACGGCCGCCGCCCCCATCGCGCGGGCCGGGCTCCCCGCGTGCGCCCGCACGGCCACGGGCGGGCCGATCAGGACGGCGAGGACGAGCAGCGCGCCGAGTCCCTGGACGGCGACCGCCACGGCGGCAGCGAGCAGTACCAGGAGGGCGAAGCGGATGAGCGAGGGCCGGATGCCGGCGGCCGTGGCACCGGCGGGGTCGAACGCGACCGCCGAGAGCGGCCGGTGGAGCGCCGCCAGCGCGGCGCCACCGAGCACGAGCAGCACGGCGGCGGCCACCAGGTCGCCGTCCGTGACCCCCAGCGGGTCGCCGAAGAGGAGCTCCTCGAGCCGCTGAGGCGCGTCCGGGGCGAGCGCGAGCAGGGCGCCGAGGCCCACGAGCCCGGTCACCGCGATGGCGGTGCCGGTGTCCGCTCCCACGCGCGTATCGCGCGACGCAAGGGCGATCAGCCCGGCGGCCACCAGCGCGCCGCCGGCGGCGCCGAGCAGGAGCGGCGCGCCGGCGAGCGCCGCGAGCACGAGGCCGGGAAGCAGCCCGTGGGAGAGCGACTCCGCGCTGTAGGCCAGCCGCTCGGTGACGACCCAGAACCCGATCGCCCCGCACACCGAGCCCACCATGGCCAGCTCGAGCAGCGCCCGCCTGTCGATGCCGGAGCGGAGCGGGTCGACCAGGAAGTCGATCACCTCCACGGGGTCACCGCTCGCCCTCGTGCGAGCGGCCGTGCTCGTGGTGCTGCACGGTCACCGCGCGGCCGTCCTCCAGCAGGATCAGCTCGTGGCCATACGTGGCCTGGAGCGTGTCGCGGTCGAGCGTCGCGGTCGGATCGCCGAAGGCGACCTGGCGCCGGTTCAGGCACAGCACCAGGTCGTAGGAGCGGGCGCTCTCCACGTCGTGGCTCGCCACGAGCAGCGTGCGCCCCGCGGCCCGCAGCTCGCCGAAGACGCGCTCGATCGACGTCGCGCTCGCCGGGTCGACCCCCGACAGCGGCTCGTCGAGCAGCAGCACGGCGGCGTCCTGGACGAGCGCGCGCGCCAGCAGGGCGCGCTGGCGCTGGCCGCCCGACAGCTCCCCGAAGCGGACGCCCGCGTGGTCGCCCAGCCCGACGCGGTCGAGCGCCGCGCGCGCGGCGTCCCGGTCGGCGCGCCTCGGCGGCAGCCACCACCGGCCGTTCGCGAGCGTGCCCATGAGAGCCACGTCGAGCGCGGTGACGGGGAAGTCCAGCCTGGTCCGATCGGTCTGCGCGACGTACGCGGGCCGTCCGCTCACCTCGACCCGGCCGGCGACCGGCTCGAGCTCGCCGAGGAGCGTGCGAAACAGGGTCGTCTTGCCGCCGCCGTTCGGGCCGAGCACGCACACGGACCGGCCGGGCGCCACCTCGAAGGAGACGTCCTCCAGCACCGGCTCGCCGTCGTACGCCGCCGCGAGGCTCTCGACAGCGATCGCGGTCATGCCACCGCCCGGCGCGGCACGGCTCCGGCGCACAGGCACACGAGCGCGCCCAGCACGGCGATCGGGGGCCCGGGCGGGACGTCGAGCCAGTAGGCCAGGTACAGCCCGATCGCGCCCTCGGCGAGGGCGAGTGCGAGGGCGCAGGCGATGAGGCCGTTGATGCTGCCGGTGAGCATCCGCGCGGCCGCGGCCGGGAGCACGTAGATGGCGGTGACCAGGAGGGCTCCGACCGCCGGGATGGCCGCTACGGCGGCCACGCCCACGAGGGCGAGCAGCAGGAGGTCGGCGCGGTCCGCGGGGAGGCCGAGCGGCACCGTGGCGTCCGGATCGAAGCCGACCGCTGACCAGGTCCGGCCGAGCAGGATGGCGGCCCCGATCGCCACCGCCGCGACAGCCCCCGATATGGCCAGGTCGGCGGGGCCGAGGCCCAGCAGCGTCCCGAACAGCAGCCGATCGACGGCCGCGCCGGACTCGAACACGTCGCTCGCGAGGATCACGCCGGTCGCCAGCGCCGCCACGAGCAGGAGCGCCGTGCCCTCCCCGTGCTCGCGGCCCCGCCCGCCCAGCGTCTGGACACCGCCGGCGTAGCCGAGCGCGACCGCGATGCCGGCGAGGGTCGGGCTGAAGCCCGAGGCGTCGGCGAGCACGAGCCCCGGGAAGGTGGCCGAGCCGGCCGCGTGGGTGAAGAACGCGAGCCTTCTGAGGACCACCCATGCGCCCAGCACGCCGCCGGTCACGGCGAGGAGGATCAGCTCGAGGAGCGCCTCGCGGAGGAAGGGAAGTTCCGCCAGGTCGAAGGGCGAAGGCACCGGGGCAGCTTAACGAGAATCATTCTCAAAAATCCCCGGCAGCGTCGCGTATGAATCTCCGCGAGACCGCGTGAAGCTCCTCGTCGTGCTGGATCGAGCGGTGGTGGCCGCCCGGCATGAGGAGCAGCCGCTTCGGTTGCCGCGCGTGCTCGTACAGCCGCTCGCTGATCTCGTACGGAACCTGCTCGTCGCCGCGCGCGTGCATCAGGAGCAGCGCCGTCTCGGGGCCGAGGCTCGCGACGGCGCCGTAGATGTCGAGCGACTCGAGCCACGGTCCGCTCGCTTCCCTGTCGCACCGGAAGTGGAGCTCCTGTCCGGAGCGGAGGAACCGCGCCAGGCCGTCCTCGGGAGCCGGGCAGATCGCCACCACGGCGCTGATGGCGTCCGACCGGGCCGCCGCGTGGATCGCCTGGAAGCCGCCCATGCTCGAGCCGCGGAGAGCGATGTTCGGCGCGTGGGCGCGGAGGAGGTCAGCCATCGCCAGCGCGTCGTCGAAGGCCGACGGCCCGAACTCCCCCTCCGACCGCCCGTGACCGCGCGCGTCGTACGCGAGCGCCGCCATTCCGTCGGCCCGGCATCCGCGCGCGAAGTCGAAGTGGCTCTCCTTCGCGGAGCCGGCGCCGTGGAGGATCACGACGCCCACGTCGGGGTCCCGCTCCGGAGGAGGCAGGAAGAGCGCGTAGGCGAGGCCGTCGTGCATGCCGAGCTCTGGCGCTGTGGGCGTGGGGGGGTGCCGCATCGGGTCCTTCATAATCGCCGCTCCATGTCGGCGCTTGCGCTCTCCCACGTGTATCCGCTCGGCTCGCGTCTCAACGAACGCGGCCGCCTCGAGGTCGGCGGCTGCGACGTCGTGGAGCTGGGCGCCGAGTTCGGCACGCCCGCGTACGTGTACTCGGAAGACGACATGCGCGCCCGCGCGCGCAGCTTCATGGAGGCGTTTCGCGCGCGCAGCGAGCACTTCGAGATCGTCTACGCGAGCAAGGCGTTCCCGTGCACCGCGGCCTTCCGACTGTTCGCGGACGAGGGCCTGTCGGCCGACGTCGCCTCCGGGGGAGAGCTGCACCACGCGCTCGCGGCCGGCGTGGACCCGAAGCGCCTCTACATGCACGGGAACAACAAGTCGCCCGCCGAGCTCGATTACGCGATCGAGAGCGGCCTCGGCCACATCGTGGTCGACTCCTTCGACGAGATCGAGCGCCTGCGCGGACGCGGGCAGCGGGTGCTCCTGCGGGTCACGCCGGGCATCGAGCCCACCACGCACGAGTTCATCCAGACCGGCCAGGTGGACTCCAAGTTCGGCTTCCAGGTCGACGAGGTGGAGCGTGCGGTGGCCGCGTGCGCCGATGCCGGGCTCGAGCTGCGCGGGCTTCACGCCCACATCGGATCGCAGATCCTCGACGTGGACGTGTTCGAGAGGCTCGGCCAGCTGCTCGCGGGCATGGGCGACTGGCCGCTGCTCAACCTCGGCGGTGGCCTTGGCATCGCCTACACGGCCGAGGACAGCCCGCCGAGGATCGAGGAGTACGCCGATGCGCTGCTCCGGCACGCGCCCGAGGCCGTGACGGTGCTGTGCGAGCCGGGCCGCGCATTGGTTGGAAACGCCGGCGTGACCGTCTACACGGTCGGGACGATCAAGCGCATCTCGGGCGTGCGCACTTACGTGGCGGTCGACGGCGGCATGTCCGACAACCTGCGCCCGATGCTCTACGGCGCGCGCTACGAAGCCGAGATCGCCGATCGGTTCGCCGGCGAGAGCGGCGGGGAGCTGTGCACCATCGCCGGCATGCACTGCGAGTCGGGCGACGTGCTCGTGCGGGACGTGAAGCTGGACGATCCGCGCGTTGGCGACGTGCTCGTCATCCCCGCGACCGGCGCGTACTCGCACGCCATGGCGAACAACTACAACGCCGTGCCGCGGCCGCCGGTGATCTTCTGCACCGGCGGCGACGCCCGCGTCGTCGTCCGCCGGGAGACCCACGAAGATCTGACCCTGCGTGACCGCTGAACCCTTTCGCGTCGGCCTGCTGGGCCACGGCACGGTCGGCCGTGCCTTCGCCGAGCTCCTCGAGGAGCGCACGGGCGCCATCGAGGCGGAGGTGGGCCTCCGCCCCGAGCTCGCGGGCATCCTGACCACGAGCCGGGGCGACTTCGACGACATCCTCGAGCGCAGCGACCTGATCGTGGAGCTGATGGGCGGGATCGACCCGACGCGCGACTACGTGCTGCGGGCGCTCGACTCCGGCCGCCACGTCGTGACCGCCAACAAGCAGCTCCTCTCCCAGCACGGGGAGGAGGCGTTCGACGCGGCCCGCCGCGGCGGGGTGCAGCTCCGCTTCGAGGGCGCCGTGGCGGGTGTGGTGCCGGCCATCCGCGTGATGTCGGAGACGCTCGCCGCCGCCCACATCGAGCGCGTTCACGGCATCGTCAACGGCACCACCAACTACATCCTCAGCGAGATGGCGCGCACCGGCGCCAGCTACGAGGAGGCGCTCGCCGACGCGCAGCGGCTCGGCTACGCGGAGGCGGACCCCACCGAGGACGTGACCGGCAAGGACGCCGCCGCCAAGATGGCGATCCTGGCGCGGCTCGCCTTCAACGCAGCGGTCACGCTCGACCAGGTGAGCTACGAGGGCATCGAGCGGCTCACCGGCGAGGACATCGAGTACGCCAAGGACCTCGGCCTGTCGCTGAAGCTGATCGGGTCGGCCGCCCGGATCGACAGCGGCGTGGCGGTGCACGTGTATCCGGCCTTCCTGTACGCGAACCACCCGCTGGCATCGGTGAACGGGGCGTTCAACGCCGTGACGATCGAGTCGCCGGCGATCACGGAGATCACGCTGTCGGGCCCCGGCGCCGGCGGCGTCCAGACCGCCAGCGCGGTGCTGGGCGACGTGATCTCGGCGATGATCCCGCCGCCCTCGCTGGTGCCGCCGGCGCAGGACGTACCGCTGGTCACGGACGTCGAGTTCTCCTTCTACCTCCACCTCGAGGTGGCCGACCGTCCGGGCGTGCTGGCGCAGGTGGCGGAGATCCTCGGCCTCCAGGGCGTGTCGATCAAGTCCGTGGTGCAGAAGGGGCTCGGCGACGAGGCTCGGCTCGTGATGGTCATGCACCCGGTGCTCGAATCCAAGTTCCGCGCCGCGGTCGAGCTGATCTCGCGACTCGACTTCGTGCGCGGGGCGCCGCGCGTGATCCGGGTGATCGAGGAGACGTTCTGAGCCTCTGGCGCTACCGGGAGCGCCTGCCCGTAGAGCCGCTCGTGACGATGGGCGAGGGCGACACCCCGCTGATCCCGGCGCCGCACCTCTCGAAGCTGACCGGCGCGGACGTGTGGCTCAAGCTCGAGGGCGCGAACCCGACCGGCTCGTTCAAGGACCGCGGCATGACCGTCGCCGTGAGCGCGGCGATCGGCGAGGGCGCCGAGGCGGTGATCTGCGCCTCCACCGGCAACACCGCTGCCAGCGCCGCCGCCTACGCCGCCCGCGCCGGCCTGCGCGGCGCGGTGATCGTGCCGGAGGGCAAGATCGCCACCGGCAAGCTCGCGCAGGCGCTGATGCACGGCGCGCGCGTGATCGCGCTGCGCGGCAACTTCGACGAGGCGCTCGCGCTCGTGCGCAAGCTGGCGACCCGCCACCCGATCGCGCTCGTCAACTCGGTGAACGAGTACCGAATCGAGGGTCAGAAGACCGGCGCGTTCGAGGTGTGCGACGAGCTGGGCGAGGCGCCCGACGTGCTCTGCATCCCGGTGGGCAACGCCGGCAACGTGACCTCCTGGTGGAAGGGCTTCCAGGAGTACGGAGCGGCGCCGAAGATGCACGGCTACCAGGCTGAGGGTGCGGCGCCGCTGGTGCACGGCGCGCCGGTGGAGAGCCCGGAGACGGTGGCGTCCGCGATCCGGATCGGCAATCCGGCGCGCTGGGAGGACGCGATGAACGCGTTCACCGCTTCGCGCGGCGAGGTGCGCGCGGTGTCGGACGCCGAGATCCTCGAGGCCTACTCGCTCCTGGGCGCGCGCGAGGGCGTGTTCTGCGAGCCGGCCTCCGCCGCGTCGGTGGCCGGGCTCCTGAAGAACGGCGCCGAGGGCCGCGTGGTGTGCGTGCTCACCGGGCACGGGCTGAAGGACCCGCAGACGGCGATGAACCGCGCCGCGAGCGTCGTGCCGTGCGAGCCCGACATCGAGAGCGTCGAGCGCGCGGTGCTGGGATGAGGCGGCACCGCATCGTGCGGGTGCCGGCGTCGTCCGCGAACCTCGGGCCCGGCTACGACGTGCTGGCGGCCGCCCTGTCGCTGCACCTGGAGCTCGAGGTGGAGGAGACCGGCGAGTTCTTCGTCCACTCCGACGTCGACGGCGTCCCGGTCGATCGCTCCAACCTGTGCGTGCGCGCCTTCGAGCGCCTCCACTCGGCCGACGGGCTCACGTTCCACATCCGCTCGGAGATCCCGCTCGCCGCGGGCCTCGGGTCGAGTGCGGCCGCGATCGTGGCCGGCCTCGCGGCCGCCGACCACATTTACGAGCTCGACGCGCCGCTGTTCGAGCTCGCGGCTGAGCTCGAGGGCCACCCGGACAACGTGGCGGCGGCGCTCTTCGGCGGCTTCGTGATCTGCCCGGGGCCCGGCGAGCCGCCGGTGCGGTTCGACCCGGCGCCCGGGCTGGAGGGAGTCCTCGCGATCGCCGGCCACGAGGTGGCCACGGCGGAGGCACGCGCCGCGCTGCCGGCGGAGATACCGGTGGAGGACGCGGTGCACAATGTCGGGCACGCGGCCGTGCTCGTGCTCGGCCTCGCGAGGGACGACTTCAGCCTGATCGGCCGCGGACTGCGCGACCGGGTGCATCAGCCGCGGCGGCGGTCGCTCTATCCGCGCTCGATGGAGCTCGTGGACCGCGCCGAGGAGCTGGGCGCGGTCGGCGCCACCATCTCTGGCGCCGGCCCGACAGTGTTGTTCTGGTGCCACTGGCAGCAGACCGGCACGCTCGTGGAGCGGCTGAAGGTGGAGGCACCGGACGTGCAGGTCAGGCGCGCGACCTTCGCCCCGGGCGGCGCTGACGTGCGCGAGCTCTAGGGGGGAACATCCACCAAACTCGCCCCGCGGTACCGTGGGCCGCGGTGAGCGACGGGGTCGATGCGGCGGGCGGCGTGGTGGAGCGGGACGGCAGGGTGCTGCTGGTCCATCGCCCGCGCTACGACGACTGGACCTTTCCGAAGGGCAAGCTCGACCAGGGCGAGTCGTTCGAGGACGCGGCCCTCCGCGAGGTGGAGGAGGAGACGGGTGTGCGCTGCAGCCTCGGGCGCGAGCTGCCCTCCACCGAGTACGAGGTGAACGGGCGCCCCAAGCTCGTGCGCTACTGGCTGATGACTCCGCGCGACGAGCCCGGGTTCGTGCCGAATGACGAGACGGACCAGCTCCGCTGGGTCACGCCCGACGAGGCGCGCGCACTCCTCACATACGACCGTGACCGGGACCTGCTCGCGGCGCTCTGAGGCAGCGGAGCACGCGCACGCCGCGGCTCGTCCACCGGCCGGGCACGCCGCTGGCGGCGCGCAGCCGCACACGCGCGCTCGTACGGGCGCCTGTTTCGCAGCCGATCAAGCCGAAGGTGAGCCTCACGGAGAGGAACACGAACGCCACGCCCAACTCCGGCTTCTCGCAGCGGCTGCCGCTCGACACCCCCGACCGCGTGCCCCAGCGCTACCTCGACAAGATCCTGTGGCAGTACGTCCACGGGAAGAGCTCGAAGCCGCCGCCGCCCGGCCCGAATGCCAGCGGCGAGGACGAGGAGGAGTTCGAGCAGGACGGTGCGCTCGGGCCCGAGAACCGCTGGCCGCGCCGCCGGCTAGACCGCGGCCAGCTCGGGGCGGCGGTCCGCCCAGGGCCGCGCGGCCTCCAGCTGCGCGGCGAGGCTCAGCAGGCCCGCCTCACCGGCTGGACGGCCGCCGAGCTGTATGGAGGTGGGCAGTCCGTCGTCGCCCTGGAAGAGGGGCAGCGTGATCGCGGGCTGGCCGGTCACGTTGTAGATGGCGGCGTACGGCGTGAACTCGCTGCTGCGCTTGAAGTCGTCCCAAGGGTCGTCGCTGCACGCGTCGATCTCGCCGATCCGGACCGGGCGCCCGGCCAGGGCGGGGCTGAGGATCACGTCGTAGGTCTCCCACAGCGCGACGATGCCCCTGGACACAGCGCTCAGCTGCGTCCGCCCGAGCAGGTAGTCGAGCGCCGTGTGCTCGCGGACCGCGTTCCACATGGCCCACGAGAGCGGCTCGACGAGCTCCGCGGTGGGCTCGCGGCCGGTGACCATGCCGCCGAAGAACATCCCCATCGAGATGGGGGTTCCGAACGCCATGATGAACGCGTCGAACAGCTCCTGGCCGCCCCAGGGCGCCTCGACCTCCTCCACGTCGTGGCCCAGCTCCGACAGGAGCTGCGCGGCGTCGAGGGTGGCGCGCTCGTTTTCGGGGTCGAGCGGCGCCTCCATCGCGGCGCGGAGCGTGTAGCCGATCTTCAGGGGGCCGGGGTCCCGCTTCGTCGCCTCTGAAAACGGCTCCGAAGGAGGCGGGGCCCAGGTCGAGTCGCCGATTTCGTAGCCGCTCAGGACGTCGAGCATCTGGGCCGTCTCGGCGACCGTGCGTGTGAGCGAACCGTCCTGGACGAGGAAGTCGTCGCCGAGGTCCGGGCCCCTCGAGATGCGGCCGCGGCTCGGCTTGAGACCGACCAGGCCGGTGCACGAGGCCGGGATCCGGATCGACCCGCCCCCGTCGCTGCCGTGCGCCAGCGGGACCATGCCGCCCGCCACGGCCGCGGCGGCGCCGCCGCTCGAGCCGCCGGGCGTGCGGTCCGTGTCCCAGGGGTTCCGGGCCGGCCCGTACCGGCGCGACTCCGTCACGGGCAGGATTCCGAACTCGGGCATGTTCGTCTTGCCGACGATCACGAAGCCCGCGTCGCGGATGCGGCGCGTCACGTACGAGTCGTGCTCCGGTACGAAGTCGCCGAACAGATCCGACCCCATCGTGTACGGCATGCCCCGCACCGCGGTGGTGTCCTTCATCGCGATAGGCACGCCCGCGAACGGGCGCGGATCGTCGCGATCGATCCCGGCCGCGGCCTCGAGCGCGCCATCCGGGTCCATGTGAACGAACGCATTGAGCGTGGGCTGGAGCTGATCGATCCTGTCGAGCGCCGCCGCCACCAGCTCGGTGGAGCTGACCCGCCCGGTGTGAACGAGCGTGGCCAGCTCACTGGCCGGCCTGAAGAGAAGATCCTGCGACACGGGTTGGCGCAGCCTACCGGCGCGTCCTAACGGCGCGTCCTACCAGCGCTTCTGCGACGCGGGCGTAACAGCAGCGGTAAAGAACGCACCATCCCGCGCCCACCCGGGCCCAAATCGCCGGGTTGGTCGCTTTATCCCCCCACATGGGGGCAAAGTCGACCTACCCCGGTTGCAGGAGGTGGCGCGGCGGCAGTGGGGCGTTCTGACCCGGCGGCAGCTTGCGACCATCGGTCTCAGTGCTCGCGGCATCGAGGAGATGCTTCGGACCGGACGCCTGATCCGCCTTCACCGCGCTGTTTACGCCTAAGGGCATGATCGGCTTCGGCGTCAGGGGTATTGGCTCGCGGCGGTGTTGACGTGCGGGCCGGGGGCGGTGCTGTCGCATCGGAGTGGCGCAGCGCTCTCGCAGATTCGGCAGAGCGATTCGCGGGTCATCGATGTGACGGTTCCGTCGAGGGCCGGGCGGATCAGGCGGAAGGGGATCCGGGTCCATCGGAGCGGCAGGCTGACCGCAGAGGAGGTCACGGTAATAGACGGGATACCGGTGATGACCGTGGCCCGAACCCTGCTGGACCTCGCCGACGACCTCGACCTCCAGGCCCTGCGACGGGCGATAACGGAGGCGGAGTACAGAAACCTCTTCGACCTAACCGCCCTCAATGCCGTAGTGAACTGAACCCAGGGCGCCGAACGAAGAAGCTGATGACAGCGGTAACGGAGGGGAGGCTGCACCGGACCAGGTTGCCACTCGAGGACCGCTTCCTGCGCTTCAAGGACCGGTATGGCGTCGAGGAGCCCGAGTCGGGCGTCTGGATCGAGGGCTACGAGGTCGACTTCGTATGGACGCGGGTCGGCCTGGTCGTCGAGCTGGACGGGATCGCCGCGCACGGGACTAGGGAGGCGGTCAGGCGGGACCGGAAGCGGGACCGGGTGCTGTGGAGGGCGGGGTTCCGGACGATGCGGCTGACCGGCGATGCTCTCGATGCCGAGGAGGAGGTGCTCGCCCACCTCGTTCAGGCAGGCGTCAGGGCCGCCATCTGGCCCCGCGCCTCCTCGTAGTCGGCGCCCAGGCGGGCCAGGATCTCCTCGGCCAGGGCGATGTAGTCGGCGCCCAGGTCGGGGGCGTAGTCGAGTATCGAAACGCCGCGCTCGGCCGACTCGGCGTAGCGGACGCTCCGCCGCACCACCGTGTCGAACACCTTCTCGCCGAAGCGCTCCTTCAGCTGGGCCTGGGCCTCGCGCGCGTGCACGAGTCGCATGTCGGCGATGTTGAGCACGACGCCCAGCCAGTCGAGGTCCGGGTGTAGCGAGTCCTTCGCGAGCTCGATCACCTCGAGTGCCTGCTCAACCCCCTGGAGCGAGAAGTACTCGGCCTCAGTGGAGATCAGCGCGTGGTCCGCCGCCACCAGCGCGTTCACGGTCAGGAGCCCGAGCGCCGGCGGGCAGTCGATCACGATCAGGTCGTACCGGCGGCGCAGGTCGCGGAGCGCGCGCTTCAGCGTCAGCTCACGGCCCATCTTCCCGGCGAGCACCAGCTCGGCCTCGGCGAGGCCCAGGTTCGCCGGCAGCACGCCGTCGTGGATGGCGTCCGCCGCCTTGGCCGAGCCGGCCAGCACCTCGGCCACCGTGGGGGAGGCGTCGGCGGGCACGTCGTAGTAGTCCGACAGGGTCCCCTGCGGGTCCATGTCGGCGACGAGCACCTCGAGGCCCACGCGGCGGAACGCGTCGGCCAGGGTTCGGACCGTCGTCGTCTTCCCGGTGCCCCCCTTTTGGGACAGGACCGTGATCGTCTGTGCGGTCGGGAGCATCGCCATTGAGAGCTTTATAGTTTCGCGTTCGTTTCCGCGTCGTGCGCCTGAGCCGAGCAGGCCACGTAAACAGGGAGGTCTTCCACTGCAGGCACCCCGTGGCCTGTACGACCCGAGCTACGAGCACGACGCCTGCGGCGTCGCCTTCGTCGCACGGGTCCGCGCGCCCGCGTCGCACGACGTCGTGGAGCGCGCGCTGCATGCGCTGGAGCGCCTCGAGCACCGCGGGGCCGAGGGCGCCGACCCCGACACCGGGGACGGCGCGGGCATCCTGATCCAGCTGCCCGACGCCTTCCTGCGCGCGGAGGCGGGCTGCGAGCTGCCGGAGGCCGGCCGATACGGCGTGGCCGTCTGCTTCCTGCCCCCCGGCAACCCGGCCGAGGCGATGAGGGTGCTCGAGGAGCGCGTCGAGGCCGAGGGCCAGAACGTGCTCGGCTGGCGCGAGGTGCCGGTCAACGAGGCCGCCTGCGGCAGCGCCTCGAGGGCGGTCGCGCCGCGGATCGCCCAGCTGTTCGTCGGCGCCGGCGACGCGATGCGCGACCAGGACGCCTTCGAGCGGAAGCTGTACGTGATCCGCCGCCGCGTCGAGCACGAGGACCTCGAGGCGCTCGCCATCCCCAGCCTGTCCAGCCGCACGATGGTCCTCAAGGGGATGCTCACCGCGCCGCAGCTGCCGCGGTACTTCCCCGACCTGCGCGACGAGCGCGTGGTGAGCCGGCTGGCGCTCGTCCACTCGCGCTTCTCCACCAACACCTTCCCCAGCTGGGAGCTGGCGCACCCGTACCGCATGCTCGCTCACAACGGCGAGATCAACACGCTGCGCGGCAACCGCAACTGGATGCGTGCGCGCGAGCTACAGCTCGCCTCGCCTCTGTTCGGAGACGACATCGAGAAGATCCATCCGCTGCTCCGCGACGACATCTCGGACTCCGCGTCGCTCGACGGCCTGATGGAGCTGCTCGTGCTCGGCGGGCGCTCGGCCGCGCACGCGATGTCGATGCTGATCCCGGAGGCGCACCAGGGCCGCCCGGAGCTACCCGAGGGCGTGCGCGACTTCTTCGCCTACCACTCGTCGCTCGTCGAGCCGTGGGACGGCCCCGCCGCCGTGGCGTTCTCGGACGGCCGCGTGATCGGCGCGACGCTCGACCGCAACGGCCTGAGGCCGGGCCGCTGGCTCGTCACAAAGGACGGCTGGGTCGTGTTCGCCTCCGAGGCCGGCGTGATCGAGGTGCCGGCCGACCAGATCGCCTCGAAGGGCCGGCTCCTCCCCGGCAAGCTGTTCCTGGTCGACCTCGAGCGCGACGCGATCGTGCCCGACACGGAGATCAAGAAGGACCTTGCGGCGCGCCGCCCCTACGGCAAGTGGCTGGCCGACCGCGTCGTCCACATCGAGGACCTCCCGGAGAAGACGCCGCGCGTGCCGCGCGTCGAGCCGCTGCGCGCGAAGCAGCTCGCCTTCGGCTGGACCGAGGAGGACCTGCGCGTGACGCTCGTGCCGATGGCGCGCGACGCCGCCGAGCCGACCGGCTCGATGGGCAACGACACCGCGTTGGCGGTGCTGTCCGACATGCGCCCGCCGCTGTTCTCGTACTTCAAGCAGCTGTTCGCGCAGGTCACGAACCCGGCGATCGACCCGATCCGGGAGCAGGTCGTGATGAGCCTCGAGGCGGTGATCGGGCCGGAGATCAACCTGCTCGACGAGACGCCCGACCACTGCCACCAGCTCGTCATGCCGCAGCCGCTGCTCCGCAGCACGGAGCTCGAGAAGCTCCGCCAGGTTGACCACAGCGTCTTCGAGGCGCGCACGATCGACATGACGTGGCCCGCGGCGGAGGGCGCGCAGGGCATGGAGCGGCGGCTCGAGGAGATGTGCGCCGAGGCCTCGGAGCTGGTCGAGCGCGGCGTGAACATCATCATCCTGTCCGACAGAAACCTTGGCGCCGAGCGGGTCCCGATGCCGGCGCTGCTCGCCACGGCCGCGGTGCATCACCACCTCGTCCGCGAGGGCACGCGGCTCCAGATCGGCCTCGTGGTCGAGACCGGCCAGGCCAAGGAGATCCACCACGTGGCCTGCCTGATCGGCTACGGCGCGGCGGCGGTGAACCCGTACGTGATGTTCGAGTCGCTGTACGCGCTCCACCGCGAGGAGCGGCTGCCCGAGGGGATGGTGCCCGACGAGGCCGTGGCTCGCGCCATCAAGGCGATCGGCAAGGGCCTCCTGAAGATCCTCTCGAAGATGGGGATCTCGACGATCCGCTCGTACACGGGCGCGCAGATCTTCGAGGCGATCGGGCTCGAGAAGGCGCTCGTGGACCGCCACTTCACGGGCACGCCGTCGCGCGTGGGTGGCGTGGGTATGAACGTGCTGGCCTGGGAGTGCGTCGACCGGCACGCGCGCGCGTATCCGGCCGCGAGCTCCGAGCTGCTGCCGCCCGGCGGCATCTACGCCTGGCGGCGCGACGGCGAGTTCCACGGGTGGAACCCGGAGA
>JBEVKE010000091.1:0-14087 GCA_040509835.1 Thermoleophilaceae bacterium
GCGAGATGAGCTCACGCGCCTACGCGGCCGGCTTCAACTTCCGCGGCTCGGACCAGCAGCGGAAGGTGGGCGCCCTGTCCGGCGGCGAGCGGAACCGCGTGCACCTGGCGAAGCTGCTGCGCCGCGGCGGCAACCTGCTCCTGCTCGACGAGCCCACCAACGACCTCGACGTGGACACGCTCCGCGCCCTCGAGGAGGCGCTGCTGTCGTTCGCGGGCTGCGCGGTGATCATCTCGCACGACCGCTGGTTCCTGGACCGCGTGGCCACCCACGTCCTGGCCTTCGAGGGCGACTCGCAGGTCGCGTGGTTCGAGGGGAATTTCGAGGCATATGAGGAGAACCGAAGGGCTCGCCTGGGTACTGAGGCAGACAGGCCACATCGGATCACCTACAAGAAGCTGACGAGGACGTGATGAGATGCAGGTGCGAGCAACGCTGGAGGACCGCTACGACGAGGTACTGACGGACGGCGCGATGGCGCTCGTGGGGAGGCTCCACGAGGAGCTGGACGCGCGCCGCCGGGAGCTCCTGGAGGAGCGGCTGGACCTGCAGTCGCGCCTAGACGCCGGCGAAACGCTCGACTTCACCTCCGCGCCCGAGGATTTCACGGTCGCCCCGGTGCCCGGCGCCCTTCAGGACCGGCGTGTGGAGATCACCGGCCCCACCAGCCGCAAGATGGTGATCAACGCGCTCAACTCGGGGGCGCGCGGCTTCATGGCGGATTTCGAGGACTCGAACTCGCCCTACTGGAGCAACATGGTCGGCGGCCAGGTGAACCTGGCGGACGCGATCCGGGGGTCGATCGAGCACGACGAGAAGGGCAAGCACTACGAGCTCGAGGACGACCCAGCCGTCCTGCACGTGCGGCCGCGCGGCCTGCACCTGCCCGAGGAGCACCTCCAGCTCGAGGGCAAGCCGGTGGCGGGCGCGTTCGTGGACTTCGGCTTGTACGTGCACCGGAACGCCGAGGCGCTGCTCGAGCGCGGCTGGGGGCCGTACTTCTACATCCCGAAGCTCGAGTCGCAGCAGGAGGCGGCGCTGTGGCGCGACGCGTTCGTGATCGCCGAGGAGACGCTCGGACTCGACCGCGGCACGATCAAGGCGACCGTCCTGATCGAGACGATCCCGGCAGCGTTCTGCATGGACGCGATCCTGTATGAGCTGCGCGACCACGCCGCCGGCCTCAACGCCGGTCGGTGGGACTACATCTTCTCCGTGATCAAGCGGTTCCGCTCGCGCGACGAGTTCGTGACGCCGGACCGGTCCGGCGTGACGATGACCGTCCCGTTCATGAAGGCCAACAGCGACCACGTGGTGAAGACCTGCCACGCCCGCGGCGCCCATGCGATGGGCGGCATGGCCGCGGTGATCCCGTCGCGGACCGACGAGGAGGCCAACAAGAAGGCGTTCGAGGCGGTGCGCGACGACAAGGAGCGCGAGGCCCAGAGCGGCTTCGACGGCACGTGGGTCGCGCACCCCGACTCGGTGCCGGTGGCCACCGAGGCGTTCGACGACGTGCTGGGCGACCGGCCCAACCAGGTGGACCGCCAGCGCGACGACGTGACGCCGTCCGCCGGCGCGCTGCTGGACGTTGCCGCCACGCCGGGCGAGCGCACCGAGGAGGGCCTGCGATCGAACGTGAACGTGGGCATCCAGTACATCTCCTCGTGGCTGCGCGGAAACGGCGCGGCCGGGATCTACGGTCTGATGGAGGACGCCGCCACGGCCGAGATCGCCCGCGGCCAGGTCTGGCAGTGGGTCCACCACGAGGCCGAGCTGGACGACGGCCGAACCGTCACACCCGAGCTCGTACGCGAGCTGGCGACCTCGGAGCTGGAGAAGATCCGCGAGGAGATCGGCGACGACGAGTGGTTCGAGAAGGAGGGCCGCCCCGACCTCTCCCGCTCACTGTTCGAGCGCGTCGCGCTGAGCGACGACTTCGTGGAGTTCCTGACGCTGCCGGCCTACGACGAGCTGCTGAAGCTGGAGAAGTAGACCGGCGGGGGCTCAGCCGACTAGCCGCGCCGGTTTAGGCTGGCTCGCCAATGAAGGTGAGCCTGCAGCTCATCCCTGAGCAACCCGCTGAGGAGCTCGTTGCCGCGGCTCAGGCCGCAGACCAGCTTGGCTTCTACGCCTGCTACAGCGCCGACGAGATCTACCACAAGGACGCCTGGCTGCTGTTCGTGGCCGTGGCGGGTCAGACCGAGCGAATTCGTCTGGGTCCGTGCGTCTCCCCTGTCTACATGCGCGATCCGACCTACGTCGCTCAGCTCGCCGCCACTCTCGACGAGTTGAGCGGTGGCCGCGCGGAGGTCGTCCTTGGGATCGGGAATCTCGCCATGCTCGAGCAGTACGGGATCGAGTGGCGCGGCAGCCGACCCATGGGGCGACTGCGTGAAGCTCATGGCGTGATTCGGACGCTGCTCGACGACGGCTCGATCGACTTCCAGGGAGATTTCTTCAGCTACGCGGGCGTCACCACCGCGGCGCGGCCGGTGCAGGAGCGCGTTCCGGTCATGCTCGGTGCGATGGGCGGGCCGCGGTCGATGGAGCTCGCGGGCGAGATCGCCGACGGACTCCACACGGCCTGCGCCTACTCAGGCGATGCGCTGCGCTATGCCGTGCACCACTTCACGCTCGGCGCCGAGCGTGCCGGCCGCACCGCCGATGGGCTCGACATCGGGGACTCGCTGCTCGGGGCGATTGCCCCCGACCCGGACGTCGCACGCCGCGCCGGCCGCATCCTGGCCGCGTTCTACATCCCATCCATGCCGCCGGCGCTGCTCGAGCGGCATGGCATCGATCCCGACGAGGTCGCGCCGGTAAACGCCGCGTTCGCTGGGGGCAACATCGAGCGTGCCCTTGACCTCACACCCGACGCTGTCGTGGATCGCATCATGATCGCCGGGACCCCCGAGGACTGGGTGCGATGGCTCACCGAGACCTACGCGCCTGCCGGACTGAACCATGCCCTCGTCTCCTTCACCGACCCGTTCACGCTCAAAGCGTGGGCGGACCGCGAGGTGCCAGGCCTACCCGACCTGGTCGAACAGGTACGACTCTTCGGCGAACAAGTCATTCCGCAGCTGGACGCGATGCGATCGCGCGGGCTTCGAGGGCGGCCATGAAGGCGGCCTTGCCTTCGATGTAGGCGAGCCGGTCCTCCGCAGTGAGGTCCATGGAATTTGCGGCGGCTGGTAGCTCACATCGAAGAAGCCGTCCTGCAAGATGCCCGATGGCATCGCGGGCGTAGGGGTCTGACCCTTCACATTGTTAAGGGTCAGACCCCTAACAATCCCGTCCACGCCACCTCCCAACCACTGCCGCGCAGGCGCTTCTGCGGAAGCGCCTACGTACCCGAATGGCGTACGGTGGCGGTCGGCCAGCTCGCGCTTCAGGGCCTCGTAACGGGCCGCCTCGACCGGGTGGGCGCGCAGGAAGTCGCGGACTGCCAGGTGGCGCCGCTCGTGCTCGCTTCCGCTCTCGCAGACGTGCAGGTGGTGCGTGCGCGGGCGCTCCGTTGGGAGGGCGAAGAGGTGGAAGTCGGGCGACTCCGGGTCGGGCACGAAGAGGTATCCCAGTCGCTCCAGTGGGTCTCGGTACTGAGGAAGCGATCCGATCCTCGGCACGGACAGCTGCAGATCGATGATCGGCTTCGCCGCGAGGGCGGGCACAGCGGTTGAACCGACGTGATCCACGCGCACCGCGATGTCGCCGAGCTCGTCACGGATCCGACGCATCTCCGCGTCCGCCTGCGCCGGCCACGCGCAGTCGGCGCCCATGATTCGGATCGCCGGGTCGCACCGGTCGTCCAGTGAGGGATGCCGCTCCACGCGGCGGGGCTAGGCCGCTTCTTCGTCGGCCCGCTCGGCTTCGCGCAGCTCGCGGAGCGCGCGCTTGCGCTCGTCACGGGTCGTGCGGTCCAGGATGAGGACGCCGTTCAGGTGGTCCATCTCGTGCTGGATCACACGGGCCTCGAGGCCGGACGCCTCCACGAGGCGGGTCTCCCCCTCCTCGTCCTGCGCCCGCACGCGCACGTACACCGGGCGCTCCACGTCGACGGTGATGCCGGGGATGGAGAGGCAGCCCTCGTCGAGGGTCTCCTCGTCGTCGCTCGTCCACTCGAGCTCGGGATTGGCGAGCGCGATCAGGGGCGCGTCGGGGCCGACCCGGTAGACGAGCAGCCGCTGCGAGAGCCCGAGCTGCGGCGCTGCCAGGCCCACACCGAAGGCGTCGCCCATGATCCCGGCCATTCGCGCCACCTGCTTGCGCAGCGAGTCGTCGAAGCGGTCCACCGGCGTGGCGGTGGACTTCAGGACCGGGTCGCCGAGCTTGCGGATGAACGACATCGCCGCGACGCGCCTCGCCTCGGCCTCGGGATCGAGCTTCGGCGCATCCTCCTCGGGATGCTCCTCCAGCGTCTCCTCGGCCACGACCTCGTGCTCGTCCGCCATGCAAGCCGAGTCTAACGCCGGACGGAGAGAGCGTTTACTGCGGATCGACGTCGACAGCGAAGCTCGCGCTCGCGTGCTCGCGCATCGCGGCCACCGTCTCGACCGCGTCGCGGACGGCGGCGATGGCGCCGGTGCGGTCTTGCGAGCGGATCACGAGCTGCGCGCGGTGGCGCGCCTGGCGGCGGAAGAGCGGCGCGGGGCCGAGAGCGGGCACGCCGACGGCCGACACGCGGTCGCGGATCGCCTTCGCCGCGTCGAGCTCGGGTCCCTCGTCGGTCGATGAGCACACCACCCGGATCAGGTGCCCGTGCGGCGGGTAGCCGAGCAGCTCGCGGCGGCAGAGCTCGACCTCGAGGAAGCCGTCGGCATCGTGGCGGGCGGCGAAGCGGAGCGCCTCGGCCGTCGGATCGAGCGCCTGCACGATCACGCGCCCTCCGCGCTCGCCCCGGCCGCTTCGGCCCGCCAGCTGAGCCACGAGCGCGAACGTGCGCTCCTCGGCGCGGAAGTCCGGGAAGCGAAGCGTGGCGTCGGCGTCCAAGACCACCCCGAGCGTCACGTCCGGGAAGTCGTGGCCCTTGGCGACCATCTGGGTGCCCACCAGAACGCCCGCGTCCGCCTCGTCGAAGCGCCGCAGCACCGTCGCAACCCCGGCGGCCGCCGCCACGTCCGAGTCGAGCCTGAACACGGGCAGCGGGGCCACCAGGTCGCACAACTCGCGCTCGAGCTGCTCGGTGCCCGCTCCGTGGCGTGCCACCGAGCTCGATCCACAGTCCGGACATGACCGCGGCACCGGCTCGCGGTGGCCGCAGTGGTGGCATGACACCTCGCCGAGCGCCCGGTGCAACACGAGCGTGACGTCGCAGTGCGGGCACTCCCACACGCGCGCACAGTCGCGGCACGACAGGAAGTTCGACCATCCTCGCCTGTTCAGCAGGACGATCGCCTTCTCGCGCTGACGCCGGACGCGGTCGAGTGCCTCGCGTGTGCGCTCGTGGAGGGGGCCGGCGGCGCCGGCCATGCCCACGAGCTCCACCGGCGGCAGCTCGCGGCCGTCCACGCGCGACGGCAGCTGGATCCGCTCGAAGCGCGCCATGGTCTCGGGCCGCGGCGTCGCCGTGCCGGCCACCAGCAGGGCGCCCTCGTCCGCCGCGCGGCGCTCGGCGACGGCACGCGCGTCGTAGCGCGGGTCGCCCTCCTGCTTGTACGAGCCGTCGTGCTCCTCGTCGACGATGATCAGGCCGAGGTCGTCGAACGGCGCGAACACCGCCGAGCGGGGGCCGACGCACACGCGCGCCTCCGCGCGGCGCATCCGCCACCACTCGTCGTAGCGCTCCCGCGGCGACAGCCGCGAGTGCATCACCGCCACGTGATCGCCGAAGCGCTCGACGAACCGACCGGCCGTCTGGGGCGTGAGCGCGATCTCCGGGACGAGCACGATCGCCGACTGCCCGCGCTCGAGCGCGGCCGCCACCGAGCGCAGGTAGACCTCGGTCTTGCCGCTGCCCGTGACCCCGTGGAGGAGCAGCGGCGCGGGCGCGGAGGAGGCCGCCGTGGACGCCGCGGAGGGGGCCGCCGCGGGCAGTCGCGCCTCTATCGCGGCGAACGCGGCCTCCTGGTCCGCGGTCAGCGACACGCTGCGGGCCAGCGCTCCCACCGCGTGCACGCGAGGACGGCGGGGAGCGTCGGCCGCGCTCTCGTGGCGGATCAGGCCGCGCCGCTCGAGGCTGCGGAGCGTCGAGTGCGTGCAGTCGGTGCGCTTCGCCAGCGCCGCCGCTCCGAGCGGCGCGCCGGCCAGCCCTTCCAAGGCGGCCCGCTGCTTCGAGCCCATCCGGGCGCCGTCGCGCAGAGCCGCCTCGCCGGAGGGCGTGATCGCCGCCCGCAGGGACCGCTTCGGCTTCAGAGGGCGGCCGGCGCCCGTCCCGGTGCCGGGCGGCAGCACCAGAGCCAGCCCGCGCGCCGGGGTGGACACGTACTCGCGCGCCACCCACAGCCCGAGCGCCACCAGCGACTGCGGCACGTCCGCCTCCAGCGCGGCGATCGGCTCGGCCAGCCGCTCCGGCGGCAGGTCGCTCTCGGCGGCGACGTCAACCACCACGCCGAGGAGCCGCCGCCGCCCGAACGGGACCACCAGCATGCTGCCCACGCCGACGTCCTCGAGCGCTCCGGCGAGCCGATAGTCGAACGGGCCACGCAGGCTGCGCGCGGGGGTCAGCGGCTCGACCTTGGCGATCACACCCGCGAAGCTACGGGCAGGCTCGGACGACGCGCGGCGGGGTCGTTATGGTCGGCATATGCCCGAGCCACAGGTCGCGGTGGTCGGCGCCGGACCGGCCGGAGTGGCGGCCGCCGTGGCTCTCAAGGACAGGCGGCTGCGGCCGCTCCTGATCGATCAGGCGGACGAGGTGGCATCGACGTGGCGCGCCCGCTACGACCGGCTCCGCCTGAACACCTGCCGGCCCTATTCCCACCTGCCCGGGCGCCGCTTCGCGAAGGGGACTCCGATGTTCCCCTCGCGCGACCAGCTCGTGGCGCATCTCGACCACCACGCCCGCGAGGATGGAATCGACCTCCAGCTCGGAACGAACGTCGACAGGATCGAGCGCTCGAACGGCGGCTGGGCGCTGCGCACCTCCGTCGGCGAGGTCCACGTCCCCCAGGTGGTCGTCTCCACCGGGTACGAGTCGGAGCCGATCGTGCCCGATTGGCCGGGGCGCGACCTGTTCGAGGGCGAGTTGATGCACTCCCGCGAATATCGGAACGCCAAGCCATTCGCCGACAGGGTCGTGCTCGTCGTGGGCCCCGGCTGCTCCGGCATGGAGATCGCGCACGACATTGCGGAGGGCGGCGCACGCAAGGTGTGGCTGTCGGCGCGAACGCCACCCAACATCCTGCTCCGCACGGGGCCAGGCGGGATCCCCGGCGACATGATCGCCGTCGTGCTGCTCCATCTGCCTGCCAGGGTCGGCGACGCGGTCGCCCGCTTCGGACGCAAGCAGGACCTCGGCGACCTGACCGAGTACGGCCTGCCGATCCCCGAAGAGGGGGTGATGTCCCGGCTGCATCGCACCGGGCAGGCGCCCGCGATCGTGGACACCGAAGTGATCGAGTCCATCAGGGCGCGGCGAATAGAGATGGTGCCCGGCGTGGAGTCGCTCGACCGGACAGGGGTCCAGCTCGTCGGCGGCAGCCGAGTCGAACCCGAGGTCGTGATCTGCGCGACCGGGTACAACCGGCGGCTCGAGCCGCTTGTGGGGCATCTGGACGTGCTCGACGAACGCGGGATGCCGCGCGCGCTCGCCCCGCGTTCCGCAGCCCCCGGCATGAGGTTCGTGGGCTATGTGCCGCGACCGGGTGGCCTCGGCTACATGGGCAAGGAGGCGAGGCGCGCGGCAAGGGCGATCGCCGGCGAGCTGGGCTGACTCGGACGGCGGTCCGGGTTCAGGCGGCGCGGCGCGTCGACTCGGCCTGCTCGCGCGCGATCACGCGCTCGAGGGCGTCCACGCAGGCGGGGTCGAACTTCGTGCCGGATTCCCGCGAGAGCAGGTCCAGCGCGTCCTCGAGCCGCCACGCCTCGCGGTAGACCCGCTTCGAGAGCAGGGCGTCGAAGACGTCGCACAGGGCGAGGATGCGGGTCTCTATGTCGAGATCCGGCGCGCCCAGCCCGCGCGGGTAGCCGCTGCCGTCGAGCCGCTCGTGATGGTCGAGCACCAGCCGCGCCACCTGCTTCGAGAAGCCCAGCTCGCGCACCAGGCGGCTCCCGACCTCGGGGTGCTGCTTGATCACGTCGAACTCGTCGTCCGTGAGCGCGCCCGGCTTCTGGAGGATCTCGTTCGGCACCGCGAGCTTGCCCACGTCGTGGAGCAGTGCGCCGACCGCCAGCTCGCGCAGCCGGACCGGCGCCAGGCCCAGCTCCTCGCCCACCTGCACGGCCCGCAGCGCGACCCCGCGCGTGTGCTCGGCCGTGTAGTCGTCCTTCACGCCGAGCCGCACGAGGAGCGCGCGCACGGTCGGGCCCATGAACGCGTCGGCCGCGCTCACCAGCTCGCTGGCGCGCAGGTCGTTCGTGAGCGGGCGCGACTGCGCCCCCCGGTGGAGGTCCAGCGCGACCGGAACGCCGACCAGCCCGATGCCGATCAGCTCCCAGCCGTGGCCGACCCACCAGCCGAGCTCGTAGTAGTGCATCAGGAGGCCGGGGAACAGGGAGACCGCGAGCAGCACCAGCCCGAACACCACCGTCAGGTCGGCGAAGCGGCGGGTGAGGAGATAGGTGCGCCCCGCGCGCGCGGCGAGCGCGCCGAAGAGCATGACGCCCACGACCAGCGCGATCCAGGCCGCCGTGCTGGCGGGCTCGGGCACTGCGGGCACCAGCTGGGGGTCGGCCAAGCCCACCGCGCCGAGCACGACGATGAGCGTGAGCAGCACCGCCTGGAGCGCGAGCACCGGCCTGACGGCCGCCGGCCGCTGGAGCTCGGGAATTACCGCCAGCGCCAGCACCGCGCCTCCCACCGGCAGGGTCGCCGCTCCGGCGAAGGCCACCAGGCCGTTCATCCCGACCAGGAAGCCGGGGGTCATCAGCCCGTGGATGCAGAGCAGCGCGGCCATCGAGGAGAACGCCGTCCCAATCAGCACGGAGCGCGCGTCGCCGCGGCGGGCGCCGGACATCGTCAGGACGACGGCGGCCGCGGCCGCGAGGCCGGCGCTGATGCCGAGCGCGAAGAAGTGGAACCCGCTGGGGATCTCGACCTGTGTCGCCCCGAAGAAGTGGATGACGGCTCCGGGCACGACGGCGCAGGCCGCCAGAAGGGCGAGCAAGGAGACGGTCCGCTGACGAAGGAGGCGGCCCACGCGGTCACTATCGGATGCCGCTCGGCACCTCTTGAGGCACCATGTGCGCGTGGCGATCGACTTCGAAGCGGAAGGGCTGCTCGACGGGGCCGAGAATCGCGAGGCTCGGCTCGAGCTTCTGCGCACGCTTGAGAGCGAGGGATTCGCCCTCGACGAGCTGCGCGAGGCGGCCGCCCACGACCGGCTGGCGCTGCTCCCCGTGGAGCGCGTGCTGGCCGGCGAGGGCAGGCTGTACACGAAGGAGGAGCTCGCCCAGAAGACGGGGCTCAACCCGGCGTTTCTGGACGAGGCGGCCCGCGCGCTCGGCGTGCCGGTGCGCGAGCCCGGCGAACGCGCGATCACGGAGGAGGAGCTCGAGCTGTCACGGAGCGCCAAGCTGCTCCTCGACGCGGGACTCCCGGAAGAGTCGTTTCTCGAGCTCACCGCCGCGATGAGCCGCTCGATGGCGAGCATCGCCGCGTCGTTCACCTCCGTGTTCGGTGAGGCGCTGCTCCAGCCGGGCGACACGGAACGCGACCTCGGCCTCCGCTACGCCGAGGCCCTCCGCAACCTCGGCCCGATCGCCGCCCCGACCCTGGAGCAGATGTTCAACCTGCGCATGCGCGAGCAGATGCGCGAGGCCGTGATCAGCCAGGCCGAGCTCCAGAGCGGCCGGCTCGCGGGCGCCCAGCCGATCACGGTCGGGTTCGTCGACATCGTCGGCTTCACCCAGCTCGGCGAGGACGTTACGCCCGAGGAGCTCGGACCGGTGGTACGCGGCTTCGAGCGCGCGGTCTCCGACGCTGTCACCCCGCCTGTGAAGCTCGTGAAGACGATCGGCGACGCCGCGATGCTGGTCGCGCCCGAGCCGGGACCGGTGGTGGACACGGTCATCGACCTCGTCGATCGCTCGAGGGACAACGGCCCGCTGCTCCGGGGGGGCGTCGCCTCCGGGGACGGCCTTCCGCGTGCGGGCGACTGGTACGGCCGCCCCGTTAACCTGGCCGCGCGCCTCACGGGCTTCGCGCGCCGGGGCACCGTCGTGGCCTCCAAGGAGGTCCGCGAAGCGCTCCCAAACGGCTACGACTGGTCAGCCGCCGGCAAGCGCCGCTTCAAGGGCGTGAAGGGAACCGTCGACGTGTTCCGGGTCCGGAAGCCGGAGCCCGAGAAACCCGACGCCTAGACCGTCGCGGCGTCGCGCTCGCCGAGGCCGGCGGCCTCGCGGAGCATGTCGGCCTTGTCGGTCTTCTCCCAGGTGAAGTCGTGGTCCTCGCGGCCGAAGTGGCCGTAGGCCGCCGTCTTCTGGTAGATCGGCCGGTGCAGGTCGAGGTACTCGCGGAACGCGCCGGGACGGAGGTCGAAGTTCTCCCCCACCAGCTGGGCGATCGTGGCCCGGGAGATGCGCTCGGTGCCGAAGGTCTCGACCATCACCGAGACCGGGTGCGCCACGCCGATGGCGTACGCCACCTGCACCTCGCACCTGTCGGCGAGCCCGGCCGCGACCACGTTCTTCGCCACGTAGCGCGCTGCGTAGGCGGCCGAGCGGTCCACCTTCGACGGGTCCTTGCCCGAGAACGCGCCACCGCCGTGGCGGGCCATGCCGCCGTAGGTGTCGACGATGATCTTGCGGCCGGTGAGCCCGGCGTCGCCCACGGGGCCGCCGATCACGAACTTGCCGGTCGGATTGACCAGGAAGTTGTGCCCGCCGTCGTCGAGCAGCTTCTTCTCGTCGTACAGCTCGGACGGCAGCACCGGGTGCACCACGTGCTCCCACAGGTCGGGCTTGATCAGCGTCTCCGCGTCGCAGCCGTCCTTGTGCTGGGTCGAGATCAGCACGCGCTCGATCTCGATCGGGCGCCCGTTCTCGTAGCGGACCGTCACCTGCGTCTTGCCGTCCGGGCCGAGGTAGGGCATCAGCTCCGCGCGGCGCACCTCGGCGAGCCGGTGGGCGAGCTTGTGCGCGAGCGAGATCGGCAGCGGCATGAGCTCCTTGGTCTCGCGCGTGGCGTAGCCGAACATCATGCCCTGGTCGCCGGCGCCGGCCACGTCGAGCTCGTCGTCGTCCGCCGGATCCGTGCGCGCCTCGTAGGCCTTGTCCACACCCTGGGCGATGTCGGGCGACTGCTCGTCGATCGCGGTGATGACAGCGCAGCTGTCGCAGTCGAACCCGTAGCGGGAGCCGCTGTAGCCGATCTTGCGGATCGTCTCGCGGGCGATCTTCGGGATGTCCACGTACACGTCGGTCGTGATCTCGCCGGACACCACCACGAGCCCGGTGTTCACGAGCGTCTCGCAGGCCACCCGGCCCGTGGGATCGTCGGCCATCACGGCGTCGAGGACGCCGTCCGAAATCTGGTCGGCCATCTTGTCCGGATGACCTTCCGTGACCGACTCGGACGTGAACAGGAACTCGTTGTCTGACAGCGGCTGGGTCGTCATGAGGCGCGAAAGCCTAGCGACAGCTTGCCGCATCCCGACGAAGGTCGCCCAGTACGGGTAAGAGTACGGCGGAGGAAGCCGAATGCACGACGAATTTCGCACGATCATCGAGCCGTTCAGGATCCACTCCGTGGAGCCGGTCGCCATGACCACCCGCGAGGAGCGCATCGAGGAGCTGGAGCGGGCCGGCCACAACCTCTTCAACGTCCCGGCGCCGCGCGTGCTGATAGACCTGCTCACGGACTCCGGAACCGGCGCGATGTCGTCCGAGCAGTGGGCCGGGCTCCAGCGCGGCGACGAGAGCTACGCCGGCTCGGCGTCGTGGCAGCGGTTCAAGGACTCGGTGCAGGAGCTGTTCCCGTTCGAGCACCTGATCCCGACCCACCAGGGACGCGCCGCCGAGAAGATCCTGTTCAGCGTGCTGGGCGGGCCTGGGAGGACGATCCCGAACAACACGCATTTCGACACCACGCGCGCGAACGTGGAGTTCACCGGCGCCGAGGCGCTCGACCTGCCGGTCCCGGAAGCGCTCGTGCCGTCCTCGAGGCATCCGTTCAAGGGCAACATGGACGTGGAGGCGCTCCGGCGCGTGCTCGCCGAGCGGGACGTGCCCGTGGTGTTCATGACGCTCACGAACAACTCAGGCGGCGGTCAACCGGTCTCCATGGAGAACCTGCGCGCCGTGCGCGAGGCGTGCGGTGAGGTTCCGCTGTACCTCGACGCCTGCCGCTTCGCCGAGAACGCCTGGTTCGTGAAGTTGCGCGAGGACGGCTACGCGGACGTACCGGTGCCGGACATCGTGCGCGAGATGGCCTCGCTGGCCGACGGCATGACGATGTCCGCCAAGAAGGACCCGCTCGGGAACATCGGCGGCTGGCTCTCCATGAACGACGACGCCGTGGCGGAGCAGTCCCGGACCCTCCTCATCCTCACCGAGGGCTTCCCCACCTACGGCGGCATGGCGGGGCGCGACATGGACGCGCTGGCTCAGGGACTCCGCGAGGCGGTCGACGAGGACTACCTGCGATACCGGATCCGCTCGACCGCGTATCTGGGCGAGGCGCTCGATCGCGCCGGCATCCCGGTCGTGCTGCCCGTCGGCGGGCATGCGGTCTACATCGACGCGCGCGGCCTTCTCCCCCACATCCCGCCGCTCGAGTACCCCGGGCAGGCGCTGGCGGTCGCCCTGTACCGCGAGGGCGGCATCCGCGGGTGCGAGATCGGCACCGTGATGTTCGGGCGCCACCCGGACGGCTCGGAGACGCCCGCCGCGATGGACCTCGTGCGGCTGGCGATCCCGCGCCGGACGTACACCCAATCGCACGTGGATTACGTGATCGAGGTGTGCGAGCAGGTGGCGAGCCACGCGGACGAGCTGCGCGGCCTCCGGATCGTGGAGGAGCCCGCGGCGCTGCGGCACTTCACCGCGCGCTTCGAGCCGCTCTAGCTGCGGCCGCGGCTCGTCTTGAAGTCGATCACGAGCGGCACGCCCTCGAGGCGATAGCGCTCACGCAGCCGGTTCTCCAGGAAGTAGGCGTAGTCGCGCGTGACGAGCCCGCGGTTGTTGACCTGGATCGCGAAGCGCGGCGGCTTGGTCTCGAACTGGCTCATGTAGTAGATCCGCAGGCGCTTTCCGCGCACGGCCGGCGGCTGGCGGATGCCCTGGAGCTCGCCGACGAACCGGTTCAGGTCGGGCGTTGGGATCCACTGCGCGGAGCGGTCGGCCAGCCAGAGCGCCTCGGCCACCAGCCGCTTCAGGCCGCGGCCGGTCGTCGCCGCCACCGCCATCACCTGCGGGCGCTGGCGGAGCTTCTTCTCCACGCGTGCCTTCGCGTCCTCAAGGTCCGTCTGCGTGACGTCCCACTTGTTGAGCGCGATGACGGTCGCGCACTTCTGCTTCATGGCGAGCTCCGCGATGCGCAGGTCCTCGCTCGTCACACCGTTGGTGGCGTCGCACACCACGATCGCCACGTCGGCCCGTTCCGCCGCCTGCTCGGAGCGGAGCTGCGCGTAGTAGTCCACGGTGCCGGCGACCTTCGTGCGGCGCCGCAGCCCCGCCGTGTCCACCAGGATCACCTCCCGGCCGTCGAAGTCGATGCGGGTGTCGATCGAGTCGCGGGTCGTGCCCGCCACGTCGGTCACGATCACGCGCTCCTCGCCCAGCAGGCGATTGACAAGCGACGACTTGCCCACGTTCGGGCGCCCGATCAGCGCCAGCCGGGTCACGCCCTCGGCGGCGTCCTCTCCGCCCTCCGGCAGGCGCTCCACGATCCGGTCGAGCAGGTCGCCGGTGCCGAGTCCCTGGGTGGCGGACACGGGCAGCGGGTCGCCGAGCCCGAGCCCGTAGAACTCGCCCGCGAGACCGGACTG
>JBEVKE010000092.1:0-12865 GCA_040509835.1 Thermoleophilaceae bacterium
GAGACGCGCATGTTCGTCGCGCCGGTGATGATCGGCGGCGCGAAGGCGAAGACCGCCGTCGAGGGCATCGGCGTGGGCGACATCGCCGCGGGCCTGCATGCTCTCGCGATCGAGACGGAGCGGATCGAGGACGACGTGCTCATCATCGCGCGGCTCAAGGAGTGGTGAGGTGTTCACCGGGCTGGTAGCCGGAAAGGGGGTCGTCCGCGCTCTGAGCGACGGCCGACTCGAGGTCGAGACCGAGCTCGCCGGGGAGCTCGCACCGGGCGACTCGATCGCGGTCAACGGCGTGTGCCTCACGGCGGTGGAGCGAAGCAACGGCACGTTCGCCGCCGACGTGATGCCGGAGACGCTTCGTCACACCTCGCTCGAGCCGCTCGCCGAGGGCGACGAGGTGAACCTCGAGCTGCCGCTGCGCGCCGGCGACCGCCTCGGCGGGCACGTGATGCAGGGCCTCGTGGACGGCTCGGGCACCGTCGACTCGGTGAGCGAGGAGGGCAACTCGCGCGTCGTGCGTATCAAGGCGCCCGGCGAGCTGCTCCGCTACGGGGTCCACAAGGGATCCATCGCCGTGGACGGCGTGTCGCTTACCGTTTCCGGTGTGGATGACCAGGCTTTCGAGGTGTCGCTCATACCGGAGACGCTTGCCCGCACGACGCTGGGCGCCGCCGCGCCCGGCCGGACGGTCAACCTGGAGGTCGACGTGCTTGCCAAGTACGTGGAGAAGCTGGGCCGCCGATGACGAACCCGCCCTTCAGCTCGATCGAGGAGGCCATCGAGGACATCCGCGACGGCCGCATGGTCGTGGTCTGCGACGCGGAGGACCGCGAGAACGAGGGCGACCTGACCATGGCGGCGCAGTTCGCGACGCCCGACGCGATCAACTTCATGGCCACGCACGGGCGCGGCCTGATCTGCCTCGCACTCACCGGCGAGCGCTGCGACGAGCGCGGCCTCGACCTGATGGCGGCGACGAACGAGTCGCCGTTCCAGACCGCGTTCACGGTCTCGATCGAGGCGCGCGAGGGGATCACCACCGGCATCTCGGCACACGACCGCGCGCACACGGTGCAGATCGCGATCGACCCGGGCTCGCGCCCGCGCGACCTCGTGCAGCCCGGCCACATCTTCCCGCTGAAGGCGAAGGAGGGCGGCGTGCTCGAGCGCACCGGCCAGACCGAGGCGGCGGTGGACCTCGCGCGGCTCGCCGGCCTCAACCCGTCCGGCGTGATCTGCGAGGTGATGAACGACGACGGCACGATGGCGCGCGTGCCCGACCTCGAGCGCTACTGCGCGAAGCACGGGCTGAAGATGATCACCGTCGCCGACCTGATCGCCTACAGGCGCCAGCACGACAAGCTGATCGAGCGCGTGGCGGAGGCGCAGCTCCCGACCAAGTTCGGCGACTTCCGCGTGGTGGGCTTCCGGTCGCTCATCGACGAGAAGCACCACGTGGCGATGGTGAAGGGGGAGATCGATGGGCAGGAGGACGTGCTCGTGCGCGTGCACTCCGAGTGCCTGACGGGCGACGTCTTCCACTCGCTTCGCTGCGACTGCGGCGAGCAGCTCGAGGACGCGCTCGCGCGAATCGAGCAGGAGGGCCGAGGCGTGCTGCTCTACCTGGCGCAGGAGGGGCGCGGCATCGGCCTGCTGAACAAGCTGCGCGCCTACAAGCTCCAGGAGGCGGGGCTCGACACGGTCGACGCCAACATCGAGCTCGGCCTGCCGGCGGATCTGCGCGACTACGGCATCGGGGCGCAGATCCTGGTGGACCTCGGACTCACTTCGATCCGCCTGCTCACGAACAACCCGAAGAAGATCGTGGGCCTCGAGGAGGGCTACGGCCTCACGGTGACCGACCAGATTCCGATCGAGCACCCGCCGGGTGAGCACAACCGCGAGTACCTGCGGGCCAAGAAGGAGCGGCTCGGACACATGCTTCACCACCAGGGGCTGGCGCTCGACGAGGAGATGATCCACGAGGAGCGCGTGCAGGACCGCGAGCGCGCATTGGCCGAGGGCACCGACCCGTACGGCGAGGGCCCGGCGCCGCGCCGCCCCGGCCACGGCGGCGCAACGCGTGGCTGACCTCTTCGCGGCCTGCGTGGGCCGCTTCTACGAGGAGCTCGCGGAGCGGCTCGTCGAGGGCGCCACGCGCGTCTTCGAGGAGGCCGGCGCGAGCGTTGAGGTGCACGACGTGCCGGGCGCCTTCGAGCTGCCGCTGGCCGCCCGCTACTGCGCCGACTCCGGCCGCTACGCCGGCGTGGCGTGCCTCGGCGCCGTGATCCGGGGCGAGACCGACCACTACGACTTCGTGTGCGCCGAGGCGGCGAGTGGCATCGCCCGTGTGGCGCTCGACACGGGCGTGCCGTGCTCGTTCGGCGTCCTGACCGTGGACAACATGGACCAGGCGCTGGCGCGCACAGGCGGCGGCAAGCGCCACCAGGGCGAGGACGCCGCCCACGCCGTGCTCCGCATGGCGGCGCTCCGCCGCGAGCTCGGCTAGCGACGTGATCAACCTCTACAGCGACACCCAGACGAAGCCCACCGAGGCGATGCGGCGCGCGATCGCGTCGGCGGAGGTGGCCGACGAGCAGCGGCTCGCGGACCCGACGACGAATCGCCTGCAGGAGCGCGTGGCCGAGCTGCTGGGCCACGAGGCCGCGCTGTTCCTGCCGAGCGGCACGATGTGCAACCAGATCTCGTTCCGGCTGCACGCGCGTCCGGGCGGCGACGAGCTGATCCTGGACCGCACGGCGCATCCGATCATCGCCGAGGCGGGCGGCCCGGCGCAGAACTCGCAGCTGATGATCCACGCGCTCGACGGCGACGGCGGGATCTTCACGGCCCAGCAGGTGGAGGCGGCGATCCGCGATCCCTCGAACCGCTACCTGCCCCGCTCGCGGGTGGTCTCCGTGGAGCAGACGACGAACATGGGCGGGGGGCGGGTGTGGTCGCTCGCCCAGGTCCAGTCGATCCTCGAGGTGGCGCGGGTGCAAGGCCTGCGCGCGCACATGGACGGCGCGCGGCTCATGAACGCTGTCGTCGCGTCCGGGACGAGCGCCGCGCAGTTCGCGGGCGGCTTCGACACCGCCTGGCTGGACTTCACGAAGGGGCTCGGTGCGCCGGTGGGCGCGGTGCTCGCGGCCTCGCGCGAGCTGATCGACGAGGCGTGGCGCTGGAAGCAGCAGTGGGGCGGGGCGTTCCGCCAGTCCGGGATCGTGGCGGCGGGGTGCCTGTACGCGCTCGACCACCACGTCGAGCGGCTGGCCGAGGACCACGAGAACGCGCGCACGCTCGCCGAGGGCCTGCTCGAGCTCGGGTGCGACGTGATCGCGCCCGAGACCAACATCGTGATCTTCAGCGCGCCCGACGGATTCGTTGAGCGCATGGCCGAGCACGGCGTCCAGCTGAGCGGCACTCCCGACGGCCGCGTGCGCGCCGTGACGCACCTGGACGTGACCGCCGACGCGATCGACTCCGCGCTGCTGGCGGCGCGCGACTCGCTGCTACCCTGACCGGCCGTGGCAAAGGTCTGTTACTCGTGCGGAAAGGGCCCAGCGTTCGGGCACAGCCGCAGCCATTCCATGGTTGCGACGAAGCGCCGCTTCAACCCGAATCTCCAGAAGGTCCGCATCGACGTCGGAGGAACTCCCCGGCGCGAGTACGTCTGCACGCGCTGCCTCAAGGCCGGCAAGATCACGAAGGCCGCCTGAGCCGCCCGTTGGTGTAAAAAGGTCCCCGTGCCGGCCGACGACAGCCTGATTCGCTTCAAGCGGGTCGTTGCGGCTGCCCTGCTCGAACTGGAGAACCGCCGCGAGGAGGTCAACGACCTCAACGTGTTCCCCGTCGCGGACGGCGACACCGGCGACAACATGGCGCTCACCATGCGCGCGGTCGTCGAGGAGCTGGCGAAGCTGGACGACTCCGCCCTCGAGTCGGCCGGACGCGACGAGATCGTGAGCGCCGTGGCGCGCGCCGCGCTGCTCGGGGCGCGCGGCAACAGCGGCGTGATCCTGTCGCAGGTGGTGCGCGGCGCGGCCGAGGAGCTCGCCTCGCGACCCGGTGAGCTGGTGGACCCGGTGCTCGTGTCCGCCGCCTTCGCGCGCGCGGCCGACGCCGCCTACGCGTCGGTGCGCGACCCGGCAGAGGGCACCATGCTCACCGCGGTGCGCGCGATGGCCAGCCGCGTGGCACACGACCTCGCGCACATGGACACGCAGCGGCTGGGCTCCCAGGCCACTGCCGAGGAGCAGGACCAGCTGCTCGCCGAGGTGCTCGAGAACGCGCTCGAGGCGGGTAAGGAGGCCGTCGAGCGCGGCCCGGAGCAGCTCGCCGTTCTGCGCGAGGCGGGCGTGGTGGACGCCGGCGCCTACGGGCTCACGGTGATCATCGCCGGATGTCTCGCCGCCCTGCGTGGCCTGGCCACGCCCGAGCTCGAGCACCAGTACGCCCCGGCGGCGCTCCACCGCCCGGAGCACGAGTCGTCGAGCTTCCGCTACTGCACGAACTTCGCTGTCACGGGCCAGAGCCTCGATTCGCGCGTCTTCGTCCCCGAGCTGGAGCGGCTGGGCGACTCGGTGCTGGTGGTGGGCGACGACCGCACCCTCCGCGTCCACGTCCACACGGACGACCCGGACGCGGCGGCGGCGCTGTTCGCCGAGGCGGGGGAGGTGTCGCGCTTCGACGTCGCGGACATGCACGAGCAGGTGGCCGACCGCAGCGCCCGGCTGTCGGGCGAGGTCCAGACCGGCGAGTACACCACCTCAGCGGTGGTGGCCGTGGCGAGCGGCGACGGCGTGAAGCGGCTCTACGAGGAGCTCGGCGTGCTGGTGGTGGACGGGGGGCCGACGATGAACCCGTCGACCTATGAGCTGCTCGCGGGGATCCACGCCGCGCCCGGCGCCGAGGTCGTCGTGTTGCCGAACAGCCCGAACGTGATCCTCGCGGCCGAGCGGGCCTGCGAGCTGTCGGAGAAGCCGGCGGCGGTCGTGCCCACCACGGCGCCCCAGGAGGGGCTCGCCGCGCTGCTCGCCTTCGACCCCGGCAGGCCGGCGGAGCAGAACGCCGCAGCCGTGTCGAGCGCGGCCCACGCGCTCCGCATCGGCGGCGTGGCACCTGCCGCGCGCGACGACGTGCAGGGCCGCTTCATGGCCGGCGACGCCGTGGGCTACGCCGGCGGCGAGCTCGTGGCCTGGGGCGACCCGGCCGCGACCCTCGCGGCCACCCTCGGTCAGCTGGTCGACGGCGCGGAGCTGCTCACCTGCATCGCCGGCGAGGCGCCGCCGCTCGGCGAGGACGATGTCCAGGCGCGCGTGCCGGACGGCGTCGAGCTGGAGTATCACGAGGGCGGCCAGCCCGCGTGGTGGTGGCTGCTGTGCGCGGAATGACGGGCATCGTCCCGGGACAGGGCCTCGCCGACGCGCTCGCGGCCGGGTGGATCACCTCCGAGAAGTACCGGATCCCCGAGTCGAGCATCCAGCCCGCCAGCATGGATCTGAGGCTGGGCGCGCGGGCCTGGGCGCTGCGGTGCAGCTTCCTGCCCGACAGCGGCTCGACCGTGATGGACCGGGTCCACGACCTGGCTCAGGAGGAGCTCGACATCCGCGACGGCGCTCAGCTGGAGCGAGACCGGCCGTACGTGATCGAGCTCGTGGAGGAGGTGCGCCTGCCCGCGGAGGTGCGCGCGAAGGCGAACCCCAAGAGCTCCACAGGCCGGCTCGACGTGTTCACCCGCGTCATCACGGATCGCAACAACCGCTTCGACGAGATCCCCGCGGGCTACGGGGGAAGGCTGTACCTCGAGGTGGTGCCGCGCTCGTTCGCGGTGCGGGTGGAGGAGCTCCTGAGCCTCAACCAGCTGCGGCTCGTGGAGGGCGACCCGCGCGTGAGCGACGCGGACCTGCGTGAGCTCCACGCCGAGGTGCCGCTGCTGTACCGCGGCGACGAGCCGGTACCGGCCGAGGAGATCGCGGTGGCCGACGGGCTGTTCCTCGGCCTCGACCTGAGAGGGCCCCGCGAGCGGGTCGTGGGCTACCGGGCCAAGCGGCACAGCCACCGCGTGGACATGACCAAGATTCGCCACTACGACTGGCGCGACTACTGGGAGCCGGTGTACCCCGAGGACGGCGACCGGATAGTGCTTGATCCGGAGGTCTTCTACCTGCTGCTCTCGGCGGAGGGCGTGTCGGTGCCGCCGGAGTACGCCGCGGAGATGATGGCCTACGACCCGACCGCCGGCGAGCTCCGCACCCATTACGCCGGCTTCTTCGACCCGGGCTTCGGCTATGACACGGCCGGCACGAGGCCGGGCTCGCGCGCGGCGCTCGAGGTGAGGGCGCGCGACGTGCCGTTCATGGTCGAAGACGGCCAGCCGATCTGCAAGCTCGCGTTCGAGCGCATGAGGGAGCGCCCGGAGAAGCTGTACGGCGAGGACGTGGGCTCGAACTACCAGGGCCAGGAGACGATGCTGAGCAAGCACTTCGTCGCGCAGACCGCCGGTGCCGCGAACCCGCCCGGGTCAGCGGCCATCATTGCCTGAGTGCTGCGCCGCTTCGCCTCCACTGAGTCCCTGAGCCCCGAGTCGGCCGCCACGGCGGCGATCCGCTCCTGGCCTCGTCCTTCACTCCTCCACACTCCCGTCCCGGGCCTGGAACCTCTCGGCATCGAAACGCGGGCGGACCTGCTGGAGCATTTTCCGCACTCACATAGCAACCGCGAATTGGTTCCCGCCGCTCAGCTCGCGATCGGCCAAGAGGGAACGGTGGCGGTAACGGTGCGCTCCGTCTCGGTAAAGCCCATGCGAAATCGACGCCAAAAACGCGTCGAAGCGAGGGTCTTCGACGAGTCCGGTCCGCTTGTCGCCGTTTGGTTCAACCGCCCGTGGATCGCGCGAGAGCTGAGCGAAGGCACCCATGTCCTCCTCCACGGAAAACTGCGTCAACGGAACCAATTCTGGGTGAAGAACTACGAGCTGCTCAACGGGAGCGCGCCCGTCCACACGCTGGGTCGCGTTCCAGTGCATCCCGCGACCAAGGGCATCACCCCGGATCGATTGCGCGAGCTCGTGAGCGAGGCGCGGCCGCTCATGCGCGCGGCCGTGGAGCCGCTGCCCGCGCGCCTTCGCGTCGAGGAGGGCCTGGCGGAGCGGCCCGCCGTGCTCGACGCGGTCCACTTCCCGGAGACGGAGGACGACGAGCAGGAGGCGCGCCGCCGGCTCGCGTTCGAGGAGCTGTTCCTGCTCCAGCTCGCCGTGGCGGGCCGGCGCCGCGCACGGCGCGAGGGGCGGAAGGCGCGCCCGCTCGCGGCGCGCGGCGTGGTCGTGGACCGGTGGCGATGGTCGCTGCCGTTCGAGCTCACCGGCGACCAGGTGAGCGCCATCGGGGAGATCGACGCCGACCTCGCCCGGGAGCGGCCGATGCAGCGTCTGCTGATGGGGGAGGTGGGAAGTGGTAAGACTGCAATCGCGCTGGCAGCGATGCTCCGCGCGGTCGAGAACGGCGCCCAGGCGGCGTTCATGGCGCCCACCGAGACGCTCGCCGAGCAGCACCACCGCACGCTCGACTCGCTGCTCGGCGGGCACATGCCGGTGGAGCTGCTTACCGGGTCCACGGGCGCCGCGCGCCGCCGCGAGCTGCTCGACCGGCTCGCGAGCGGACAGCTTCAGCTGGTGGTGGGCACGCACGCGCTGATCGAGGACCCCGTGGAGTTCCGTGACCTCGCGGTGGTCGTGGTGGACGAGCAGCACCGCTTCGGCGTGCGCCAGCGCGCCGCGCTCGACGCCAAGGCGCCGGACGGGCTCGCCCCGCACGCGCTCCACATGACCGCCACGCCGATCCCGCGCACGCTCTCGCTGACCGCGTACGGCGACCTCGACGCCACGGTGCTGCGCGAGCTGCCGCGCGGTCGGCAGCCAGTGGAGACGTACGTGGTCGACGGAGCCCGCGCGCGTGCACGCGCGTACGAGCGGATCCGCGAGGAGATCGCGGCGGGGCGGCAGTGCTTCGTGGTGTGCCCGCTCGTGGAGGAGTCGGAGGCACTCCAGGCCAAGGCTGCGACCGCCGAGTTCGAGCGGCTGCGCTCCACCGAGTTCGTGGATCAGCGGGTGGAGCTGATCCACGGGCAGATGCCGTCGAAACAGAAGGCGGCCTCCATGGAGAAGTTCGCCGCGGGCCAGGCTGACGTGCTGGTGGCCACGAGCGTCATCGAGGTGGGCATCGACGTGCCGAACGCCACCGTGATGGTGATCGAGGCCGCCGAGCGGTACGGCCTCTCGCAGCTACATCAGCTGCGCGGGCGCGTGGGGCGCGGCGAGCACCCGTCGATCTGCATCCTGTTCGGCGACCCGGCGCTGCCGCGGCTCGAGGCGATCGCAAACGAGCGCGACGGCTTCCGGCTCGCCGAGATCGACCTCCAGCTGCGCGGCGCCGGCGAGGTGCTCGGCACGCGCCAGCACGGGCTGCCTGTGTTCAAGGTGGCGCGGCTGCCGGAGGACGACGACCTGCACGTGCGGGCGCGCGACCGCGCCGACCAGATCATGGTCGAGGACCCGCGCCTCGAGCAGCCGGAGCACGCGCTGCTGCGCGAGGCCGTGGTGGGACGCTTCGGCTCGGAGCTCGACCCGATCCCGGCATGAGCAACTTCCTTCATCTCCTCGACCGCGGCTACACGCTGATGTGGCGTGAAGGCCGCCCCGAGGACGCGCTGCGCAATCTCCCGGAAGAGTTCGAGTGGGTCGTGCCGAACCACCCCGAAGGCGCGGTTCACCGGGGGCCCGACGGGGTGATCGAGTTCTTCCGCGAGTGGACCGAGCCGTGGGAGGACTTTGAGATCGACTGGGAGCTCGAGCTGGGGGCACCCGATCGGGTGCTGGCCACCATCACGATGCGTGGGCGGGGCCGCGGCAGCGGCGTGCTAACCGATATGACGTTCTTCCAGATCTGGACCTACCGCGAGGGCCGCTTCGTGCGGATGGAGATGTACCGCGACGGCGACGAGGCGCGTGCAGCCGCCGGAGGCGCGTGAGGGTCGTCGCAGGGGAGTTCAAGGGGAGGCGCCTTCATGCGCCGCGGGGCTCGCGCACTCGTCCGACCGCCGACCGCGTGCGGGAGGCGCTCTTCTCGATGCTCGGCGACGTGTCCGGCGCGCGCGTGCTCGACCTCTACGCGGGGTCGGGCGCGCTTGGGATCGAGGCGATCTCACGCGGGGCCGAGTCGGCGGTGTTCGTGGAACGAGACCAGTCCGCGCTGGCGGCGCTCAGGCGCAACCTCGAGGCGACCGGCGCGCCCGGCGAGGTCAGGCGGCAGGATGTCGTGCGTTTCCTGGCCCGCCCTGAGGGCACATTCGACCTCGTGTTCTGCGACCCGCCATATGATGATGCGCCCGCCCTCGCCGGCGCGCTCGCCGAAGCGCTGCCGGGGATGCTCGACGAGGACGCTCGCATCGTGACCGAATCAGACAAACGCAACCCGCTCGTCCTGCCGCTTCCGCTCGTGGTGGAGCGCACCTACGGCGACACCCGGATCGCCATTCACTCGGCATCGTGAGCGCGACGAAGAACGGCGGGACGGCCGTGGTACCGGGCTCCTATGACCCGGTCACCTTCGGGCATCTCGACCTCATCGGCCGGGCGTCGAACGTGTTCGAGAACTTCATCGTGGGCGTGGTGGACCACCCTGTCCGCAAGCAGAAGACCGTGTTCACCGCCGAGGAACGCGTTGCATTTATCGAGGCAGAGGTGGCGGAATACCCCAATGTGCAGGTAAAACCCTTTGATACTCTGCTCGTCGAATTCGCCCGAGAGCATGGCGCCAAGGCCATCGTCAAGGGACTGAGGGCGATCTCGGACTTCGAGTACGAGTTCGAGATGAACCAGCTGAACCGGAAAATGGCGCCTGAGATCGAGAGCATGTACATGATGGCCGCCCCACAGTTCAGCTTCCTGAGCTCGAGCGGAGTGAAGGAGCTGGCGATGTTCGGCGGCGATATCGAGGGCCTGGTGCCCGATCCTGTGGCGGTCCGGTTGCAGGAAGAATTGAAGCGGTGAAGAACTGAGGCGCGGATGGATGTACTGGTCCTGATCGACAAGCTCGACGACACGATTCACAACGCTAAGCCCGTGCCGCTGACGGACCAGGTGCGCGTCGACAAGGAAGAGATCTACGACATCCTCGACCAGATGCGCGCGACGATCCCTGAGGAGATCAAGCAGGCGCGCTGGATCGTCAAGGAGCGCCAGGAGATGCTCGCCGAGGCGAAGCGCGAGTCCGAGCGCGTCATCCGCGAGGCGCGCGAGGAGCAGATCCGCCTCACCGCCGAGGAGGAGATCGTCAAGCAGGCCGAGCGCCAGGCCGAGGAGATCATCGAGGACGCCCGCGCCCGCGAGCGCGAGATCCGCCTGGGCGCCGAGGACTACGCCGACGACATCCTCAACACCCTCGAGGTGAACCTCACGAAGTTCATCGCAGCCGTGCAGCGCGGCCGCGACCGGCTGCAGGGCCGCGAAGAGGCCGAGGTCGGCTAGCCGTCATCGTCCCGCCCCTTGGTGGGGCGTGGTGTGCGAGAGGATCGCCGGGATGATGCTCTCCCAGTCGGGCCGGTCGACCCCATGACCGGCCGCTTCCAGCCGGAGCAGCCTCGCTCCAGGGATCTCGTCGGCGAGGGCCTCCCCGTGCTCGATGGGGAACATGGGATCCGCGGTGCCGTGCATGACGAGGGTGGGGGCGGCGATCGAGCGAAGGGGCTTCCTCGAGGGCTCGCCCTCTGGCAGCACGTCATGGTTCTGCGCCGCCGAGAAGTTGCGGGCGCGCTCGATGTCCAGACGCACCAGGTCTCGAATCGCCTCCTCGTCGAACGGCCGCCGGCCGCCCGCGAGCACGCGCGAATAGTCGACCAGGTAATCGACTACGGAGTCGGCATCGGACCAGTCCGCGGCCGCGTTCGATACGAACCGCCCGAACTCCTGGGTCGGTGGTGGAAGCTCCCGGTCAGTGGGCGTCGCGGGAGAGGTGCTGATGAGGACAAGGGAAAGAACGCGTTCGGGGTAGTCGAGCCCGAGAGCTTGCGCGAACGCGCCGCCGGCCGAGACGCCGACTACATGCGCCGCCGCGATGCCGTAGGCGTCGAGCACGCCGGCCGCGTCGGCGACCAGATCGGCGCCGGTGTATCGGGGGCGCCCTGGCGCGTATGTGATCGAGCGGCCCGTGTCGCGGTGGTCGTAACGGATCACGAATCGCGCGGCATCGGCGAGCTTCCGGCAGAAACCTTCCTCCCACCAGAGCATCGAGGAGCCGATGCCCGCGATGAGGAGGATCGGGGGAGCGTTCGAGTCCCCGAACGCATCGGTGCACAGCCCGACCCCATTCGCATCGATCATCCGCTCGGCCACGGTGGGGCCAGGAGGGTAGCGTTGGGGCATGGCTTCCGGGCGGTGTGTTTGCGGTGCTGTTGCGTTCGATGTGCGCGGCCCGTTGCGTGACGTGGTCCTGTGTCACTGCACCGAGTGCCGGCGGTGGGCCGGTCATGTCTGGGCGGCCACGGCGGCGCGGTTCGACGAGCTCGATTTCTCGGAGGACTGCGGGCTTCGGTGGATCGACAGCCCGGATAGCGAGCACGACGCGCGGCGCGGGTTCTGCGGCGAGTGCGGCTCGTCGCTGTTCTGGCAGGTGCCCGGCGCCGAGAAGGTGAGCATCGCCGCGGGCTGTCTCGACGCGCCCAGCGGCATCCGCACGATGGGGCAGATCTGGCTCGAGTCCGCCGGCGACTACTACGACGTCGATGACCGCGTCCCGGAGGGGAGGAAGTAGATTCGCCCCATGGCTTCCTACCTCCACACTTGCTACCGCATCGGCGACATCGACCGCTCCGTCTCCTTCTACGAGAAGCTCGGCTTCGAGGAGCGGGCGCGGATGAACATCGGTGACGAGGCCATCAACGTCTTCATGGGCCTGCCGGGCGAGGACCCGGTGCTCGAGCTGACCTACAACCACGGGGTCGACTCGTACGACCTCGGCACGGGCTACAACCACATCGCCGTCGCGGTCGACGACCTGGACGGCACGCTCGAGAAGCTCTCGAATGAAGGCATCGAGCCGGAGAAGCCGCCGTACCGCCCGGGCGGCCGGACGGAGGGCTCGTTCATCGCCTTCGTCCGCGACCCGGACGGGTATCGCATCGAGCTGATCGGCGTCTGACGGCCTCGCGATGAAGGTCCGCGCCGCCGCCATCGCCGTGCTGCTCGCTGCCTTCGCGGCGTCGTCCGCAAGCGCGGCGCCGTGGAAGCGGGTCACCACGCCAGACGGCGCGAGCACCGACCAGGTGGGCCTTGCGCGCACCGGCGACGGAGTGCTCCACCTCGTCTGGTCGCACCCCACCGGCCCGAACACGGAGGACCTGCTCCACACGGCGATCGGCCGCGCCGGCGCGATCGGGGCGACCAGCCCCGTTCAGAGCGGCTGGACCGGGTTCACGAACGCGGCGCTCATGGTCGATCCCGGGGGCCTGCGCGCCTTCTGGGGCGGCTTCCGCTCCACCGACTCGAGCGACCCCCAGCGCGAGACGAGCACCGCGCTGTCAATCGACGGCGGCGCCGGCTGGGCGCTCCAGCCCGGCCCGGTGGTCCCCGACGGCGCGCAGTCCTATGGGAGCAACACGGCGGCGACCGTGCGCCCCGACGGCTCGACGCTCCAGGCGTTCGCCGGCACGCTCGGAACGTGGGTGCACGCTGGCCTCTCGCCGGTGACCCCGAACCACGACTACCAGGCGCCGATCGGCCAGTACGGCTACGACCCGAACCTGGCCACCGACGCGACCGGCCGGAGCGTCATGGCCTGGTACTCGAGCGCGAGTGGCCACCTCGGCGTCCTGG
>JBEVKE010000093.1:0-7430 GCA_040509835.1 Thermoleophilaceae bacterium
CCGAGGAGGCGGTGCGGCTCGCGAACGACACGCCCTACGGGCTCCAGGCGTCGGTGTGGACGAAGGACGCCGCGAAGGGCGAGCGGCTGGCACGCCGGATCGAGGCGGGCTCCGTGACCGTGAACGACGCGCAGGTCAACTACGTGGCGCTCGAGCTGCCGATGGGCGGCTGGAAGGAATCCGGCCTCGGCACCCGCCACGGCGCCGACGGGATCCGCAAGTTCACGAAGAAGCAGAGCATCCTCGTCACGAAGTTCGCGCCGATGAAGAAGGACCTCCACATGCTGCCGTACTCGGAGAAGCGCACCCGCTTCCTGGCGCGGCTCCTGAAGCTGGTCTACGGGCGCTGACCCCCACTACGATTGCGGGATGGCCCGCTCGTATCGTCACCAGGCGCTCATCGAGGCTCCGGTGGGCGACGTCTGGGAGGTGGTCAGCGACCCCCGGACCCATCCGGAGTGGTGGCCCGACGTGGTCCGGATCGACGCTCCCGGTGAGGTGGCCGAGGGCGACGAGTACGTGCACTCCGGCAAGGTCATGCCGTTCCTCGACGCCCTGGACTCGGTGTGGGTGGTCGAGCGCTTCGAGGAGCTGAAGGAGGCGCAGTTCCGCTGCACGATGAGCGGCTCCTACGCGCGCTTCCAGCTCACCCGTGCCCAGGACGACACGTATGTCGAGCTCGAGATCGGGATGGACCCGACCTCGTGGAGGTGGAAGGTCGCCGAGCCGTTCTTCGGGCTCCAGTACAAGCGCTGGGTGTACGCCGTACTCGATGCGCTCCCCTCAGCAATTCATTCGCGCCACGCTGCCGCGTGATTTCCCGCTCTTTGCGGGTAAAAGATCTCGCATCACGACATGGCCTCGATTGGCCGATACTGTCGGTGAGAGAGATGGAACGCCAGCACGTGGACATCACGACCGACCTCGAGGGCGAGCCCGTCGTCCATGCGGTCTTCGACCTCCGCGGGGAGGAGATCGCGGCGTCGGCGCACGCGGTGTCGGCGGCGGTCGCCGAGCGGTTCCGCAACGAGGAGCTCTCGGCCGACGACGTGGTCGAGTTTCGCGAGCTGACCGCGCTCGGCGATGAGCTGCACGAGCTCACGGGCGGCGCCGGCACGATCGTGATGCGTCCCGCTCGCCTGAACGCGTACATGCATGCGCTCGCGATGTTCGTCGAGTCGCGGGACGAGGCGGAGTGGATCCGCGACGAGGATCGCGAGCCGCTGGCGGTAGCCCGCGGCCTCCTGTGGCCGCTCGAGGACCTGTCCGCCGAGGCGATCCAGGCGGCGCTCACAGGGCGCGCGCCCCGGCACGCCTGACCCGGCGGCCGGCCCCTACGGGTAGAGGTCGCCCTCCTCGCCCACCACGAAGATCGCGCTGACCGGGCAGTTGCCGGCGGCCGCCAGGACGTCGTCCACCGACGCGCCATCGGGATCGACCACGACGGCCTTGTCCTCCTCGTCCAGCTGGAACACGTCGGGCGCGGTGTCGACGCAGTCGCCCGAGCCGATGCACAGCGCCCGGTCGACGGTCACGCCGATCCGGTTCTCCGGCGACAGCTCCTGCGTCACCGCCGGCGCCGGAGCACGACCACGAGTACCAGCGCCGCCAGGGCGAGCGGCAGGAAGGCGCGTACGCCCGGGCCGCCCCCCTCGCCGTGCGGCTCCGCTCCCGCGGGCATGGCGAACTCCTCCGCGGCGAGCACGTCGTGCGGCTCGCGGATGCCCGCGGGATCCCCCGGGATGCCGCTCTCGCGGCCGGGAATGCCGAATTCCTCGGCTGCGAGCACGTCGTGGGGCTGGTCGATTCCGGTGGGGTCGGCGGGGGCCGACCTCTGGTTCCGTTCGGTCTCGGTCATCGTCCCTATCGTTCCAGATCCATGGATGAGGCCACGCAGACCGAGCTCGAGGCCGCCGCTTTCCGTGCGCTCGTTCAGCATCTTCGCGAGCGGACCGATGTTCAGAACATCGACCTGATGGAGTTGGCCGGCTTCTGCCGCAACTGCCTGTCGCGCTGGTATCGCGAGGCGGCGGAGGAGCGGGGCATCGAGCTCGAGGACGCGGAGGCACGGGAGATCGTCTACGGGATGCCGTACCAGGAATGGAAATCAAAGCACCAGGCGCCGGACCCGGCGGCCTGAGGCGCGCGACCGCGGTCGCGGCGCTCGCGCTGTGCGGCGTGGCCGTGGCGGCGTGCGGCCCCGCTCCGCAGGACAGCGCGGACGGAACGGACACGGGCAGGGACCCTCAGGAGGTCGTGCTGACGCCCGAGGCCGCGCGCGAGGCGCGCGCCCTCCAGGGCGACGACGAGCCGAAGCCGCGGTCGAAGGCGCAGGTCGTGCAGCTCGAGGGCGTCGGCGTGGACCGGTCGGGCGCGAGCCCCACGGACGACGCGCCCAGCCCTGGGGCGCCGACTGACGCCGAGGTGCGCGCGGAGCTTCGCCAGGCCCGGAAGCGGCTCGCGAGTTTCAAGAAGCACCTGAACACCACGGCGTTCCTGCAGACCGGTCCGCGCGCGCGGGTGCTGGGAGACGGCACGGCGATCGCGCCGGACAACGCGCCCGAGGTCGTCAAGCGCGTGATCCTGGCCGCCAACGAGATCGCCAAGTTCCCCTACAAGTGGGGCGGCGGGCACGGCGCCTGGCGCGACAACGGCTACGACTGCTCCGGATCGGTCTCCTTCGCGCTGGCGGGCGCCGGACTCCTGGGGCGGCCGCTCACCTCGGGGCTGTTCATGAACTACGGAGCGCCGGGCCAGGGGCGCTGGATCACGATCTACGCCAGCCCCGGCCACATCTTCATGTACGTGGCCGGCCTACGCTTCGACACCAGCGGCCAGGGCCGCGCGGGCACACGCTGGCAGGAGGACTCGCGCTCGACCGCGGGCTTCGCGGTGCGTCACATCCCGGGGCTCTAGGCCGCCTCAGACGGCGAGCTCGGCCGGCTCCAGCTCGAGCTCGATGAGCCGGCCGGTGCGCAGGATGCGCACCTCCACCGGCGTGCCGATCAGGGCGGCGACCATCAGCCGCTGGAGGTCCTCGACGCGCTCCGTGGGGGTGCCGTCGACCGACAGGATCAGATCCTCGGGCCTGATCCCGGCGCGGTCCGCCGGACCGCCCTCGACCACCTCGACGACCTCGACGCACATGGTCGAGCCGGTGGTGGCACGCGCCTGCGGCGGGACCGGCCGCGGGCCGCCCGCGATGCCGAGGTACGCGCGCCGGACGCGACCGTCCGACATGAGCCCTGCGATCACCGCCTGGGTGGCCTCGTTGATCGGGACGGCAAGGCCGAGCCCGACCCCGGCCACGGCCGTGTTGATCCCGACCACGCGCCCGCGGCTATCCGCGAGCGCGCCGCCCGAGTTGCCCGGGTTGAGGGCGGCGGCTGTTTGAATGACGTTGTCGATGATCCGACCCGCGCGCCGCGACCGGGCGGGGAGGGAGCGCCCCAGCGCCGAGACGACGCCCGCCGTGACCGAGCCGCCGAGGCCGTGCGGGTTGCCGATCGCCACGACGAGCTGGCCGACCCGCAGCCGCTCGGCATCGCCGAGCTCGGCCGGCGTTAGGTCGCCGCCCTCGGAGCGCAGGACGGCGAGGTCGGAGAGCGGGTCGCGGCCGATCACCTCGAAGCGCTCGTCGCGCCCGTCGCCGAACGTGGCCCGCCCGCGTGTGTCCGAGCGCCCGACGACATGGGCGTTCGTCACGAGGAAGCCGTCCGGGGTGAGCACGACGGCGCTGCCGGCCCCGGCGGGCAGCTGCCCGCCGCGCGTTCGGCGCATGACGCGCAGGCTGGCCACCGAGGGCGCGAGCCGGTCCGCGACCGCGATCACCGCCCGCGAGTACGCGTCGAGCGCCTCGGTCTCCTCGGGTGAGGGGGGATCGGCGAGCTGGGTCATGCGGCCTTCTCGCTCCTGAAGGTCGCGGTCACGGTGCGCTCGTCGGTTCCCCGGACCAGGGTGAGCTCGAGGTCGCCGCCGGCCGCCGGGACGGTGTCGAGGGCGGTATAGAGCGCCTCGACGCCCGCGGTCGGGTTGCCGGCCGCCGCGACGATCAGGTCGCCGGTCTCGATGCCGGCCTCGTCCCCGGGGCTGCCGTCCTCGACCGACCGCACGAGGAGGCCGTCGCGCTCGGGCAGGCCCACCGCGCCGCGGAGGCGGCGCGCAACCCGAGGCGGCGCGATGGCCACGCCGAGCCGGTGCGGCGAGAGCGCCTCGCCGCGCGCCAGGCCAAGGATCCGCTCCTTCACCGCGGCGCCGGCCGGCACCGCGAGGATCAGGCCGCCATCCAGCCGGAGGCTGTTCACGCCGAGCAGGTTCCCGTCCGGGTCCACCAGCGGGCCGCCCGACGAGCCCCGCGGCAGCGGGGCGGTGTGCTCGATGGCGCCGCGGATGCGGCGGCCGCGCGGTCCGCGGAAGCTGCGCCCTCCGGAGGAGACGAAGCCGAGCGTCGCGCGCAGGCCGCGCCCGCCGGGGTTGGCGAGCGCGACCACCGGCGTTCCGATGCCCGGGCTCTCGTCCGCCGGCTCCCAGCTCACGGGTGGCGCGTCGCCGGTGCCGACCGCCAGCACGGCAAGGTCGTTGTCCGTGTCCACGCCCGCGACTGTCGCGGTCTCGCGCCGGCCGTCGGCGAACGAGATGGTCACCTCGTCGCGGCGGAGGTTGTGCGCGCTGGTCATCACGTGACCGTCGGCGATCACGACGCCGGAGCCGTGACCCCACCCGCGGCCCAGGCCCACCACCGAGGGCCCGACTCGCTCCGCCGCGCCCGCGATCGCGTCCTGAAGAGTCGTCACTGCGTTCATGCGAATGCTCCTGTCATGCGCCGCGCCGTCCCGGGCGCGGGAGTAACTTGCAGATTGCAAGTCACTATACACAGCTACGATTTCCCCATGGCAGAGCCAACCACCACCCCGCTCGCGGCCGCCCTCGACAGCGTCGGCGACCGCTGGACGCTGCTGCTGATCGAGGCGCTCCTCGACGGGCCGCGCCGCTTTGGCGACCTCCAGGAGCGTATGCCGCGGATCGCGCCGAACGTGCTCACGCAGCGGCTGAGACGGCTAGAGGGCGAGGGACTGGTGGTGGCCCAGCCCTACACCGAGCGCCCGCAGCGGTTCGTGTACGAGCTCACAGCCTCCGGTCACGAGCTCGCGGGGGCGCTCCGCATGCTTGCCGATTGGGGCGCGCGCCACCGTGAGGCGGGCGAGCCGCCGCGTCACGAAGCATGCGGGACGCCGGTCGAGGCGCGCTGGTGGTGCCCGACCTGCGAGCAGCCGGTTGACGAGGGTGACGCCGGCGACCTGCATTTCGCCTGACCGGCGGGTGCGGCCGCTGCTATTTGTTCGTGACGGCTGATACCTTCAGCCGAGTGGAGGACCAGCCAACACGCGTGCTCGAGCGCACTCGGGCTCAGTCGGCGACCCAGCAGGGACGCGGCGCGCCGTACGGGGCCGAACGCCCCGCGGGGCGCGAGCCGGAGTTCGTCTACAGGCGCCGCCGCGCCGTCGCGCTGATCGCCGGCGGCGTCGTCTTCCTGATCCTGCTGATCGTGGTGATCTCAAGCGCGGGCGGTGGCGATCCGGCGCCTGAGAGCACGCCGTCCGACCTCGGCGTGGGCGGCAGCCCGACGGTCAAGACGCCGAGCACCGACAGCTCGAAGTCGAACAAGAAGACGGACACGACCGGCGATACGAGCGGTGGCACCGTGACGCCCAGCACGCCGCCCGCCACGGGTGGAACCGGCGGCGGCACGACCGTCACGCCGGTTGCGCCCACGCAGCCGCAGGGCGACGGCGGCGGAGTGGGCCAGGCACCCGCGCAGCCCGCACCGGCCCCGCCTCAGGGCGAGGGCGGCGGCGCGGCGGCACCGCCCGGGAACTAGACCTCCGGCCGCCTCCGCAGCCGCTTCACCTCTCCACGCCGCCGCTTGGACTCGCTGCGGCGCCGGCGCGAGGCCGCCGTGGGCTTCGTCGCCCGGCGAGGGCGCTGCACCGCCAGGGCGCTCTCGAGCCGGCCGCGCAGGCGCTCGAGCGCCAGCTCCCGGTTGCGCGATTGGCTGCGCGTGTCCTGGGCCACCGCCCGCACCACAGGTCCCAGCCGCGCGGCGATCCGCTCGCGCTGCTCCTCGGTGAGCGAGCGGGAGCCGCATACGTCGAAGACCGCCTCGACGCGCGACGCGGTCACGTTCGCGTGCTGGCCGCCCGGTCCGGACGAGCGACTCGTGCGCAGCTCGACCTCGGAGAGCGGAATCGCCACGTGGCGCCCGATGCGGAGCGGATCGTCCATGGCCCCGGACGCTACGCGACATGACAAGCTCCCGGCTCATGCGCGTCGCGGTCGTCGGACACATGGAGTGGTGCGAGTTCGCGCAGGTGCCGCACGTGCCGAGGCCGGGCGAGATCGTCCACGCCACGCGCAGCTTCGAGGAGCCGGGCGGGGGCGGCGCCGTCGCGGCGGTCCAGCTGATGAAGCTCGCCGGCAGCGCCACGCTGTTCACCGCCTTCGGCGACGACGAGGTCGGCCATCGCTCGGAGGCGCGGCTCGAGGAGCTCGGGCTCGAGATCGAGGGGGGCGTCCGTCCGGAGCCGCAGCGCCGGGCCTTCGTCCACGTCGACGACCACGCCGAGCGCACCATCACGGTGCTGGGCCCGCGGCTCGGCCCGCACGGCGCCGACGCGCTCGACTGGGACCGGCTCGACGACACCGACGCCGTCTACCTGACCGCCGGCGACGTGGAGGCCGTCCGCCACGCCCGCCGGGCGCGCGTGCTCGTGGCGACTCCGCGTGGACTGGGCACGCTGTCGGAGGCGCACGTGGAGCTCGACGCGCTCGTGTCGAGCGGCCGCGACCCGGGAGAGCTCTACCGAGAGGGCGACCTCGATCCCGTGCCCGGAATCGTGGTGCGGACGCTGGGCGCGCAGGGCGGCGAGTGGGAGACCGCCTCGGGCGAGCGCGGCAAGTGGGGTCCCGCGCCGCTTCCCGGCCCGGCTCGCGATGCCTATGGCGCCGGCGACAGCTTCGCCGCGGGGCTCACCTACGGCCTCGGCGCCGGCTGGGAGATCGACAGGGCCGTGGAGCTGGCCGCGCGGTGCGGCGCCGCCTGCATGACCGGCAGCGGCCCCTACGAGCGTCAGCTGACGCTCTAGGTCACGCAACCCGCCCGTCGGCCGGCTCGATCGGGAGGCCGTCCGCCACCCACGCCTTCAGGCCGCCGTCCAGGTTGTGGGCGTCGTAGCCGGCCGCCGAGAAGGCCTCCGCGGCGAGCCCCGACCTGCTTCCCGTACGGCAGTAGAAGACAACCGTCCGGTCGCGGTCGATCGAGCCCGCCTCGTCGGTGAGCCGGTCGAGCTCGATGTGCGCGGTGTCGTCGGGGATCCGGCCGGCGTCGCGCTCGTACGGCTCGCGCACGTCGACGAGCTGGGCGCCGTCGCGCA